>CAZFLI010000099.1:0-4032 GCA_964519845.1 uncultured Anaerolineaceae bacterium | reverse complement strand
TCACCGCCGTCAACGACGAGTCGGGCGCCCTGGCCAACTACGTCGTGGTCCTGCGCGACCTGACCCACGAGCATGAACTCGAAGAGCAGCTGCGCCAGGCCCAGAAGATGGAGGCCATCGGACGTCTGGCCGGCGGCGTCGCCCATGACTTCAACAACCTGCTGACCGCCATCTCCGGCTTCGCCGAGCTGGGCGCCGCGGAGGCTGAACCCGGCAGCGAGCTGGCCGGCTACCTCGACGAAATCCTCCAATCGGCCGGGCGCGCCGGCGGCCTGACGCGCCAGCTGCTGGCCTTCGGACGGCGCGCGGTACTGCAGCCGCAGGTGCTCGACGTGAACGTGGTCGTGGCCCAGATCACTCCCATGCTGCGGCGGATCATCGGCGAGGACATCGCCCTGGAGATCCGGCCCGGCCCGAAGATCGGTCGCGTGATGGTCGACCGCGGCCAGCTCGAGCAGGTGATCGTGAACCTGGCCGCCAACGCCCGGGACGCCATGCCGACCGGAGGCCGGCTGACGATTGCCACCGAGGCTGCAGTGCTCGACGCGAAGTACGCGACCGAGCACCGCGGCATCCAGCCCGGCGAGCACGCCCGCCTCTCCTTCACGGACACGGGCTGCGGCATGGACGCGACCACGATCGAGCACATATTCGAGCCATTCTTCACCACCAAGATGGTCGGCCGGGGGATGGGCCTGGGCCTGGCGACGGTGTTTGGCATCGTCCGCCAGTCCGGCGGCCTGGTGAGCGTCAAGTCCGCTCCCGGTCAGGGCTCCAAGTTCACTGTCGATCTGCCGGTGACCAAGGAAACGGAGGAGTCCGCCTGTGAGGCTCCGCGGACCCAATCGGAGCCCGGTCATGAGACGGTGCTGGTCGTGGAAGACGAGCCGTCCGTGCTGGGGTTCGTGTCCCAGCTCCTCAAGCGCAACGGCTACACAGTGCTCGGCGCTTCGAGCGGCGATGAGGCGGTGGCCATCGTGGAGAGCCACCCCGGCCCCATCGACCTGCTCTTCTGCGACCTGGTGATGCCCGGCCTGAGCGGCCACGAGACGGCCGCCGTGGTGCGGACGATGCGACCCAGCATTCGAGAGCTCTTCTCCTCTGGCTACAGCGAGGAGATGGCCCGGCGCGGGACCGCCGGCGAATTCGCGTTCGTGGCCAAGCCCTACGCCACCGACACTCTCTTGCGGGCTATCCGGGAGACGCTGGCCGGCTGACCGCGACCGTACAATCGCCCCACATCGAAGATCGTCGCACCGCTCAGGAGGAGCCGCCATGGAATCGGGCAAGGGCGCATCGAGAGCCGATCGGGCGGAGGCCGTGGCCAGGGTCATCGAATCGGCCCAGCGGCTGGGCGTCGAGATCGACGAACAGGAGGCCGAGGACTGGGTGGCCGCGATGGCCAGCGAGTCGGCCGGCGGCGATCTCGTCGTGGACGTCAACACCGGCGTCTACGGCCACCGCGTCACCATGCTCGACTTCAAGCCCGAGGACCTGGCGCGCTTCCGGGAGATGGCCCCGATCGTCGGTTTCGAGGACCGGCCGCCCGAGGTCCTGACGGCGCTTTCGATCTCCGGCTCGGCCGCCCAGAGCAAGATCAACACCTACCCCGCCGACTGCGACTTCTTCGAGCGCATCCACATCAAGGCGCCCACCCGCGAGGAGGCCTGCTCGATCCTGGCGGCCATGATCCGAGAGAAGGCGCTGGCGACGGCGTCCGGGCCCGGGCATCGGCTGTGGGAGGTCAAGTTCGGCTCGCATCCGGTCGAAGCGAAGAAGGGCGGTAAGCCGGTCGGCGTCGGATCGCCGATGTCCTGGACGCTGGAGGAGGTCCGGGCCGGCGAGATGGAGGTCGAACTGCTGGACGGCACGAAGAAGACCTACACCTGGGCCGACGCGACCGGCGATCCGGGCTGGTGCAAGCTCGACTGGGTCATCTCCGACCCGGCGCGCGGCAAGCTGGCCAACGCCAGCAACGTGCTCGATCCCACCTGGGAGGCCCCCGACGGAACGATCGTGCCGCTGGACGGCTTCATGGACCCCTACTTCCAGGAAGTCTACCTGGAGGCCGAGTCGGTCCCGATATTCACCAAGCTCGTCAAGGAACTGTCGGCCGACTCGGTCGACGATTACGTCGAGGCGCTCGAGCACGAGGTCTGGAAGTACTCGGTCAAGGATCCCAACTACGGCAAGGTGGCGCGGCGCCTCTACAACGTCTTCCGCATGAACGGCCACTACGCCGAGGCAGCATTCATTCGCGAGTTGTTCGACGAGCCGGTTACGGCGCTGTATCAGGTGTCGGCCCTGATCAGGACGCTCGACGACGCAGCTAACTCCGGCGAGGACTTCAAGGCCGAGACGATGGTCGCCCAGGTGGACAAGCTGATCATGTCGGCCATCCAGGCGCTCGAGGGGCCGGAGGAGGCCGAGATGGTCGGCCACCTGCTGCGCCTGCGCGACGCGGTCGCCCGCCGGGCCGCCGAGGCGGACAGGGCCGAAGACATGGCCGGCGTCCAGGAGGCGGCGTCCAAGGCGGTCAACGAGTACTTCGAGAAGGCCCTGCGATCCGTGCCGGAGATCGACGAGTACCTGAAGGACGTTGCTAAGCGGGCCCCCTAACCGCGGGGCGCGAGCCGGGCCGCGGGCCGGGGCGCGGGCCGGGGCGCGGGCCGGGGCGCGGGCGCGGGCGCGGGGCGCGGGCGCGGGGCGCGGGCGCGGGCGCAGGCCGGGGCGCGGGCCGGGGCGCGGGCCGGGGCGCGATCTGGACAAATGCCAATCGGGGTAGCGCGAGTCCGCCTCGCGGGCCGTCCAACGCGCGGTTCGCGGCGTGGAAGGGCTCACGGCAGGCCGGTTGGCCGCCCGGCCACGCTCGGACCGCGCCCCCCTGAGCCACGGACCGGGCGAGATCGCCGGCCCGTTCCAGACTCGTGCTTCGGGGGTTGGAATCTGTCCATGTTCCGGGCACAGCGAGCGAGCGGCGCGGGCGGGCGGCGAGGGTGTGTGGCGCGGGCGAACGGGCGGCGCGGGCGGGCGTGGGTGAGCCAGGAGTGATCCGCGCGTGAGCCGCAGATAAGCGGCCTCCGATAGCGTGTCGGGCAGACCCGCCGAACACGTCGAAATCGGAGAAGCCGATGGATCCGAACGCGCCCTGGCGGGCGATCGAGAGCGCAGGGGCTGTTGAGCCGCAGGAAGATCGGGCTCCGCAGCATCAGGGACAGGTCCTGTTGCTGGCCGCGGCCGCGCTCATCGCCGGCTCGCTGGGAGTGGCTCTGCTCACGGCTGCTCAGCAGGGAGGCGCAGTCGACGTGGCGGGAGCCAGCGCCGCCGCAGCAGGCTCGAGCGGCGCATCGACCACTCCCCAGCTGGTGGTCGTGGAAGTCGCCGGCGCGGTCCTCCGCCCGGGTGTGTACGAGCTGCCCGCCGGATCGCGGGTCGCGGACGCAATCGAGGCGGCGGGAGGCTACTCGGCCGACGTCGATCCGCGGGCGGCCGAGGCTCAGCTCAACCTGGCCTCGAAGCTCCAGGACGCTCAGCTGATCCGGGTGCCGCGGCGGGGGGAGGACGCCGCAAACGGCACCGGCACGGGGGGCGGATCCGCGGGCGGCCTGGTCAATCTCAACACTGCCACGGCCGAGGAACTGGACACGCTGCCGGGCGTCGGGCCGGTGACGGCCCAGAAGATCATCACTGCCCGGCAGGAGAAGCCATTCGCCTCGGTCGACGAACTGGTGACGCGCAAGATCGTCGCCGCTTCCACGCTGGAGAAGATGCGCTCGCTGGTGACGGTGGACTAGCCGGTGCCGTCGCGACCGGTCTGGCTGGCGCTCGGCGTGGTGGCCGCCGCCGGCGCGGCGGAACTCGGCGGTGGGTTGGCCGGCGAGTCGGCCGGCCCGATAGGGGTGGCGGTTGCGGGCGTGGTGGCCGGCGGGCTCGTCGGCGGCAGCGCGGCAGCCAGCCACCCGGCGCGGCGCGGGGGCGGAGCGCGGCGCGGGGCCGGGCTGGGGCGGGGCGGGGGCGGGGGCGGGCCGACGT
>CAZFLI010000098.1:5909-7453 GCA_964519845.1 uncultured Anaerolineaceae bacterium | reverse complement strand
GCGAGGAGTGGCTGTACTTCACCAAGTCGGTCTGGGGCACGGCCTACCCATCCGAACTTGGCCACGACCGCCGGCGCGGCCACGGCGCCAACAAGCCGCCCCGCCTCATGGCCCGTCTGATCGAGTTCTTCACCACCAGCGGCGAGCTGGTGCTGGATCCCTTCGCCGGTGTGGGCGGCACCCTCCTCGGGGCAGCTGTTGCCCGCGGGCCGCGCCGGGCGCTCGGCATCGAGATCGAGCGGCGCTGGGTCGAGCTCTACGAAGCCCTGGTGGCGGATCTCGCGGCCGAACGGGACGGGCGGGGGCCGCTCCTGGCCGACCTCGGCCCGGCCGACCCGGGTGGTGAGCGCGGCTTCGATGCTTCGGGCCTCGAGATGCGCCTGGGCGACGCGCTGCTGGTACTGCCGGGACTGGCCGACGAGAGTGTCGATTTCGTGGCCACCGATCCGCCCTACAACATTCAGCTGCCGATCACCATGTCCGGCGGGAAGCTGGCCGAGCAGCACGCCAACCGGCGGACCGACTACTCGATGGTGACGGACCACGCCGGCGATCTGGCCAACAGCGCCGACTACGGCACCTTCCTCGATCGGATGGAGACGGTATTCGGGCAGCTCGCCCGAGTGCTCCGACCGGAGCGATATGCGGCCGTGATCGTTCGCGACGCATACCAGGATGGGCGCTACATCTTCACCGGCGCCGACCTGGCGGCGCGCGCCGGGCGCGCCGGGCTCATCGCCAAGGGCGATGTGATCTGGCATCAGGCCGGGTCTCGGCTGCGGCCCTACGGCTACCCTCACTCCTTCGTCCCCAACATCGTCCATCAGCACGTGCTGATCCTGCGGCGCGAAGCTCCTAGGAGAGCTCGACCGAACTCCCGCTCGCGGGCTCGCTCCCAGGCCCCCGGCTGATCGGAATAGCCGGCGTCGCCGCCGAGGATCCGCTGTAGTAGCCGGCCCGCTCGAGGCCGTCACGGACCAGCGCCATCAGCATCGGCCCCGTTGTGGGGGCCGGCACGATGACCGGCTTGCCGGGCTCGGCTGCCGCCGGTTCGGGTTCCGGCTCGGGCGCCTCGGCTGCGGCCTCTTCCGGCTCGGGTTCGGGCGCCTCGGCTGCGGCCGGTTCGGGCTCGGGCTCGGCCACCTCGGCTGCGGCCGGTTCGGGTTCAGGTTCGAGTTCGGGCTCGGCTGCGGCCGGTTCGGGTTCAGGTTCGGGTTCGGGCTCGGCTGCGGCCGGTTCGGGCTCGGGCTCGGGCGTCTCGGCTGCGGCCGGTTCGGGCGCCTCGGCTGCGGCCGGTTCGGGCGCCTCGGCTGCGGCCGGTTCGGGCTCGGGCTCGGCCACCTCGGCTGCGGCCGGTTCGGGTTCAGGTTCGAGTTCGGGCTCGGCTGCGGCCGGTTCGGGTTCAGGTTCGGGTTCGGGCTCGGCTGCGGCCGGTTCGGGCTCGGGCTCGGGCGTCTCGGCTGCCGCCGGTTCTGGTTCGGGCTCGGCTTCGGGCGCCTCGGCTGCCGCCGGTTCCGGTTCGGGCTCTCCGTCTGACTGGTCCG
>CAZFLI010000098.1:0-5809 GCA_964519845.1 uncultured Anaerolineaceae bacterium | reverse complement strand
TCGGGCGCCTCGGCTGCCGCCGGTTCCGGTTCGGGCTCTCCGTCTGACTGGTCCGTTCGGGCCTTGATGTAGGCCTCGAGGAGCCCGTCGACGGCGGGATCCGGCGCAGCGACGAAGGCCGGTTCCGGTTCGGCCTCCGGCTCGTCCAGGTCGCCCGCCTCGTCCGACTGAGCGGGATCGTCCTCGGCCGCGCCGGCCTGCGGCTCAGCCGGCCGAGCAAGCGTCATGCGATGGACCCAGCCCTGCCGCCCATCCGGGCACAGGACGCGCCAGTAGACACCGTAGCGCTCCAGCAGCTGGACTTCGTCGCCTCGGTCGATGAGCCCGATCTCGGAGGCCCGGACTTCGTCGGGGCTGTCGAGCAGTCGGACGAGCCGGTAGCGGATACGGCGCCGCTCGTACTGGCCGGCCGGCACGGCTCCGGGCGCCTCGAAGGACAGCGTCGGCGCATCCTTGACATTGCGGAGCGGGTCTGCCCGGCGGGCCTGCTGCAGCGACGGGCGGCGCCAGCGCGGCAGCAGCGCCTCGTCGACGGGCTGATACGTGGGCCCGGCGACGGCCTCCACGCCCTTGGCGGGATCTGCCCCGGCCCCGGCCCCGGCCTTGGCCTTGGCCGCGGTGTCCGGCTGCGCCGGAGCCTGCTCCTCGCCCGACTCGCGGCGCGCCTTATCGAACACGGCCGGCTCCCCGGGAGTGCGACGGAGAGCCGATTCGGGCAACAGCGGCTACCGGCGACGCGGGCCGCAAGGCCCGTTCGCCCTTCGTACGAAGCACGCGATTGCGCCGTTCAGTCAATTTCCAACCTCCGCCGGGCGCTCGCGCGCCATGCTCCCGACAATGGGACCCAGAGGGTGTGCGGGCAATGGTACGGCCGTCATGGGGGGCATGGCCCGGCTCGCCCACGGCGCCCTGGTTCGCCGCCCGCATGCCCTCGTGAGTCCGGTGCGAGTGACCCGTTGCGGCCGAACCTTAGCCCTTGCTGATCAGGCGGCGCCCGTCGACCCAGCCTCGCCAGCCGTTGACGGCTCTCACGTGGGCCCACGCCCCGGCGCGCTCATCGACGACCAGCTCGAGGCGCTCCGGCAGGTTCACGGTTGGCTGGCGCGACGGATCCGGAGCGTTCCAGGCAGCCATGCCGCCCGGGGGAACGAGATGGGTCGGTGCCCAGCCGGACGCGGCGACCGGAGGCGGGGCCGGCTCCCTGGCCGGGCGGGCGGCGGCCCCTCCGGCGGTCTTCGCTTCGGCCTTCGGCTGACGCTTCGCCGCCGTCTGCGGCTTCGCGGCAGCGGCTGCGGTTGTGGCGGCGGTGGCGGTTGTGGCGGCGGTGGCGGTTGTGGCGGTGGCGGTTGTGGCGCTCGCCGCGCCGCTCGCCGCGCCGCTCGCCGCCCCGGCCCTGGCAGCCCCGGTCACGGGCGTCCTGGCGGCAGCCTTCGCGACGACCTTCGCAGCCGGCGCCGGCGTGGCGGCCGCCGGGGTGGGCGCGGGCCTGGGCGCCGGCCTGGGCGCCTGGACGATCGGCAGCGCCTCGAACTGCTGCCGCAGGTTGCGGATCTTGAGCCGCTGGGCATCGAGGGCCGGATCCGCCACCGAATCGACGCGGCTGCGGACGAGTGCGTACTCGATCTGGGCAGCCTGGAGCTGGCCCATGAGTCGGGATCCTCTCGACCCGCGCAGCCGCCCCGCCGCGGCCCTGGCCGACCTTCGCGACAGCAGGCTGCGCAGGGCCTTGATCTCGGGTTCGGTGATGACCGAGGCATCGGGCTCGCCGGCGACGATGGCCCGGAAGCTCTTCTCCTCGCTCTTCGTGGCCAGCAGGACCAGGACCACCAGCAGCATCAGGAATGGCAGGCCCTTGACCGCGCCGTACTGGATCCACTGCCAGGCGCTCGGCTCGGTGGCGCCCGGCTCGAGCTGCAGCAGAGTCTGCATCCAGGGCGAGTTCCAAACCCCGTGGGCAACGACACCGGCGCCGACGCAACCGACCAGCACGATCCAGCGCTTGAGTTCCGAGGCATGCCTGTGTTTGGCGAAGTAAGCAAAGCCGATTCCGGCGATGCCGGTGAACAGAACGTGCGTGTACAGGCCGCCGGCTATGACGCGGATCATGAACATGTCGAGGACCGGCCCGACCTGATCCGAGGCGTTGCCGAAAGCGACGGCGGCGTGGATGAAGTACGAGACGTCCTCCACCACCGTGAAGCCCAGGCCGATCATGGCTCCGTAGACGAAACCGTCCATTGCCCCGTCGAACTCGTCGGGCACGATGAGGAAGAGGGTGATGATTCCCAGCAGCTTGAGGGTCTCTTCAACGCCCGGGCCGACGAGGGCCGGCCCCCACTCGGCGGTGAAGTCCAGCGGCGCAACCTTCCCGATGACCGAGAGCCAGGCGCCGTTGGCGTAGGCGGCCAGGCTGGTGGCGATGACGCCGCCCCACAGCAGCGCGGCCAGCAGCGTCAGCTTCGGCTCGCGTTCGAACAGATCGAGCCGGTTCACCAGCAAGAAGACCGGCAGGGCGTAGAGGAGGACCAGCACCCAGGAGAGCGAGAGAGCCGTGGGCAACTCGCTGAAGTAGGCCTGCTCGTCGAAGAAGATGTAGCCGCCGATGGCAAGCAGGCCCAGGAACAGCCAGAAGGCCGGCTGCTTGGGCCGGATGAACGAGGCCTGGCGGCCCCAGCGCGGGGCAATCGGGAGGGCGGGGCCGGCGGAGGCGCTCACTGTCCCACCCCGATGCTCCTGATCATGGTCGAGATATCGTCCTCGCCGCCCTGCAGATAACCCTGCGGAGCCCACGCTTCGACAACGACAACGCGGCCGTCGACCGACAGGCAGACGATCTCACCGTCCGCCGTGCCCCAGTCGAGGATCGCCGTGAAGACGACCATCCTGGTCTTGTGACCCCCGATCGTCCCCGACTCGTCCGAGCCGAAGGCGACTTCGGCCGATTCCGAGCGCAGGGCGTCCTTCTCCGTGGCCAGCACGTCGGACAGCTCGGCCGAGGATCGCTGGGCCGCGACGGCCATGACCACGGAACCTTTCTGCAGCCTGACGTAGCCCGTCTCGGTCTCGTCCCTGGCCCAGCCCGGAACGGCGGTCATCGTCACCCCGGCCCCGAGGTCGACCACACCGGCGCTGGGCGCGGCCAGGACGGAGTCCAGACCGATTCCACCCAAGACGACCGCCGCGATGACCGCAGCCACGGCCAGGGTGTTGATCCAACTCTGGGAGAGCAAGGGCTTGCGGGCGACGGCGGGAACCACCGGCACGACGGGCGCCACGGGCGCGGGCGCCACTGCAGGCACCGGCGCGGCGGCCGCGGCGCGTCGGGACGCGGGCTTCTTGCCGGCGGCGGACTTGCCGGCGGCGGACTTGCCGGCGGCGGACTTGGCGGCGGCGGACTTGGCGGCGGCGGGCTTCTTGCCGGCGGCGGACTTGGCGGTCGGCGGTGGCGGCACGGCCGGTGCGGCCCAGCGCGGAGCCTCCTGCGGCTCGGCCTCGTCTGCCATCTCGGCGTCGGCGGCCGCGGCGGCCGGCTGCCCTGCCGCTGTCGGTTCAACCTCATCGGCGTCGTCCGCGACATCGGCCGCCTCGGCCATGGCAGCCGCTTCGGCCATCGCGGCCGCCTGGGCCGACTTCAGGGTCACCGGCTTCCGGGGAGGGCGGGCACTCATCTCGTGACGATCCTCTTCTGCTCGTCCATCGGTTGGGTGCCATCCTACGGCGCAGCAGGCGTCACCGGGAGGCCGAATTGCGGGCCGGGACGAGCGGAGCGAAGAGGATCGCGCGGTCGGCGGAAGGGCTGGTAGAGCAGAGTGGCCGGAATGCGAACCGGCCGGTCGGGGCGATCCGGCGGTCCTTGACGCTATGCGAAGGGCGTCCAGGCATCCAATCGTGATCGCCCTCGTGACCATCATCGTGCTGATCGTGTCGTTGATCATCCTGCTGATCAACTGCGCCCGATCATCCTGAGCATGATGGCCAGTAGCAGAACCGACTGTTGATCGGTAGGCCATTCTGCATTCCCGATCCGTGTCCTATCAACTATAGTGATAACGCAATGATTGATAGGACCACTTCCAGACAAGACAACTCACACGAAGATAGATTCGGACGAGATCTCACGGTATCTGACGCCGCAGAACGACTGGGGGTCAAGCCTCAGCGGGTGCGTGCTCTGATCAAATCCGGGGACCTGAAAGCCAGGCGGATAGGGGAGCGGACTCTTCTCATCGATGCCGAGTCTGTCGAACGTCGGGCTGTGTCCTCACCGAGGGCGGGCCGACGCCTATCGGAGCTCGACGCGTGGGGGCTGATCCTGCTCGCGGCCGGCGAGGGCGCCTCATCGCTCGATCGCCGTTCCCGCTACCGGATGCGCCAGTTGCTGGACGCCCACGGACTGTCGGGTCTGCGGGCGCGACTGAGCGCTCGGGCCAGTCTCGTTCACCTGAGGGCGCATCCCTCTGAGCTCGGGGCGCTCCGCAAGGAAGCTGCGATCGTCTGGTCAGGCCCGACCGCAGCCACTGATCTGCGACTGGGACTGCTTGCCAGCGACGCGCTCGACGGCTATGTAGCCCAACCGGACGTAGAGCCCCTACTGGGGCGCTACCATTTGAGGCAGAGCCGGGATCCGAACGTCATTCTGCGAGTGGTTTCGTCCCTGTCCTGGCTGGAAGGGCGTCGCTACGCGCCACTGTCGGCCATCGCGCTCGACCTGTTTGACGACGCCGATCCGCGCAGCCGCGAGGTTGGTCAGACGTTGATTGCCAGACTGGAGGGGGAGTGGACAAGCCGACGATCCACGTCACGCCAGCCTCGAACGCCGAAGTCGAGCTCTGGCGGCTGACACGCCAAGTCGGCGAGATCATGCGTGGCCTGCCATGGGTTCTGATCGGGGGCCAGATGGTCGCGATCATCGAGATCGAACTCGGGGGCGCCGTCGGCCGAGTAACCGCTGACGTCGACGCCGTCGTCGATGTCCGAGCCCTCTCGACTGTGACACGGCGGGCAGCCGACCGCCTGGTTGCCGCGGGATTCGAGCCAAAGGTCGAGGATGAGGGCATCGTCTACCGGTTCACACGCGACGGCGACGTTGTTGACCTGCTCGCGCCGGACAACCTCGGAACCCGGCGCGACCTAACGACCGTACCGCCGGACGTGACTCTCGAGACCATAGGTGGGACGCAGGCGCTACGCCGATCGCGCACCGTCCACGTCGATGCCGGCGAGGGCCCCTTCAGCCTGCCGCTGCCCTCACTCGTTGGCGCACTCGTCATCAAGGCCCGCGCGGCCGCCAACGCTCGAACGACCCGGGAGAAGCATGAGCGAGACCTCGCGAGGCTACTGGCGCTCGTCGTCGAGCCTCGGACCTTGCGGGCCGAACTGAGTGTCAAGGAACGTGGTTACTTGCGGGCCCATAGCGCGCTTACGAGCGTCGCGCACAGAGCATGGCGCAACATCGCGTCGGCTGAGGACGGGGCACTCGCCCTATCCATCATGATCGAGTAGAGCCGCAGCAGCGACAGCACAAGGAGTTCGAGAGGCGCTGGCTGACTGTCAGCTCGAACAATGCCTTTAGCGCGCGGACCGAGGTTCTCGGGGATTCAGCGGCCGGACGCGGTCGGCGGAAGGGCTGGTAGGGGAGGGAGGATTCGAACCTCCAACCGAGGCTGTATAAGAGCCGCGCTCTAACCGTTGAGCTACTCCCCCAACCGCGCGCCCGATCGTACACCCGCGGCGCCCGGTGGAGCGCGGGCCGGCGGTGCTCCCCTACTCCAGGCCGCCGTGCAGGATCTCGAGATGCGGACGAGGGGGC
>CAZFLI010000097.1:0-7584 GCA_964519845.1 uncultured Anaerolineaceae bacterium | reverse complement strand
TCCAGCGTGGAGTACTGGAACAGAACGTCGTCTGCCTTCGACGCACCCGGTGAAGCGGTCGAGAATTGGCAACCGAGCGCGGAGAAGCCGGCGGAGATGACGAGCAAGGCCGTGAGAGCCCGCTTCTTCATGAGTCTCCCTGCCGAGTGACCGGAGATCTGCTCGCGGAGCACGCCACGATCATAGTCGGTCGTTTCGAGCCGTCACACCCCTTCGGTGGAGGCGGACGGTCGAGCGGACACGCCTGCCGCCGGGCGGACTACAGGTATCGCACGCCGGTGAGTTCCTCGGAGATCGACCACAGGCGGGCGGCCAGATCCGTGTCGTAGGTGAGATCGCTGGAGCGGGCCCTGGCCGGATGGCCACGCAGGCCCATGAAACCGCGGGGACCGAAGTAGTCGCCGCCCCGCACGTCCAACGCGGTCGCGGCGTAGAGCGCCGGGAGGGCGCCCATCGCCGGTGTCTGGCCGATGAGCGGGCTGGCCAGGCGGACCCATCGCCAGTTGGCCGCCAGATCGGTCTTCGTCCAGCCGGGATGCGCCGCAGCCGATATTGCGTCGATCCCCGCCGCGTCCAGCCGTCGCGCCAGTTCGTAGGCGAAGAGCAGATTGGCGATCTTGCTGTAGCCGTAGGCCGCCTGAGGGCTGTACTTCTTCTCGGCGCTCAGGTTGTCCAGGTCCATCTTCGCGACGCGATGGCCGTCGCTGCTCATTACCACCACCCGGGCCGCCGGCGCGCGCCGAATGGCGTCCAGCAGCAGGCCGGTCAGGGCGAAATGCCCCAGGTGATTCGTGCCGAACTGCAGCTCGAAGCCATCGGCCGTCCTCCCGAACGGTGTGGCCATGATCCCGGCGTTGGCGATGAGGATGTCCAGCCGGTTGTGCGCCCGGGCGAACTCGGCGGCGAAGCGGCGCACCGAGGCAAGATCCGCCAGATCGAGCGCCATGACGCCGGCCGTGGCCGCCGGATGCTCGGCCAGGATCCGCTCCGCGGCCGCCCGCCCCTTCTCCTCGCTGCGGCAGGCCAGCACGACTGCGGCTCCCTTGCCGGCCAGCGCCCGGGCTATCTCGAACCCTATGCCCCTGTTGGCCCCCGTCACGACGGCCGTTCTGCCCGTCAGATCCGGGATGTCTCGGGCCGTCCACTTCGATGTCATCGCGTCCTGCTCAGCCTCTCACTCGTCTGTCGGTAGCTTCTCGAGTTTGAAGTAGACCGGGCGCTCGCCGTCGGTGCAGCAGGCGATCATGGTGTCACCGTCGTGGGTCCACTCGCCGAAGTCGCCCCCGGCCATGAAGCCGACGAGGACCTTGTAGAGGTCCACCCAGGCCCAGGCGCAGAACCCCTCCGGCATCCCGCCGTACACATCCGTGACGAACTCCTGGCCTTCCTTGAGAACCTCGCACGGGACGAGCTTCCCGGCGCGCCCGGGGTCGACGAACTTGCCGACCAGCTCCCGATTCACGGACGTCTGCAGGACCGTGATCTTGACCTTGTGCACCGGATCCTCCTCTCGTTGGCCGAGTCGATCATAGCCACAGCCGGCCGAAGAAGGCCGGCCGGCGGCGCGCTCGGCCCGAGTCCGGCAAGATGACCTGTGCAATGACCCACACGAACGCGAACGAACGCACGATCGGGCAGGCGCGCGACCTGCCGATCGACGCTCACCTGCATACGGACCTGTCGCCCGATTCGATGGTCCCGCTCGAGCTGTACGCGGCTCAGGCCGCGGAGCGAGGCATCCCCGAGATCGCCATCACGGACCATCTCGATTTCATGCCCGGCGCGCCGGCCTACGAGTACGCCGACTACGGCAAGCGCGAGATGATCGTGCGCGACGCCGCGGAACGGTGGGCCGGGCGGGTGACGATTCGTTTCGGCGTGGAGCTGACGTACGAGAGCCGCTACGAAGACCAGATCCGCGAGCACCTGGCGACCCACTCCTACGACTACACGATCGGCTCGGTGCACGCCCAGTCGGACGGGCCGTACGACTGGGATCGCATCGCGACCTACGTGGCCGGCAAGACGATAGGCGAGGCCACGGAGTTCTACTTCGGCGAAGTGGCGGCGGCCATCCGCAGCGGCCTCTTCGACACGCTGGGCCACCTGGACATGTGCAAGCGGTGGCTGAAGCCGTGGTTCTCGCCGGCGGCCTTCGCCTCCGCGCCCGAACTGTACGAGCCGCTGCTGGCGGCCCTCGCGGAGAGCGGCATGGCCCTGGAGGTGAACTCGTCGGGGCTGCGGCAGGGGATCGGCGAGACGTACCCGGGGGCATGGGCGGTGGAGCGGTACCGAGAGCTGGGCGGGCGGCGGGTGACGGTGGGCTCGGACGCGCACCTGCCCGAGTCGTTCGCCTTCGGCCTCGAGGAGGCCTGCGAGATCGTCGCCCGGGCGGGGTTCTCGAGGCTCTCGCTGGAGCGAGCCCTGGAGCGAGGCGATCTCGTGCTGCCGGAGCGGTTCGGGCGCTAACCTTCCGCCATGGAGCTGATCGTCCTGGGCGCCGGGCCCGCCTACACGGATCGTCGTGGGGCGGCCGCGGCATGCCACCTGGTGAGCACCGGGGACGGGGCGCTGGTGCTCGACCTGGGGCAGGGCGCCTTCCCGAACCTGGCCGCCGAACTGGAGCCCAGCACGCTGACGGCCGTCGCCATCACCCATCTCCATCCGGATCACTTCGTCGACCTGGTGCCGCTGCGCCACTACCTGCGCTACGAGTTCGAGCCTTCGCGCCGGGTGCGCGTGCTTGGGCCGGCCGGGCTGGCGAATCGCCTCGACGCCCTGGACGGGGAGGCGGGTTTCGCGGCCGCGTCGCTTGACGTGGAAGCGCTGGCCGAGGGCGTGCTGACGATCGGCCCGTTCGAGCTGGAGGCGCGGCGCGTCCCCCATACGCAAGAGAGCTACGCCTTCCGGGTGTCTGCGGCGGCGGAGTCCATCGATGCCCCGCCGGCCCCCGGCCTCGTCTACTCCGGCGACTGCGGCCGGGCGGAGGCTCTCGTGCCGCTGATCCGCTCCGGCGACACGCTGCTGTGCGAGGCTTCCTTTGGGGCCGGGCCAGTCCCGCCGGGCGCCTCGCACCTGACGGCCGCCGACGCAGCCGAGGCCGCTTCAGCGGGCAGTGCTGCCCGCCTGCTGCTGACTCACGTCCAGATGGGCTTCTCGCGGGCCGACGCCCTCGCCGCCGCCCAAGCCGCCTTCTCGGGCCCGGTCCGGTTCGTCACCGAGGGCGATCGCTTCGAGTTCTAGTCCGCGGAAGGCTGGCGATCCGCGCGATGGCCACCGAATGCATGGATCGTTCGGGTCACGCCGTCGCCGCACCGGCCGGCATGCGGCGTGCCGCGCGGTATGAAAGCCTCATCCCCCGCCTTGAGAAGCACGCCCCGGCCGTCCCTCTCCAGCCGGTACTCTCCCTGGACCACGATGAGCCACTCGTCGAAATCGTGGACGTCCGGACCCGACTCGCCTACGCCGGGGCCGACATGCGTCCAGATGGCCAGCTGGCTGCCGTCCGCGCCGTCGAATATGTAGCCCCGAATCCCCGGCGTGTGCTGATCGCGCGCCCGGATGAGATTGGCGGGATTCCGCATGAAGTCCGGGAATTCATCCACCGTGGCAAGCCCTCCTACCGCGCCCGCGTCCGGGCCCGGACGATCGGCCGGAGACGCGCCGCCAGGGCGGCCTGGAGGAGGCGGACCAGCAGGGTGGCCTTGTCGTTGTCCGACACCGTCGGGTCCAGCACCGGGTCGAGCAGGAGATCGATCTGGGCCTGCCGTTCGGCCGACGCCATCCGGGGTCTGGCGGCCCGCGAGATCTCCCACAGCTCGCCGTAGAGGAACCAGGCCATCTCGTCGTACATCAGCCGGGCCTCGACCTCCCAGGCCTGGGCGGTCTTGACGGCCGAGCCGGTTTCCAGCCCGGTCGCGACCCCGGTGGCCAGCAGGTGCCTGAGGGGATCTTCCTGCCGGGCCAGCATCTCCTGAAGCCCCACGCTCGAAATGGCGGCCGTACTGAGAACGGCCCCCAGCCGACTTGCGTCCCGTGAGGTCGTCTTGCTGTCCAGGTTGCGCAGGCAGTCATGGAAGGCGTGCGCCACCGCGCGGGCGTTCGCGGCCTTCTCGCCGCCCATGGCCAGGAGGTCCTTCTGGAGGGCCCACAGGTCGGCCGGCCTGGGCTCGGCCAGGATGCGCTCGAGAGCAAGCTTGACCTTGGACGCCGGGGCTTCTGCCATGTCGCAAGCATAGCCAGTACATGCCCGCCTACGGCATGATTGCGTCGATGGCCCTCGACCGCGACGCCCGACTGATCTTCCTGACCCGCGGGCTTCGAATGTTCGGCTACGGGTTCGTTTCGGTCGTGCTGGTGCTGTATCTGGCGGCGGTGGGGCTGCCCGACTATCAGATCGGCCTGCTGCTGACGCTGACGCTGCTGGGCGACGCGGCGATCACCCTCTGGCTGACCACTCACGCCGATCGCGTCGGCCGGCGACGGGTACTGCTCGTGGGGTCGCTGCTGATGGCCGTGGCGGGGGTGGGATTCGCGGCCTCCAGCTGGCTGCCGGTGCTGGTGATCGCGGCCACGATCGGCGTCATCAGCCCCAGCGGCAACGAGATCGGGCCGTTTCTGGCGGTCGAACAGGCGGCGCTCGCCCAGACGATCCCGGACGGCCGCCGAACCGGAGTCTTTGCCTGGTTCAACCTGACCGGCTCGTTTGCCACCGCCTTCGGGGCGCTGACCGGGGGCACGCTGGCCGGCATCCTCGTCACCGCCGGCCGCGCGCCCGGGGACGCCTATCGGGTCGTGATCCTGGGCTATGTGGCCGTGGCCGTGCTGCTGGCGCTGGTCTTCAGCCGGGTCTCGCCGGCCGTCGAAGCTCCGGCCCCCAAGGACACGACAATCGCCCGAAGGCTCGGCCTCCATCGCTCGCAGCGGACGGTGGCCGGGCTGTCGGCCCTGTTCGCGCTGGATGCCTTCGGGGGCGGCTTTGTCGTCCAGAGCCTGATCGCCTACTGGTTCCACCTGCGCTTCGGCGCCGACCCGGGAGTCATCGGCGCGGCCCTGTTCGGGGCGAACCTCCTGGCGGGGGTGTCGGCGCTGGCGGCCGCTCGCATCGCCGCGCGCATCGGCCTGGTCCGGACGATGGTCTTCACCCACCTGCCCTCGAACGTGATGCTGATTCTCGTGCCGCTGATGCCTACCCTGCCGCTGGCCATCGCCATGCTGCTGGCTCGCTTCTCGATCAGCCAGATGGACGTGCCGACCCGCCAGTCCTACACCATGGCCGTGGTGGACCCGGACGAGCGCTCGGCCGCGGCCGGCGTGACGGCCATCGCCCGTTCGGTGGGCGCCGCCGCCGCACCCCTGGCCGCGGCGCCGCTCATCGGGGGCGTGGCCCTGGCCGGGGCGCCGTTCGTCATCGCCGGCTCGCTGAAGATCGTCTACGACCTGCTGCTCTACCACGGCTTCCGCGGCCTGAGCGAAAGGCGGCCCGAGTAGGGCGGAAAGCGCCAGATGAGCACAGGTTCCAATCGCCTGGTAGGGTAGAGAGCGGGCGTGGTCGCTTTGCGGGCCGCCCTGCTGTACGAGGCTGGGCCCGAATCAGGAGCACCCAATCGTCACAGCCCGTGACGTCCCGCACGGAGTGGATGACTTGCCGCACAAGAAGGGTGTCAGGTACCGACACCTCGGCTCTCTGAGGGGCGAGGGTCGTGGGCTTCCGAGTGAGCCCCGCGACCTGCAGCAGGCCCGAAGGGTGGAGCCGGGCACTCTCCGCGCCCGTTGGAATCAGGCCCGGCCCGAGCAGACCGAAGGCCTCCTCGTCGATGCCGGGGTCTCTGCCGCGCCGAACGCCCCCAGCACGCAGGACCCGCCGTCGCGCGGCGACGCATCGCTCCGGCTGCGCTCGCTCCCGCTCGGAGGGGCGATAGCCCTCGTCGTCAGCATGATCGCCGTAGTCTCGGTGGGAATGATGCCGCTGGCGCTCGGCAGTCAGGCCACGCCCAGCGCGAGTACGCCCGGCGCGACTACGCCCGGCGCGGATGCGCCGTCACCGTCGCCGCCTCCGACCCTCGTCGCTCCGGAGGCCAGCTACGTGCTCACTCCAATGTCGATCGATCCGAACGGGGCTCGGGATCGGGCGGCAGTCTCGATCCCCGGCTCCACCTTCCGCCTGTACGAGGTCAGTGCGGGCGACAACCTCACCCGGATTGCCCACTCCTTCGGCCTCTCGGTCGCGACGCTCTACTGGACGAACAGCTATGCCCTGCCGAACCCCAACCTGGTCAAGATCGGCCAGAAGCTGCTGATCCCGCCGATGGACGGCCTGGTGATGACCGCCTCCGGCGGCGACACGATCGACGCGATCGCCGACGAGTACGGCATCGACGCCCAGGTAATCATCGACGCCAACGGCCTGCCCGGCTCGAGCCTGGCCGGCGGCCAGCTGTTGATCATCCCCGGCGTCGCCAACAAGGCGATGCCGCGTCCAGTCTCCGCTCCCAAGCCGGAGGACTGGCTCAACAGGCTGGCCTGGCCCGTGCCCAACCACCACCTTCTGACTCTGAGGTTCGGTTGCACCAACTTCGCCCTCGAGCCTCCGTTCGGCAACTGCCGGCACTGGCACAACGGGCTGGACATCGGGGCCAAGTGGGGCACGCCCGTCGTGGCAGCCGCGAGCGGGACGGTTATCTACGCCGGCCGCAGGAAGGCGGGTTCCGACGGCGCCGGAGGCGGCATCGTGGTGTGGATCTCGCACGGAGGGACTCTCTACACCACCTACAACCACCTCTCCGGCGTCACCGTGAAGGCGGGCCAGCGCGTCCAGGCAGGCCAGCAGGTCGGCGCCATTGGCGCGACCGGAGCCGCCGACGGCGCGCACCTCCACTTCGAGGTCTGGGTCGACTATCCGTGGACGGGCAAGTCCATGGCCGACGCCCAAGACCCGCTCCTCTATACCAGCTGGAAGCCCTGACGCTCCGGCGCCCGCCCACTCGGCCGCGTTCCGCTATCGCCAGTGGGCGCCCCAGACGTTTCGGAATCGCTGCCGGCACTCCTTCGGGATCCCGACGAACGACAGGTGCCACCCCAGGCGAGTTGAACTCGCGCGAATGCAGGCCTGCTCGACGTTCATGGCCGCTGCGACTTCCGTCAGTTCCGACAGCAGCCCAGATCGAACCGCTCCCCGCCTGGCAACGGCTTTGCCGTTGTCGATGACCACCACCGCATCGGCCAGGGGCAGCGCCGCCCGGAACCAGATCCACAGTCGCTTCATCCTGCGCCCTCTGCCGCGCTCCAGATCCTCTGCCTGGAGGCGCGCCAAGTCTACCTGGCCAGATTCGCCTGGGTCGGGTCGCGACCGAGCCGGCCGCACAACCGGCGCCCGTCATCAGCGGCCCTGACACCGCGGCCCCGTTCCGGCAAGATTGACTACTGCGAGAGCCCCAGCCCGGACCCACGAGGAGACACGCGCCATGGCTGACAGCGGAACTACCACCCCCGCGGCGAAGGGGCCGCTCAGCGCGGAGGAGTTGCGCCTCATCGACGCCTACTGGCGCGCCGCCAACTACCTGTCCGTCGGCCAGATCTACCTGC
>CAZFLI010000096.1:0-7630 GCA_964519845.1 uncultured Anaerolineaceae bacterium | reverse complement strand
ACGCGGGAGGCCAGCTGTTCGGCCGTGTAGGGCTTGTAGAGCAGCATGGCCGAATCGATCGTTGAGGAGAACATCTCGCCGAGCAGCTCGGGCGAGTATCCGGAGGAGAAGAGGATGGCCGCCTCGGGGTGGCAGCCGTGCAGCGCGCCGGCCAGCACCGGCCCGCGCAGGCCGGGCAGCATCACGTCGGCCAGCAGCAGGTCGATCGGCTCGGCTCGAGCGGCCGCCAGGTCGGACGCCTCCTTGCCGTCGGCGCAGACGATTACCTCGTAGTCGAGTTGGCGCAGCCATCGGGCCGTCGCCCCTGCGACGCCTGGGTCGTCCTCCACGAGCAGCACGGTGAGCGCTCGTTCGCCCGTTTCGGGCTGGCTTCGGCCCGACGTTTCGGCCATGGCTGTCACCTCTTGCGACCATCGTACTCCGCCCTCCGCCCGCGGCCAACGAGATCGAAATTAGCTGTAACGCGGCTGCGCCTCGTTCGTTCTCTCGCGCGCCCTCAACCCACCGGGGGCCACGGATCAGAAAGGCAGGTACCACCACATGATTGCCCTGTTGGAGAGCCTCGGTCTCGCGAAGGTCCTGGCGGTGGCCACAGCGGTCACGCTCAGCGGAGCCGTCGCGACGGGAGCCGGGGCCGCGGCCGTGGCAACCGTCCAGTCGTCCGTCGCCGGGTCGGAGCAGCCGGCCCGGGTTCAGACCGAGACGCGAACCCAGACCGAAGAGCAGATCCAGAACCGCGAGCAGATCCAGAACCAGGACGGGAAGGGCGAGTGCGCCCAGACCCAGGCGGGTGATGGGCCTCAGGCCAGCGGCGAGCCGAAGAACGAGAACGGCTGCGAGCAGACCCAGACCCAGACCCAGACCCAGAACCAGAACGGCCAGGGCGAGGGCCAGGGCGAGGGCCAGGGTGATCAGACCCAGACCCAGACCCAGACCAAGACCCAGGACTGCGACCCGGCCGGGTCCGGCGAGCAGAAGCAGAGCGGCGACCAGATCCGCGACTGCAAGTAGGACGGCTGCAAGAGCCATGAAGCCGGCCGTCCGATCGAGGATGAACCAGCTCCCGGGCCGCGATGGGGCGTTCGATCGAACGCCCCATCGCCCTCTCGTCGCCACGCGCGGCGACCGGGTCACGCTAGACTGGCCTCGGGTACGTGATGAATGGCTGATGAGATCGAGCTACTTGTCCGGCGCGCGCGGGAGGGCGACGAGGCGGCCTTCTCCGCCATCTATGACGTCTTTGCGGCGCGCCTCTATCGCTTCTTCTGCTTTCGGGTCTCGAGCCACGAGCTGGCCGAGGATCTGACGCAGCAGGTGTTTGTCAAGATGATCGAGCAGCTTCCCAACTACCGACACCAGGGGGCTCCGTTCGGGGCCTGGGTCTTCCGGATCGCCCGGAACACCTGGATCGACCAGCACCGGACCAGCCACCCTGCGGCGCCGCTCGAGGCGCTGGCGGAGAGTGCCGAGGGGCAGCCCGGCCCGGAGGAAGCCGCTCTGCGATCCCTGGACCTGGAGCGAGTGCGGGCGGCCCTCGACCGCCTGCCCGGCGACCAGCGCGAGGTGGTCGTCTACCGGTTCTTCGCCGAGTTGACGCCGGGCGAGACCGCGGCCCTGATGAACCGCAGCGAGGGCTCCGTGCGGGTGATCCAGCACCGGGCCCTGGCCGCCTTGCGGCGCATGCTGGCGCCGACGGAGGTGCCGCAATGAAGCTGCCCTGGAGGCCGGGGTTCTCGGCCGACGCGGCCCCCATCGAGGGCTGGTCCGATCATCAGGAGGAGGCGACCGTCCGGATCCTCGAGGCCGCGGCCGATCATCTCTCGCCCGACGAAGCCACCCTGGAACGCATGTTTGCGGTCAGCCGCCAGGCCTTCCGCGAGGCCCGCTACGAGCGTTCGATTGCGATCCCTGCGACGCACCGCCGGCCGCTTCGCCGGATGCGGCTGGCCATGGCCCTCTCGGTGGCGCTGCTTACGCTCGCCGGCACGGGAGTGGTCGCCGCCGCCGAGAGCGGGCCCGGCGAGCCGTTCTACCGGACCCGGTTGGGCGTCGAATCCCTCTTCCTGCCGCCGGCCGGCACGCCGGAGCGGATGATGGCGGACCTCGATCGTGCCGATGCTCGGCTGGCCGAGGCCCGGCATGCCGCCGCGGCCGGGGACCGCAACGCCGAGGCGGATGCCCTGGGCGCGTACGACGAGGTCGTCGGCTCGATGGCGGTGCCGGGCGACGAAGCCCTGCGGCTGCGGCTGCGCGAGCGGCTGAATCTGCAGCTGGCCGAACTCGAGGCCCTGAGCGCCGGCGGCTCCTCGGTCGCCGAGCTCGAGCGAGCGATGCAGCGCGTTGGCCGGCTCCTCGAGGGCTCCGGGCAGCAGGCTACCCCCGCCCCCACGGGCCAGGGCCCCAACGCCACGCCCAGCCACGAGCCCAGCTCGTCGGGTGACGGCCCCAAGGCTTCCCCGAGCGGGGGCGGCCCGAACCCCAGCGCCGGCCCCGGCGGCCCGGACGGCGGGCAGGGTTCCGGCGCGGGCGGCCCCAACGAGTCACCGGGGCCGAAGGCGCCCTGAGGGACGCGCCGCCCGCTCAGCACGCCCGCACCACCGCGCCTCCGGCCGGTCGTGCGAGAATTGGCGCCCCAGGGAGTCGGCCGCATGCCAGCGTTTCGACCGCCTGCGCCCAGGAGACTCGCCAGTGACCGCCCAGCCCACGACCCCGGCCGAGGATCCGGGACCGTCCGTCGCCAGCCTGGACACGATCGTCTCGCTGTCCAAGCGGCGCGGCTTCATCTTCCCCAGCTCGGAGATCTACGGCGGCATCAACGCCGTGTGGGACTACGGGCAGCTGGGCGTGGAGCTGAAGAACAACGTCAAGCGAGCCTGGTGGCGGGCCATGGTCCAGGAGCGCGACGACATCGTCGGCCTGGACGCGGGCATCATCATGGCCCCCCAGGTGTGGGTCACCTCCGGCCACGTGGCCAACTTCACGGATCCGCTGGTGGAGTGCCAGACGTGCCGCAAGCGCTACCGCCTGGACGAGCTGCCGGGGGCCGAGAACCTGACCGTGCCGGAGCTTTCGGATCCCACGGTGGTCGATCGCCTGGGCCTGAAGTGCCCGGCGGACGAGGGCCCGCTCAGCGCCCCGCGCCGCTTCAACCTGATGTTCAAGACCTACATGGGCCCGGTGGAGGAGGAGGCGGCGCAGGTCTACCTTCGGCCGGAGACCGCACAGGGCATCTACGTCAACTTCCGAAACGTGCGCGAAACCAGCCGCAAGAAGCTGCCCTTCGGCATCGCCCAGATCGGCAAGGCTTTCCGCAACGAGATCAGCCCCGGCAACTTCGTCTTCCGGATGCGCGAGTTCGAGCAGATGGAGATGCAGTACTTCGTCAAGCCGGAGACGGCCGCCGCGACTTTCGAGGATTGGATGCCGCGCCGGCGGGCCTGGTACGAGCGCTACGGCGTCAGCCCCGAGAGGCTGCGCTTCCGCGAGCACCGGCCGGACGAGCTGGCCCACTACGCCAAGAAGGCGGTGGACATCGAGTACCGTTTCCCGTTCGGCTGGAAGGAGCTGGAAGGCATCCACAACCGCGGCGACTGGGACCTGGGCCGGCACCAGGAGGCCACCGGGGAGAACCTGGAGTACTTCGATCCGGCGACCGAGGAGAAGTACGTGCCCTGGATCGTCGAGACTTCCGCCGGCGGAGATCGAGCCGCCTTCACCTTCCTCATCGACGCCTACCGCGAGGAGGAGGTGCGAGGCGAGAAGCGCGTGGTGCTGGGCTTCCACCCCGAGCTGGCCCCGTACAAGGTGGCCGTCCTGCCGCTGCTCAAGAAGCGCGACGAGATCGTCGAGATCTGCCGGAAGCTGCGCGCGGACCTGGCGAAGGACACCATGGCCGTCTACGACGACACGGCCGCCATCGGCAAGCTGTACCGGCGCCAGGACGAAATCGGCACGCCGTGGTGCGTGACCGTTGACGTCGAGTCGCTCGAGGACGGCCGGGCCACAATCCGCGACCGCGATTCGATGGAGCAGGTCCGAGTTGACCTCAGCCAGGTCAAGCCGATCATCCTGGAGCGTCTGGCCAAGGCGCGCGAAGCCTGAGGCCGATCGGGAGTCTCTCGGCCGTGCCCGCCACGACGCCGCCTGCGAGCGCCCCGCCTCGCCTCGCACGGGGGGCGACGGCCGGGTAGTCTCTGCGAATGCGACAGGCCAGTCCGCCGGACACCCCCTTTCACCTGCGCCTGGCAAGGCGCCGCTTCTGGCTGTGGGCCCTGGGACTGGCGGCCGGAAGCTCGATCGCGATCATCGGCGCGCCCAACGCCAACTACGTCGACTTCCCGCAGATGTGGTCCGCCGGCGGCACCGTCGGCACGGCCGATCTGGTCGACGGCGCCAGGCACGGCGCCTGGCAGATTGCCAACGGCGTCCTGCCGGGCTTCTTCGCCTACCCGCCGGGCTCGGCCTGGCTGTTCGCTCCACTGGCGGCCTTGCCGCTGGCCGCGGCGTTCTGGGTCCATGCGCTGGTCATGACGGCGCTGGTCGCCATGGCCGGCCTCCTGGGCGCGCGCTGCTACGGTCTGGCCGGGCGAGTCGGTCTCGTCGCGGCGTTCGCGTGGGCGCCCTGCATGGCCTCGGCCGCGCTGGGCCAGAACGCCGCCCTGGCCCTGGTCCTGGTGCTGCTGACGATCGAGGGCCTGCGCCGCGAGGATGATTGGCTGGCAGGGCTGGGGACGGCGCTGCTGCTCTACAAGCCTAGTCTGGCGGTGCCTCTCCTGGCGCTGTTGCTGCTGCGTCGACGGTGGCCGGCACTTGCCATCGCGATCTCCGGCGGCGGCGTCTGGTACTTGCTGGGCGTTGCCGGCGCCGGCGGGGATTGGGCCTGGCCGCGGCTCTGGCTGGACGGCCTGAGCCACTACTACGGCGTCGACACGGCCGGCAACGTGGCCCGGACGATCTCGATCCCCGGGCTCATGCAGGGCCACGGGCTGCCCTGGCTGCCGGCCTTGATCGTGGCGGCGGCCGTTGCGGTCGCGGCTCTGCCGCGGCTGCTGCGCGCGTCGGCTGTGGAGGCGGGGGCGGGCGCCGTACTCGTCTGGCTGGCCATCAGCCCGCATTCGCTCAACTACGAAGCGGCGCTCATCCTGCCTGCCCTGTTGTGGGCGGTCGGTGCGACGGGGACCGGCCTGGCCGAGCCGATGAGGACGCGTCTGGTCGTTCTGGCCTTCCTTGTCGCGCCGGTCTACGTCGTCTCCAATGCGGTCGGCTTCAGCGTCCTGGCCGCGATTACGATCGCCGCCGCCCTCATCTGGATCGCCGGCTGGTGGCGCCTCGAGGCAGGAGGCTCACCCGTGGCGGACGATTCGCCCGGGACGCCGTCCGACGCCGGGCGCCGGCCCTTTGAGCTGGCTCGAGGTTCGTGAGAGGCCTGCCGGACGCCGCCATCCCGCTGCGGTTGTCGCCGCGCGTCTTCTGGCTTGGGGCCGGCGCCCTGGCGCTGCTCGGCATCCTGTCCGTCCTCTCGTCGCCGTTCCATGACTACGTCGACTTCCCGCAGTTCTGGGCGGCCGGACGAACGGTGGGCACGCCCGACCTGTTCGACGGTTCCCGTCACCAGGCCTGGCAGCAGGCTCACGACATCCCGCGAAGCTGGTGGATGTACCCGCCGGGCACGGCCTGGCTGTTCGTCCCGTTCTCGATCTGGCCCCTGCCGGTGGGCTTCTGGTTGCACGCGCTGGCCATGACTGCCTGCGTGGCCGCGTCCGGGTGGCTCGGCGGCCGCATCTTCGGCCTGGACGGGCGAGTGGCCCTGCTGATCGCCTTCGCCTGGACGCCCTCGATGAGCTCCGCGATCGCGGGGCAGAATGCCGCCCTGGCCCTGCTGCTGTGCCTGGCCGCGATCGATGGCCTGCGGCGCGGCAACGACGGGTTGGCCGGGCTGGCGATCGGCCTGCTCCTCTTCAAGCCGAGCCTGGCCCTGCCGCTGCTGGGTCTGCTGATGCTGCGCCTGCGCTGGCGGGCGTTGCCGGCACTGATGGCCTGCGCCGCCGTCTGGTACCTGGCGGGGGTCGTCGCGGCGGCGGGTGAGTGGTCCTGGCCGGGGCACTGGCTGTCCAGTCTGGGCGACTACTACCCGGGGGACACGGCCTTCAACCTGGTGCGGGCCATCTCCATGCCGGGCGTCATCCAGGGTTTGGGCGGGTCGGGCTGGCTCGCTCTCACGCTGGGAGCGGGCCTGGTCCTGGCCGCTCTGCCGCGGCTGCTGCGCGCTCCGATCGCGGAGGCCGGCGCAGGTGCCCTGATCGTGGGTCTGGCAGTCAGCCCTCACGCCCTCAACTACGAAGGCGCGCTGATGCTGCCGATCCTGCTCTGGGCGCTGGGCGGAAGCGGTTCAGGCCTCGGCGAGCCGGCCCGGACCCGGCTTGTCGTCGGCGCCTGCCTGATCGCGCCCGGGTACCTGGTCGCCGAGGCGGTGGGCTTGAGCATCCTGGCTCCGCTCGTCCTGGCCGCGGCCCTGGTCTGGGTCTTCGGCCGGTGGCGATTCGACGGCCGCGAGCCCATCGGGGACCGCGTCCTCGCCCCCGGAGCCAGGCCGTGACGGGGCTGCGGCGACGTCTCCTCGGGCTGCCCGCCGTCGACGTTCCGCTGCGGGTTCGAAGCCGCCGTTTCTGGCTGTGGGGCCTGGTCTTCGGCCTGATGAGCACGGCCGTCATCGCGAACTCGCCAAACATCCTGTACGTGGACTTCCCGCAGTTCTGGGCCGCCGGCCGGATGGCCGGAACACCCGATCTGCTCGATCCATCCCTGCACCGCGCCTGGCAGGCGGCCCACGGCGTCCCGCCCGACTACTGGCCGTACACGCCCGGCGCGGCCTGGCTGTGGTGGCCGTTCGGGCTCCTCTCGATAGGGGACGGCTTCTGGCTTCACGCCCTGACGATGACCCTGCTGGTCTTCATGGGCGGCGCTCTGGGGGCCCGCGTCTACGGGCTGGACGTTCGGGTCGGGCTCATCTTCGCCTTCGCCTGGGCACCGTCGATGGCTTCGGTGGCGTTCGGGCAGAACGGCCCGCTGGCCCTCGTCTTCGCCCTGCTGGCGATCGAAGGCTTGCGCCGCGACGACGACCGGGTGACCGGGCTGGGCGTCGGGCTGCTCCTGTACAAACCTACACTGGCCCTGCCGCTGCTGGGGCTGATGCTGCTGCGACGGCGATGGCGCGGGATGGGAGTGGCCGCCCTTGTCGCCGCAGGCTGGTACCTGCTGAGCGTGGCCGCGGCGGCCGGCAACTGGGCCTGGCCCGTCCAGCTGGCCGAGGGCCTGGGCGAGTGGTTCCGCGCCACCACCGAGTTCAACCCCGCCAAGTCCACCTCCATCCCCGGCGTGCTGATCGGTTACGGGGTGCCCTGGGTAGTTGCCTGGGGAGTGGCGGCGGCCGTGGTCGCGGCCGCCCTGCCGCGTCTCCTGCGCGCGCCGCTCGTGGAAGCGGCCGCCGGCGCGTGCCTGGTCGGCCTGGTCGTCAGCCCGCACTCGCTGAACTACGAGGCCACGGTCATGCTGCCGATCATCCTCTGGTCCCTCGGCGGGCGCGGCGCCGGCATCGCCGAGCCGTGGCGCACGCGGCTGGTCGTGGCCTGCT
>CAZFLI010000095.1:0-7799 GCA_964519845.1 uncultured Anaerolineaceae bacterium | reverse complement strand
GCCACGCACGGCGCCTTCGGGGCGCTGGCCTTCGGCATCGGGACGAGCGAGATCGAGATGGTCCTGGCCACGCAGACGCTGCTGCAGCGCAAGCCGAGGACGTTCAAGGTGGAGGTGACCGGGCGGTTGCAGCCCGGCGTCGGCGCCAAGGACATCATCCTGGCCCTGATCGCGAAGATCGGCGTTGCCGGCGGGACCGGCCACGTCTTCGAGTACACCGGCGAGGCCATCCGGGCCCTGTCGATGGAAGCCCGGATGACGCTCTGCAATATGTCGATCGAGGGTGGCGCCCGGGCCGGCCTGGTCGCCCCCGACGAGACCACCTCCGAATACCTCAAGGGCCGGCCGCACGCGCCCCAGGGCGCTGCCTGGGACGCCGCGATCGAAGCCTGGCGCAAGCTGCCCAGCGACGAAGGCGCGACCTACGACCGCTCGATCGTCATCGACGGCGACAAGCTCGAGCCGATGGTCACTTACGGCAACAACCCCGGCATGGGCATCCCGGTGACCGGGAAGGTGCCGAGCGCGGCCGAAGTCGACGCGGCCCTGACGGGCGACGTCGATCGAGCGCTGGCCTACATGGGCCTCACCGCCGGTCAGCCGATCGCCGGCCAGAAGCTCGACGTCGTCTTCATCGGCTCCTGCACCAACGGCCGTATCGAGGACCTCCGCGCCGCCGCTTCGGTGCTGAGGGGCAATCACGTCGCCGGCGGCCTCCGGGTCCTCGTCGTCCCGGGCTCGCAGCAGGTCAAGAAGCAGGCCGAGCAGGAGGGCCTCCACGAGGTCTTCCGCGCGGCCGGCGCCGAGTGGCGCGAGAGTGGCTGCTCGATGTGCATCGCCATGAACGGCGACCAGCTCGAGCCGGGCCAGTACGGCATCAGCACCTCGAACCGCAACTTCGAGGGGCGCCAGGGCAAGGGCGGACGGACGTTCCTCGCCTCGCCGCTGACCGCCGCCGCCAGCGCCCTGACCGGCGTCGTCACCGACCCGCGCCCCGTCGTGGCCGCGACCAGCGGAAAGGCCCACTGACATGCCCGAGCCCTTCAGCAAGATCACCAGCCGCGTGATCTCGATCCCGCGCGCCAACATCGACACGGACCAGATCTGCCCGGCCCGCTTCCTCAAGATCACCGACAAGGCCGGCCTGGCCGACGCCCTCTTCTTCGACTGGCGCTTCACGCCGGACGGGGCACGGCGCAACCCGCCGAGCTTCATCGACGAGCCGCAGAACCAGGGCCGCCGGCTGCTGGTGGTGGGCGACAACTTCGGCTCCGGATCCTCGCGCGAGCACGCCCCCTGGGCGCTGCGGGCCTGGGGCATCCGGGCCATCTTCAGCACCAGCTTCGCCGACATCTTCAAGGGCAACGCGCTCAAGAACGCGCTGCTGCCGATAGTCGTCTCGCCCGAGCGGCACGCCCAGCTGACTGCCCTGCTGGCCGCCGACCCGGACGGCGAGTGGACGGTGGACCTCGACGCGCAGAAGGTGAGTCTGCCGGACGGCGCGGCCTTCGACTTCGAGATCGACCCGTTCGCGCGGTCGATGATCCTGGCCGGCACCGACGAAGTCGGCTACGTCCTGGGCAAGCTGCCGGCGATCGAGGCCTGGGAGGCCTCCCACCCGGCCCGCGTCGACACCCGCGAGGGCGTCCCGGCGCGATAGCCACATCGCACTCCCGAGGCCCGCCGATCTCCGGCGGGCCTTTCGATTCCCATCCGAATTGGGCAGGGCGCGGATGATCAAAGGTCCCTGCTCCGATAGGCGGTTTGGCCGGGTTGGACTGGCCGGGTCGATACTGGCACGATGCCGGTGCCACCCGAAAGGGTAGGTGCGTCCCCGCGAAGGCCTGGGTAGAGGCCGCGATGCTGCCTGCCCGAGGCCACCCTGAACGGAGGCTTCTCGATGGGACGGATGGGCTGGACGATCCTGCGGGTCATGGCGGTCGGCGCGATAGCAGGTCCGCTGCTGGCGTTGTCGATGGCGGGGGCGGCGTCCGCTTCCGTCGCCGCAGTCACGGTGACCAGCGGGCCCACTCCGAATCCGGTCGTTGCGGGCGGCACCGCCACCTACAACCTCAGAGTGCGGCGGGCGTACGATCAGCTCTCCGACCTCGTGACTCTTCACAGATTCGCGGTCACGGGAGTCAGCGGCGTGGCCGGCCTTTCGGTTGCGTCGTCGCCCTGCGTGGCGCTTCCCATCTTGCTTCCGCGAGCGCTGAAGAACGTGGTCATCCAGACCTCGGCGGCCACTCCGGGCGGCACTCACACGATCACTCTGACCGTCACCGAGTACGAGTCCGGCTCGAGCTGCTCCGGCTCCGTTCGCGACACCGGCACACAGACTGCGACCCTGGTGGTCGTGGCACCGCAGACGATCACCTTCGACGCGCTTCCGGACGCGACCTACGGAGATTCGTTCGCGCTGACGGCGACTGCCTCCTCGGGCCTTCCCGTGAGCTACAGCACGTCCGGACCCTGCTCAGAGTCCGGAGGCACCCTTACGGCCACCGGCCTGGGCAGCTGCTCCGTCACGGCCTCTCAGGCCGGCGACGCCATCTGGCTCCCCGCGACCCCGGTGACCCGGAGCTTCAGCATCGCCGCGGCCGCCCTGACGGTCACCGCAGATGACGCCACGAAGGTTCAAGGCGACGCCAACCCGCCGTTCTCGGCAGTCATCACCGGCTTCGTGGCAGGCGAGGACGAAACCGTCCTGACGGCGAGCCCAACCTGCGACACGACGGCCACCGACGCCAGCCCGATGGGCCCCTACCCGATCAGCTGCTCGGGCGCGGCCGCCGACAACTACACGTTCGGCTACGTGGACGGCACCCTGACCGTGGTCGCCGGAGCCCCCGACCACATCGTCATCGGCCCCGATGCGGCGTCCATCATCGCCGGCGCGACCCAGGCCTACGCGGCTGAGGCCTTCGACGTGAACGACAACAGCATCGGCGACGTCACGGGGGCCACGGCCTTCGCGATCGACGGCGGCGGCTCTTGCGCCGGCGCCAACTGCGGGGCGGCCATCGTCGGGGGCTACACCGTGACAGGCACCTACGGCGAGTTCACCGACACGGCGACGCTCAACGTCGTGGCCGGCGCTCCCGACCACGCGGTCATCACCCCCGACGGGGCCTCGATCGTCCTGGGCGCGGCTCAGGCCTATGTCGTCGAGCTGTTCGACGTGAACGGCAACAACCTCGGCGACGCCACCGGTCTGACCACCTTCGCGATCGACGGCGGCGGCTCGTGTGCCGGCGCCGACTGCGGCTCCGCTACGACCGGCGACTACACCGTCACCGCAACGACGACCGTGGCAGGTGTCGGCACCTTCACCTCGACGGCGACGCTCCACGTCACTACGCCGCCGGCCACTCCGCCCCCGGCCACTCCGCCCCCCACCGGCACCGTCCACGGGACGCCGGGCGTTGGCTCGATGCCGCTCGACGGCCTGCTGACGGCCATCGGCCTGTGCTTCCTGACCCTGCTCGTTCTGAGCAGACGGCTCCGGCCGGCTCGCGCCTGACCGGGCCTCTTGACAGCGACGAAGGCCCGCCGCCGCGTTCTGGCGGCAGTCGGCGACGGCGGGTTGTCCGGCTTCGAGGTGGCGCGCGCCCTGGACGCCGCGCCGAACGAATCGGGCGTCTACCCGACGCTGCACCGCCTGGAGGCGGACGGGCAGCTGCGCGCAGCCTGGCTGCCGAACGCCTCCGGCGCGATTCGCCGGACCTACCGTCGGGCGGGCCGGCTCGGGAGGGTCACCTAGCTTGCCGATGCTGCGGCCTTACGAACGTACTCGGCCGAGTGATCGGAAGGCAGTGATCCGCCGTCGCGGCGCCGGCGAAACCATATGTAGGAGCGGCGTCACCGCAGGCGGCCGCTCAACCGTCAACGCAGACGACAGCAACACGAAGGGCTAGAGGAAAGAGCCATGAGGGGTCCGGACAGAGGCAGCGACTACCGGCGCCGGCAGCTCGTCGAAACGATGCGCGGCCACACGCTCACCGGACGCGCCATCGCCGGGCGGCTGCGGAACCGCGCCCGGCTGGTCGATGGGCTGGCCTCGCTCAGGCGAGAGGACGGCCCGGCCGATCGCCCGCGCCAGACTCAGCCGCAGTACGCCGGCGACTAGCTCGGCCGACAACTTCAGACGGGACGCTCCGGCGGTCGCTTCGCGGCCGCCGTTCTTGTTGCCGTAAGCTTGGGTTCATCGACTGCCCGACTCCGCGGAGACACGAACCATGCCCGACGCGCCCCGCCCCCTGCCCTACGACCTGCCCAGCGATCCGAACAAGCGCCACAGCGCTCGCCTGACCGACGGCCCGGACCGCGCCGCGGCGCGCGGCATGCTCAAGGCCATCGGCTTCACGGATGCGGACATCGCCCGGCCGCTGATCGGCGTGGCCACGACCTGGATCGAGACCATGCCCTGCAACTACAACCAGCGGCGGCTGGCCGAGCACGTCAAGGCCGGCATCCGGGCGGCCGGCGGGACGCCGATGGAGTTCAGCACGATCGCCGTCAGCGACGGCACCTCGATGGGCACCGACGGCATGCGGGCCTCGCTCATCAGCCGCGAGGTGATCGCCGATTCGATCGAGCTGTGCACGCGGGGCCACCTGCTGGACGGGCTGGTCTGCCTGGTCGGCTGCGACAAGACGATCCCGGGCGCGATCATGGCCCTGGGGCGCCTCGATCGTCCGGGCGTGATTCTCTACAACGGCACGATCTATCCCGGCACGTACAAGGGCAAGCGCGACGCCACGATCGTGACCATCTTCGAGGCCATCGGCGCCTATCGCGCCGGCAAGATGACCGCCGAAGAGCTGTACGAGATCGAATCGGTGAGCTGCCCCGGCGCGGGGGCCTGCGGCGGCCAGTACACGGCCAACACGATGTCGATGGTGCTGGAGATCCTGGGCCTCTCGCCGGCCGGCCTGAACGGCATCCCGGCCCAGCACCCCGACAAGGACAAGGCGGCCGAACGCTGCGGCGAGATCGTGATGGACCTCATCCGCGGGGACATCCGGCCGAGCACCTTCGTCACCCGCAAGTCGATCGAGAACGCCATCGCCTGCGTGGCCGCGACCGGCGGCTCGACCAACGCCGTCCTGCACCTGCTGGCGATCGCCCACGAGTACGGCATCCCGCTCAACATCGACGAGTTCGGCCAGATCGCCGACCGGACGCCGATCGTCGGCGACATGGTGCCCGGCGGACGCTACGCGGCGGCCGACCTGTTCGAAGCCGGCGGGCTCAGCCTGGTCACGCGCGAGCTGCTCAAGTCGGGGCTGATAGACGGCTCCACGCCCAACTGCGACGGCGGGACGATCGCTTCGGCGGCGTCGGCGGTGAAGGAGACCGAAGGCCAGAAGGTAGTCTTGCCGATCGAGTCGCCCCTGAAGCCGACCGGCGGCCTGACGATCCTGCACGGCAGCCTCGCGCCGGACGGCTGCGTCATCAAGCTGGCCGGCCACGAGCGGCGCCACCACGCGGGTCCGGCCCGGGTCTTCGACGACGAGAACACCTGCTACGACGCGGTCCGCAAGAACCTGATCAAGCCCGACGACGTGGTGGTGATTCGCTACGAGGGGCCGGTCGGCGGGCCCGGCATGCAGGAGATGCTGAGCGTCACGGCGGCGCTCGTCGGCGAGGGGCTGGACGACTCCGTGGCCCTGCTGACGGACGGCCGCTTCTCCGGCGGCACCCACGGGTTGATGATCGGCCACGTGGCGCCGGAGGCGGCGCTGGGCGGCCCCATCGCCCTCGTCGAGGAGGGCGACGAGATCGTCATCGACGTGGACCGCCACGCCCTGGACCTCAACGTCGCCGCCGACGTGCTCGCGGAGCGGCGCGCCCGCTGGACCCCTCCCGCGCCGCGCCAGACCCGCGGCGTCATGGCCAAGTACGCGGCCCAGGTCTCCTCGGCCTCGCTCGGCGCGGTCACCACCGGCACGCGGCTGGCGGAGCAGCTCGGCAGCGTCACCAAGTAGCGGCCGGGACGAAGCTCAGGACGACGGCCACCTCATCAGGATCCCAGGCCGCCGGCTTGCTCGGTGGCGTACCCCACGGCTGGGGCTCCTGCGCACCCGCGGGTTCGCCCCCGGACCCCGATTCGTGGGTCATCGCACTCCTCCGATGCAACTCCCGTCCATCGTACGCCCCGCACCCCCCAGATAAGCGGCGGTAGAGCGCCGTGTGGTTCAATCGGGCCGGCGTGGATGGCTCGCGCATCAGATGCGCGGCGTGGTAGCATCAACGCATCATGGCGAGAACGACGATAGACATAGACACGGCAGTGATGCGGGAACTCAAGCGCCGGCAGGCACGCGAGGGCAAACCTCTCGGGCGCCTGGTCTCCGAGCTGCTGGCGACGGCGCTCGAAGGGCCGGAGAACGAGCGGCCGCCCGACGAGTTTGTCTGGACGACGAAGAGCATGGGCGCGCTCGTTGACCTGGAGGACAAGGAGGCGCTCCGGCGCGCGGTGGACGGCGACCAGGGCCGCGGGCGATGAGCTACGCCCTCGACGCGAACATCCTGCTCTACGCCTCGGACGAGGATAGCCCGCTGCACGCGCGCAGCCTGGAGGTCATGACCCGGGCGGCGCGCGGCCCGGGGATCGTGTACCTGTTCTGGCCGGCGATCATGGCCTACCTGCGCCTGGCCACGCACCCTTCCGTCTTCAGGCGCCCTCTCTCGGTCGCGGAGGCCACGGCCAACGTCGAAGCACTGATCGGCCGTCCGCACGTCCAGACTCCCGGCGAGCAGGAACGCTTCTGGCAGCGCTACCGCGACGTGGCCACGGACGTCGCGCCGGCCGGCAACCTGGTGCCGGACGCGCACCTGGTGGGTCTGATGCTCGAGAACGGCGTCCGAACGATCTGGACGCACGACCGCGATTACCGCCTCTTCCGCGGCATCGAGGTCCACGACCCGTTCGAGTGACGGGGCCCGGTCGGGGCCGCGACGTGAAAGCGACGCCCCTCGACTAGGGCGAGGGCGCAGGCGTGCTGCCTACCCGCCGAAGTGGCCACCGCGCCGTCGAGGTCTGGGACGAGAAACGCCTACTTCTCCAGTTTCGAGACGTCGCGGACGGCGCCCTTGTCGGCCGAGAGGGCCAGGGCGGCGTAGACGCGCAGGGCCTCCGACACCGGCCGCTGCCGCGCCCGCGGCTTGTAGCCGCCGCTCGACTCCAGGCGGGCGCGCCGGGCGGCCAGGACGTCATCCGCCACCTCGAGCTTGATCGACCGGGCGGGGATGTCGATGGCGATCGTGTCGCCGTCCTCCACCAGGGCGATCGTGCCCCCGGCCGCGGCTTCGGGCGAGACATGCCCGATTGACAGGCCCGCGGTTCCGCCGGAGAAGCGGCCGTCCGTCACGAGGGCGCAGACCTTGCCCAGGCCGCGGCCGTTGATGTACGTGGTCGGGTAGAGCATCTCCTGCATGCCCGGCCCGCCGCGCGGACCTTCGTAGCGCACCACCACCACGTCGCCGGCCTTGATCCGCCCGGCCAGGATCGCCTCGACCGCCTCCTCCTGCGACTCGACCACCACCGCCGGTCCGGAGAAGCGGTAGATCGACGGATCGACGCCCGCGGTCTTGACCACTCCCCCGTCCGCGGCCAGGTTGCCGCGCAGGATCGCCAGGCCGCCTTCGGCGGAGTAGGCATGAGCAACGTCGCGGACGCAGCCCGCCTCCACGTCCAGGTCCAGCGAGTCCCAGCGCTCCGACTGGCTGAACGCCACAGACGAGCGGACGCCCCCCGGCGCGGCACTGAACAGCTCCACCGCCCCCTTGGGCGG
>CAZFLI010000094.1:0-7805 GCA_964519845.1 uncultured Anaerolineaceae bacterium | reverse complement strand
GTCCGCCAGGCCAGGATGCCGAAGAACGCTCCGCCCAGGATCGTCGAGAACTGCTCGAGCTGGGGCTTGTAGACGTGCATCAGGGTGAAGGGGATCACCTGCAGCCAGATGGCGCCGGAGCCGTACTTGCGCCCCAGTCCCCAGAGCAGCCAGCCGCGGCAGAAGAACTCCCAGGCGAAGATGTCGACGGCCGTGTCGAGGAGCAGGCGCCAGGTCGGCTGGCCGGCGGCCATGTTGCGGTAGTAGACACGGAAGTCCGGTTGCTGGGCGATGATCCAGATGACCACCGCCATGGTGGCGACGCCCGCAACGGTTATCGGCAGGCCCTTCCGCCAATCGCCCAGCGTCAGGCCGTAGCGGCGGGGATCCTCACGCCAGAGGACCAGGATGATGGCGATGGGCACCAGGAACTCGAGGACGAAACGGTCGTAGGCGTAGTCGACGACCCGATTGTTGAAGGCCAGTATCAGGACCGTCAGGGAGACGATGACGATCTGGGCGATCCGGGCGTCGAAGTCGACACCCCAGACGCGCCAGGTCCCGCCGGCTGCCTGCTCGTCCTCGGTCTCGTCTCTCGCCTGCGCTCCCACCTGCACCTCCGTCTCGGTCCGGCTAGGTTGCGTGTGAGCCTACCGCGCCGGCGCCGGGTGCGCTCTCCTCGGGCGGCGGAGCCAGGAACTGCTCGTGGTAGAGCCTGGCGTAGAGGCCGTCCGAGGCCAGGAGCTGAGCGTGCGTGCCTCGCTCGACGATCCGGCCGCGCTCGAGGACCAGGATGAGATCGGCCCGCAGGATGGTGGACAGGCGGTGGGCGATGGCGATCGTGGTGCGGCCCTGCTCGAGCCCCTCCAGGGCCTCCTGGATCAGCCGCTCGCTGACAGTGTCCAGGGCGGAGGTCGCCTCGTCGAGGATCAGCACCACGGGATCCTTGAGCAGGACCCTGGCGATGGCGATGCGCTGCTTCTCGCCGCCAGAGAGCTTGTAGCCGCGCTCGCCGACGATCGTGTCGTAGCCATCGGGCAGCTCCATGATCCGGTCGTGGATGGCTGCCGCTCGGGCCGCCCTCTCGAGCTCCGCGTCGGTGGCCTCGGGCCGGGCATAGCGCAGGTTGTCGCGGATCGTGCTGTGGAAGAGGTACGTCTCCTGGGTCACGAAGCCCACGATCTGGCCCAGTGAAGCCAGCTTGACGCGCCGCACGTCGTGGCCGTCGATCTCCACACAGCCTCGGTCGACGTCGTAGAGGCGCGGGACCAGGTAGATGGTGGTCGTCTTGCCGGCCCCCGACGGGCCCACCAGGGCCACGAGCTGGCCCGGCTTCACCTCGAAGTCGATCTTCTCCAGCGCGAACGGCGCGCGCCTCTCGTCCGCTGGGCCGGCTGCGGGGCCGGTTGCCTCGTCCGTCGGAGGCTCGCCTTCGGCCCGCGCCGCCGCCTTCTCCGGATACCGGAACCAGACGTCGTGGAAGCGCACCCGGCCCAGCGCGGCCGATCGGTCCAGCGTCACAGCATCCGGCGCGTCGACGATCTCGGGCTCCATCTCCAGGTACTCGAAGATCCGGTCGAAGAGCGCCAGGGCGCCCTGGATCTCGACCTGGATGTTGAGCAGCTGGCCGAGCGGGAAGAAGAGGCGGCTCTGGAGCGTGGTGAAGGCAACGATGTCGCCGATGGACGGTGGGTGCGGGTCGTTGTTGATAGCCAGGTAGCCGGCCAGCCAATAGACGAAGGCCGGGATGATCGACATGATCGTGCCGATCAGGGCGAAGAACCAGCGGCCCACCATGGCCTGACGCAGCTGGTTGGTGGCAACCCGCTCGTTGAGCCCCCCGAAACGATCGATCGAGACCTGCTGGGCGCCGAAGGTCTTGCTGAGCAGGATGCCGCTGACGCTCAGCGTCTCCTCGGTCGCGGCGGTCATGTCGGCCAGCGACTTCTGGGTCTCCGTCGAGGCATCGCGGCGCACCTTGCCGACCCTGTTCGCCACCAGGGCGAAGAACGGCAGCATCACCAGCGACAGCGCCGTCAGCCGCCAATCGATGAACAGCATGGCCACGATCGTGCTGGCCACGATGGCCACGTTGCTGGTGATGCTGGCGGCGGTGTCGGTTACGACCCTCTGGATGCCGCCTACGTCGTTGGACAGGCGGCTCTGGATCTCGCCCGTCCGCGTCTCGGTGAAGAAGCGAAGCGGCATCGACTGGAGGTGGCCGTAGAGCGCCCCGCGCAGGTCGCGCATGACGGACTGGCCGATCTTGTTGTTGAGGTAGGTCTGGCCGATGCCGATCAGGCTGCTGACGATCGGGATCAGGATCATCAGCGCCACGAAGAGGTTCAGCAGCCCGAAGTCGAGCTTGCCGATGGCATCGTCGATCAGCAACTTGAGCAGAATCGGGTTGATGACGCCCAGGGTGCTGGTGAGCAGGATCGCCCCCAGGACGACCAGCACCTGGCCCCTATACGGGCTGAAGAACCGCGCGATCTTGCGGCCCGTGCTGCGCCGTTTCTTCGGCGTCAGGGAGGGCTGGTCGGGCAGCATTGTGGAGCGGGCAAAGCCACCCCGGCCCACGCCCTGTCCGCCGCCTTCGTTGCGGCCGCCGCCCGAGCGCGATCCGCCGCCGAGCACCGCTACCGCGCGCCCGCGGCCAGTGCCTCTTGGGCCTCCAGCCAGCGCTCGGCGTCGATGGCCGCCCGGCAGCCCTCGCCGGCAGCGGTCACAGCCTGGCGATAGCGCGAGTCGTCGACGTCGCCGGCGATGAAGACGCCTTCGATCGAGGAGGCGGTCGTCCCGCCGTCGACCCGAAGGTAGCCCTTCTCGTCGGTCGTGAGCCAGTCGCGGAAGACCGCCACGTTGGGCTTGTGGCCGATGGCCACGAACAGCCCGTCGACCGGCAGGACCTCCTCGGGGGCGCCGTCGGTGGCTGCCAGACGAACGGCCTCGACCTTGTCGGCGCCCAGCACCTCCTCGACGGTGCGGCTCAGGTGCAGCTCGATCTTGGGATGCGTACGCGCGCGGTCCTGCATGATCTTGCTGCCGCGAAACTCGTCGCGACGGTGGATGAGGTGGACCCTGCTGGCGAAGTGGGTGAGGTACAGGGCCTCTTCGAGGGCGGTATCGCCGCCGCCGACGATGGCCACTTCCTTGTCGCGGTAGAAGAAGCCGTCGCAGGTGGCGCAAGCGCTGACGCCGCGGCCTCGCAGACGGGTCTCGCTCTCCAGGCCGATCCACTGGGCGTCGGCGCCGGTGGCGACGATGACGGCCTGGGCGCGGTACTCCACGCCGGACGCCCAGAGCCGGAAGGGGCGGCTTCCCAGATCGACCCGATCCACGTCCGCGTCGACGATGCGCGCCCCGAAGCGCTCGGCCTGCTTGCGGAAGAGGGCCATCAACTCGGGGCCCTGGATCCCTTCCGGAAAGCCGGGGAAGTTCTCGACCTCGCTGGTGATCATCAACTGGCCGCCGCTCACCAATCCGCCGAGGACGATCGGCTCCAGGTTCGCGCGGCCGGTGTAGATGGCCGCCGTCATGCCGGCCGGCCCGGAGCCCACGATCACGACCCGGGCCTCCACCGGCTCGTGCTCGGTCGAAACGGCCGCCGCCGGGGCGGTGGTGCCGCCGGCAGGAGTCAGGATGTTCAGGGTCAGGCCGCCGAGCGGCCCGGGCGTCTTGGGAGTGGCATCGCTCATGCCCTCATCGTAGCACGACCGCTATACTCCTGGGGAGTATCGGCCCGTCCGGCGGCCCCAGCCGCGCTTCTGCGAGATGTCGCCCGGGCAAGGGGCGGCGCTCGCGGTTCGGAGGCCTAGATCGCCTTCGGCTCGATAGCCTGGACCTGGCCAAGAGCGTCGCGGCAGAAGGTCTCCAGGGTGCTCGGGTCCGCCACGCCGGCCATGTTGAAGATGATGTGCTGGACGCCGACCTCCGCGACTGAGCCGAAACGGTCGACCACCTGGGCGACCGACTCGCGCCCGAGATCGACCGACTGGAGGTTCGTCCGCTCGATCTCCTCGAACGGCCGGCCCTCTTCGGCGCAGCGCTGGCGCAGGACCTCGAACTTGTGCTTGACCTGGTCGGGCCCGCCGAAGATGTTGCAGGCGTCGGCGTAGCGGGCCACCAGGCGCAGCGTCTTCTGCTCGCCGCCGCCGCCGATCAGGATCTTCGGGTGCGGCCGGCTGATCGATTGCGGCGAGTTGAGCAGCCGCCCCGCCTGGTAGTGGCGGCCCTCGAACGGCTTCTCGGTGCCGCGCTCGCCCTGCCACATGGCGTGGCATATCTGGAGCGTCTCTTCGAGCATCTCGAAGCGCACCCCCAGGGGCGGCATCGGGAAGCCGAGGCCGTGGCTCTCCTCCTCGTTCCAGGCCGCGCCGATGCCCAGGTAGGATCGGCCGCCGCTGAGCACGTCCAGCGTTGTGGCGGCCTTGGCCCACAGAGCAGCCTGGCGGTAGTGCACCCCGCCGACCATCAGGCCGAGCAGGGCCTTCTTCGAATGGGCGGCCATGTAGCCCAGGGCCGTCCAGCCCTCGAGCATCGGCTCTTCGGGCTTGCCTACGCCGCGGATCTGAAAGAAGTGGTCCATGACCCACAGCGAGTCGAAGCCAGCCTCGTCCGCGGTCTCGACGATGCGCGCCAGCGTGGGCCCGATGGAGCCCGGTGCCCCGGGCCAGGTGAACGATGGAATCTGCAGTCCGATCTTCATGAGGGGAGGGTAGCACCGGTGCGCCGGCGATCTCCTCGCCGCGGAACGCGAATTCGGACGTTGAGCCCTCTCTCATGCGAGTAGGATCAGCGACGCCCGCCCAATGCGGGGGTGCCATCAGGGCGGGGGCGCTGCGGCACACTGCGCATCTCACAGGCGCTGCCGCCGCGGGGAGTGGAAAGGAGAGGGTCGGATGTGGTCTCGAGCTTTCGATCTGGAGGCAAGCCTTCGCGCTCATCGCTCCTGCCGCCGGCTGCTGAGCCTCGCCCCGGTGGCGCTCCTGCTGGCCGGGCTCGTCACCGTCTGGGCTGGGCCGCTTGCCGAACCCGTGGCCGCGGCCACGGGCGATTGGCCGCAGTTCCACAACGGTCCGGCCCACCAGGGGGACAACGCGAGCGAGACGATCCTGTCGCCCGCCAACGTTGGCGCCCTGGGCGTGGCCTGGACCGGCGGCGGCGGTAAGGCCATCTTCTCGTCGCCTGCCGTGGCCGACGGCGTGGTCTACATCGGATCCAACAACCAACTCCTGGCGTTCGAGGTCGGCTGCGCCAGCGGTGGCGGGACCTGCACGCCTCTCTGGGTCGGGCCCACGAGCAACCCCTCGGATTGGATCGACAACACACCCGCCGTGGCCGACGGCGTGGTCTACGTCGGCGCCATGAGCGGCAATCTCTATGCCTTCGAGGTCGGCTGCGCCAGCGGCGGCGGGACCTGCACGCCGCTCTGGGTCGGGCCCACAGGTGGGCCGATCGCCTACTCGTCGCCCACCGTTGCCGACGGCGTGGTCTACGTCGGATCCCTGGACGGCAACCTCTATGCCTTCGAGGTCGGCTGCGCCAGCGGCGGCGGAACCTGCACGCCGCTCTGGACGGCTGCGATGGGCGGAGCCATCTTCGGGTCGTCGCCCACCGTTGCCGACGGCGTGGTCTACGTCGGATCCCTGGACGGCAACCTCAGTGCATTCGAGGTCGGCTGCGCCAGCGGGGGTGGAATCTGCACCCCGCTCTGGACGGCCGCCACCGGAGCCATCCTCTCGTCGCCTGCCGTCGCCGATGGCGTGGTCTACGCCGGCTCTATGGACGAGCTAGCGGCCTACGAGGTCGGCTGCGCCAGCGGGGGTGGAACGTGCACCCCGCTCTGGACAGGCGCCGCCGGCCAGATAGCGATGTCCTCGCCCGCGGTCGCCGACGGCGTGGTCTACGTCGGCACCTTCACCGGCAACCTCGTTGCCTACGAGGTTGGCTGCGCCAGCGGCGGTGGGGCCTGCGCGCCGCTCTGGACGGCGAGTACCGGTACCCTTAGCCCTTCCTCGCCCGCCGTCGCGAACGGCGTGGTCTACGTCGGCTCCTTCACCGGCAATCTCCTCGCCTACGAGGTTGGCTGCGCCAGCGGCGGTGGGACCTGCACGCCGCTGGCGACTGTGGCGGCCGACGCTCCCATCGAGTCCTCGCCCGCCGTTTCCAACGGGGTGGTCTACGCCGGATCGGACGACGGCAAGCTCTACGCCTTTGAGCTGAACCCGCTGGATCACCTGGGCCTGACGCCCGCTACGTCGACCATCACCGCGGGCGGCAACCAGACGTACACGGCCGAGGGCTTCGATGCCTACGGCCACAGCCTGGGCGACGTCACCTCTTCGACGGTCTTTACGTTCGTCGGCGGAACCGGGACCTGCTCCGGCGCCGATTGCGTGTCGACCCAGGCCGGTGACCAGACCGTCATCGGCATCAACGGCACCGCCACCGGGGCTGCCACGCTGCACGTGAACCCGGGCACTCTCGACCATCTGGTCCTGGCGCCCGCCGATTCGGCCGTCATGGTCGGCGAGAGCCAGACGTACACGGCGGAGGGCTTCGATGCCTACGGCAACAGCCTGGGCGACCTGACCGCTGGGACGACCTTCACGATCAGCGGCTCGGGCTCCTGCGCCGGTGCCGCATGCAGCTCCACCGCGATCGGCGACCACACGATCACCGGCACCAACGGCACCGCCACCGGCACGGCGCACCTGTATGTCGGGTCGATTCCGGACGCACCGGTTGTGACGGCCGTTGGGCTCGACGGGGCGATCAGGGTCAGCTGGACCGCCCCCGACGACAACGGCAGCCCGATAACCGCCTACACGGCAAGCGCCATCGATATCGGGCTCTGGCAGTGCCAGCCGGCGAGCCTGTCGGACCTGACCTGCACCATCACCGGCCTCACCAACGGCCAGGAATACCCTGTCGCCGTCGTGGCCACCAACGCCTACGGCGACGGACCTCCCGGCACCACGACCGCCACCCCGCGCAGCGGCAACAGCTACGTGCCCATCACCCCTACGCGAATCAGCGTCCCGGTCGAGAAGCAGACTCTGACCGCGCTTCATGCCACGACCTTCCAGGTGACCGATCAGCACCCGGGCGACGCCGCCCACAACGTGCCCGCAGAGGCCACCGCGGTCACAGGCGTGCTCTCGGTGTCCAACGGCAGCGTGGCGGGCTATCTGTCTCTGACTCCCGATCCGATAGACATCCCGACAACCAGCACTCTGAACTTCCCCAAGGGCGACAACCGGACCACCGGTGTCACCATCACCCTCGGCCCCGGGGGCACGCTCAGCCTCACTCTCGCTCCCACGGCCGGCTCCACGGCCCAGTGGACCTTCGACGTCACCGGCTACTTCGTCGAGGACGCGAGCGGTTCCACCTTCTTCAGCCTTACCCCCAACAGGGTTTTCGACTCGCGCAAGGGCTTGGGCCAGCCGGGCGGTGTGGCCACCAAACTGGCCAACGGAGCGCATCAGACCTTCTGGGTGACGGGCCCCAGCGGAGTACCCACCGATGCCGTGGCGGTGACCGCCAACGTGACGGTCACCCGCCAGACGAGCGCCGGGGTGGTGACGATCGGCCCGGATCCGGACGACTACGCCGGCACAATCACGGTCGCCGCGCCCAAGTACGCGAGTACCAACAAGGACAACCGGGCGACCGGCATCACGATCAAGCTCGGTCCCGGCGGCACTCTGAGCGCCCTGTGGACCGGGGCCGCGGGCTCCGCAGCGGATGTGATCGTCGACGTCAGCGGCTACTTCGTGGAAGGCACCTCTGGCGCCATGTACGTGCCCATAACCCCCAAC
>CAZFLI010000093.1:0-7945 GCA_964519845.1 uncultured Anaerolineaceae bacterium | reverse complement strand
CCGTCGGTGAAGCGGATGCCGGGGATGCCCAGGCGGTCGAGCCGGCCGGCCTCGATCGGCACCCCGTTGTAGCGCTTCATCATCTCGCGCATCCCCGGGCCGACCGGCTGATCGCCGTCGAGCAGGCCGAGCAGCTCGGGGTCCGTCAGCTGGGCGATCAGGCCCGAGGCGGCCTGATCGGGGTCCTGCCTGCCGGCGCGCACGGCGTCGACGGCGGCAGCGAACGGCGTTCCGGCCTGGTAGACGGGGTCAGTCATCGAATCGCTCCCAAGTGGTCGGGCGTGAAGACGGTGCGCATTCGAGCATGCTAGCAGCCGCTCCCCAGCAGGGAAGCCGGGTCGCCGGGAGCGCCGAGCCGCGACGAGGGACTGCACCGCCGCGTGTGCTAGCCTCGCCCCGACGGAGCGAGCAGGGCGAGGTTGAACTCGATGAAGGCGACCGTCGAGGTCGATCCAGGGCAGACAATCGGGGCCGTCGACAGGCGGCTCTTCGGCTCGTTCGTCGAGCACCTCGGTCGGTGCGTCTATGGAGGGATCTACGACCCGGGCAGCCCGCTCGCAGATGAGCAGGGGTTCCGCGAGGACGTGGCCTCGCTCATCCGCGACCTCGGCGTGACGCTCGTCCGCTATCCCGGGGGCAACTTCGTGTCGGGCTACAACTGGGAGGACGGCATCGGACCGCGCGAGGCCCGGCCGAGCCGCCTGAACCTGGCCTGGCACCAGACGGATCCGAACAGCTTCGGCCTCCACGAGTTCGTCGATTGGTGCCGCAAGGTCGGCGTCGAACCGATGCTGACGTTCAACCTCGGCACGCGCGGGATCGCGGAGGCGCTGGATCTGCTCGAGTACGCCAACCATCCCGGCGGAACGGAGCTCTCGGACCGGCGGATCGCGAACGGCGCCGCCGACCCGTTCGGCGTGCGACTGTGGTGCCTGGGCAACGAGCCGGATGGCCCCTGGCAGCTCGGCCGCAAGACCGCGCTGGAGTACGGCCGGCTGGCGGCCGAGACGGCCCGCGGAATCCGCCAGTTCGACCCGGACCTCCAGCTGGTCGTCGCCGGCAGCACCGCCCCCTGGCTGCCGACGTCGGCCGATTGGGATCGGATCGTGCTCGAGGAGACCGTCGAGTTCGCCGACTATGTCGCCGTCCACATCTACGTGGAGGAGGTCGAGCGAGACCTCCAGACATTCCTGGCGTCCGGGGTCGAGCTGGATCGCGAGATCGAGCGGGCGATTGCGGCGGCCGATGCGGCGGCCGCGGCGCGCGGAGTCGAGCGCAGGGTGGCCGTCTCGGTCGACGAGTGGGGCATCTGGCGCGACAAGGATCCCGCGCCCGCACCGCCACCGGACTGGCCCATCGAGCGGCGGATCGGCGAGTCCGTCTACACCGCCGGCGATGCCGTCGCGGCCGGCGCGCTCATCGTGTCGCTGCTCAACCACGCCGACCGTGTCACCTGCGCCTGCCAGTCGCTTCTGGTCAACGCCGGCGCCCCGATCCGGGCCGAGGCGGACGGGGTGTGGCGCTCGTCGGTCTACTACCCGCTCCAGCTTGCTGCTCGCCACGCTGCGGGCACGGCCCTGCGAGTCGCCGTCGAAGCACCCGACATGGACACCCGCAAGTACGGGCGCGTCCCGGCGATCGATGCCGCGGCGACGCTCGACGAGCAGCGGGGCGAGCTCGCGCTCTTTCTGGTGAACCGCCACGCGTCCGAGGCGGCGCAAGCGAGTGTCCAGCTGGGTCGCTGGCCGGGGGCACGCCTGGTGGACTCGCTGGTCATCGGCGGCGGCGACCCATGGGAGACGAACACGCGCCAGCGCCCCGACCGCGTCGTGCCGCGAGGCAACCCCCAGACTGCGCTGGACGGCATCTCGCTGGAGGTATCCCTGCCCGCCGCGTCGTGGAGCGTCGTCCGCCTGGCGGTCGGTTCCGGCACCGGGGCGACCCTCCGGCTCGAACCTCGCTAGGGTCGGCCGTGTGAGAGGATGACGCACGTGCCCGGCAAAGAGCTCACGCCTGAGCGGATCCTGACGTTGCTTGCAGACGCGCCGCCGCGTATCGGCGCGCTCACCGCTCGCCTGTCGGCGGCCCAGGCGCGCACCGCACCCGCCGCGAATGAGTGGTCGGCGTACGACGTGCTCGCCCACCTCCGCGCCTGCGCCGACGTCTGGGGCGACTGCATGCGGAAGATCGTCGCCGAGGACCACCCGACGCTGCGGGCCATCAACCCTCGCAGCTGGATCAAGAAGACCAACTACCGCGAACCCGATTTCGGAACCTCTCTTCGTGCCTTCGGCAGGCAGCGCGCCGAGCTGCTGGAGGTCCTGGAGCCGCTGCCGCTCGAAGCCTGGTCTCGTTCCGCGACGGTGACGGGAGCCGGAGCGCCGCTCGAACGGACGGTCCTCTTCTATGCCCAGTGGCTGGCCCTCCACGAGCGGACCCACGTCAAGCAGATCGAAGACATCGTCGAAACGCTGACCGCCACTCGATAGCCGGGCCGGCGACGGGGGGCCGCAGCGCCGGCAGCGCCGCACCTAGCCCAGTTCGTCCAGGAGCTCGCCGTCCGGGCCCTCCAGCCGCAGCACCATCGGCACAAGGCCCATGGCGTGGGTCGAGCAGCTCAGGCACGGATCGTAGGCGCGGACCACGGCGGAAACGCGGTTCAGGGCGCCCTCCTGGATCTTGGCCCCGTCGACGAAACGCTTTGCCACCTGCAGGACGCCGCGGCTGATGGCCAGGTTGTTGTGCCCCGTGGCCACGATCAGATTGGCCCAGGTCATAGCGCCGTTGTCGTCCACCTTGTAGTGGTGGATCAGCGTGCCCCTGGGAGCCTCGATGACGCCGGTGCCCTCCAGGTTGTTGACGCCCGCCTGGGCGCGGACCTTGGGGTTCAGAATGGCCGGGTCGTCAAGCAGTTCGCGCATCCGCTCCAGCGCGAAGACGATCTCGATCAGCCGGGCATAGTGGTAGTGGAAGCCGCTCTGGACGATGCGGCCCAGGCGGCCGCGGTACTCGCTCAGCTCCGCGTCCGCGTCGGGCGTGCCGCAGCGATCCGCCACGTTGAGGCGGGCCAGCGGCCCGACGCGATAGATGCCGTCGGGGTATCCGGCGGGCTTGTAGTACGGTGCCTTGAGGTAGGAGTCCGGATGCGACGCCTCGCCGATGTAGGTCGCGTAGTCGTCCGGGTGGACCTGATCGGCGACGACCGCGCCGTCGGGGCCCACGAACCGCAGCTTGCCGTCGTACAGCCGGAGCGAGCCGTCCGGCCCTACCAGGCCGCAGTACATCGTGGGGAAGTTGGAGAACGAGTCGATCTCGTCCGGGAAGCGGTCGAGCGTCTTCTTCCAGAGATCCAGCGTGCGCTTGACGATCGCCATCGCGGCCGGCCAGTCGGCCAGCACCCGCTCCCGAACCTTGGGGTCCAGCGGGGCGTTGACGCCGCCGGCCACCGTCCAGGAGGGGTGGATGCGCTCGCCGGCCAGCCCTTCGATCACCTGCTGGCCGAACTTGCGCAGGGCGATCCCGTCGCGCAGGGTGTCCGGCGCGGCCTCCAGCAGCCCGACCACGTTCCGCTTCGCCGGGTCCGAATCCATGCCCAGCAGCAGGTCCGGGGCGGAGAGATGGAAGAACGACAGGGCGTGCGACTGGGTGACCTGGGCGTAGTGGAGCAGTTCGCGCAGCTTCGCCGCCGCCTCCGGGATGCCCACGGCCATGATCGAGTCGCAGGCCTTGGAGCTGGCCAGCAGGTGGCTGACCGGGCAGATGCCGCAGATGCGGGCCGTGATGGACGGCATCTCGTAGTAGGGCCGCCCCTCCACGAACTTCTCGAAACCGCGGATCTGGGTGACGTGGAACTGGGCGTCGCTCACCTGCCCCGCATCGTCCAGCTTGATCGTGATCTTCGCGTGGCCTTCGATCCGCGAGACGTGGGGGATGGTGATCCTGGTCGTGGCCGGCTTCTTGGTCGTCATGGTCTGCCTACCCGAACCGAAGCCGCGACCCGAGGTCCGGCTCGCGGCCTTCCAGCAGATCGCCCAGCACCTGCTTGATGGCGTCCGGCTTGGGCGGGCAGCCGGGGACGTGGACGTCCACCTCGATCGCCGCGTGGAGCGGCTCGGCCTTCTTGAGCAGGGGCGGAACGCCGTCCGTCGGCACGCCCGGCTGGGCCGTCGCGCCCTCGACGTAGATCCGCTCAAGCAGCGCCCGGACGGGGATGCCGTTGCGCATCGAGGGCACGTTGCCGGTCACGGCGCAGTCGCCCAGCGCCACCACGACCTTGCTCCGGGCCCGCGCCGTCTTCGCCAGCTTGAGATCGTCCTGGCTGCTGACGGCGCCTTCGATCACGGCCACATCCACTCCCTCGGGCCACTCCTGGGCGTCCACCAGCGGGCCGAAGACGATCTCCGCCTTCTCGAGGATGCCGACAATCCCCTCGTCCATGTCAAGCAGCGACATGTGGCAGCCTGAGCAGCCGTCCAGCCAGCACGTCCCGATCCGAGCCTTGCCCATCAGTCGCCACCTCGCATCGACGTAAGCCGGCTGACGACGGCCTTGTTCTTGGTCATCTCCTCCACCCCGAAGCCCTTCTCCACCAGGGCGCCGGTGGGGCAGGCCTGGACGCACTTGCCGCAGCTGGTGCAGGTGGTGGCATCGCCCCACGGCCGCCGCAGCTCCGAGACAACCCGCGAACCGATGCCCCGGCCGGCTATCTCCCACACATGCGCCCCCTCGATCTCGGCGCAGGTCCGCACACAGCGTGAGCAGAGGATGCAGCGGTTGTGGTCCAGGACGAAGCGCGGGTGGGTCGTGTCCACCGGCAGCTTGGGGTGGTTGTAGGGGTACCGGACGTGGGTGACGCCATGCTCCTGGGCCAGAGCCTGCAGCTCGCAATGGCCGGATGACACGCAGACCGCGCAGACGTGGTTGCGCTCGACGAAAAGCAGCTCCAGCGACATCTTGCGATAGGACTGCAGTTGCGGCGAATTGGTGGTGACGGCCAGTCCTTCCTGCACGGGCGTGGTGCAGGCCGGCAGCAGGCGCCCCACCCCGGAGACCTCGACCACACACAGGCGGCACGCGCCGACCGCGGTCAGGCCGTCCATGTAGCACAGGGCCGGTATGTACTTGTCGTTGGCCCGGGCCACCTGGAGGATCGTCTGGCCGGCGGTGGCGGCGATCACCTCGCCGTCGATGCGGACCTTCACCTTCTCGATCACGGCGATCCCCTATCTCTCGGCGCTGCGGATGTCGCAGCGCAGGCAGCGGGACGTTTCATCGAGGGCCTCCGCGGCGGTCAAGCCGAGCGAGACCTCGGCGTTCGACTGAACCCGCTGGGCGGCCGGCATCTCGCCCGGCACCTGGCGAGCGCAAGGGCTGGGTGTCTCGGGCGGCTCCATCAAGTACTCGAACTCCGGAATGAGCGAGGGGAAGCGCTTGTCGCTCATCAACCGCTCGTCGATGTTGCGGGCCGCCTTCTTGCCGATACCCATGGCGTTGGAGACGTTTGAGGCCCCGGTGATCAGGTCGCCGCCGGCGTAGAAGCGGTCGCGGCTCGTCTCGAGGGAGTAGCGGTCCACCTCGATCGTGCCGCCGTCCTTGATCCGCAGCCCGGAGGCCTTGCAGAAGTCCGGGTCCACCTTCTCGCCCACGGCCAGGATGACGGTGTCGCACTCGATCCGGACCACCTCGTCGGTAGGCACCGGCGTGCGGCGCCCGGATGTGTCGAACTCGCCCGGCTTGGTCCTGACGGCCTCGAGGGCCTTCACCCGGCCGTCCTTGTCGCCCAGGATCTTGTGCGGGGCGGCCAGGTAGAGGAGCTTCGCCCCTTCGTGCTCGGCGGCCACGATCTCCTCGGGGATGGCCGGCATGTCCCTGCGCTCACGGCGGTAGACGATCGTCACGTCGGCCCCCAGGCGGCGGGCGGTGCGGGCCGAGTCGATCGCGGCGTTGCCGCCGCCGATGACCACGACCTTCTCACCGACCGGCACTTCTTTGCCGCGAGCGGCGGCCTCCAGGAAGGGCAGGGCCGGGATAACGCCGGTCAGCTCGGTGCCGGCGAGATGCACCCAGTTCTCCTCCCAGGTGCCGATCGAGAGGAAGACGATTTCGTGCTTCTCGGCCAGCTCGTTGAGGCTCAGGCCCTCGCCGACGGTCACGCCGAACTCGAACTGCACCCCCAGCCGCTCGATTAGCTCGATCTCCTTGTCGAGGACTTCCTTGGGCAGGCGGTACTCGGGCAGCGCGTAGCGCAGCATGCCGCCCGCCTGCGGCCGCGACTCGTAGACCATGACCGAATGGCCCAGCAGCGCCAGGTAGTAGGCGCACGAGAGGCCGGTCGGTCCGGCGCCGACCACCCCGATAGACCGCCCGGTGGGCTCGAGCTTGCGCGCCAGCACCTTCTTCACCATCGGCTCGAACCGATCGGTCAGCAGCACTTCGTCCGCGATCAGCCGGTGCACGTCGCGCATGTTCACCGACTCGTCGACGGCCGAGCGGCGGCAGCGATCGTCGCAGGGATGCTGGCAGACTCGCCCCGTCGAGGCCGGCAGCGGGTTGTCCAGGATGACCGAGAGGAAAGCCTCGTCCCTCTGCCCTTCCTTGTACAGCTGCAGGAAGCGCGGGATGTTCATGTGCAGCGGGCAGGAGTTCTCGCAGGGCGAGAGCGCCAGGTCCTCGCACACGCCGGCCCGGCAGCGCCTGGCCAGGATGTGATCCTCGAACTCGTGACGGAAGTGGCGCAGGCTGGTCAGGACGGGGTTCGGCGCGCTCTGGCCGAGGCCGCACAGGGAGGTGTCGCGGACCATCCGGCACAGTTCGTCCAGCGCCGCCAGGTCCTCATGAGTAGCCTCGCCGACGGTGAAGCCGTTGAGCAACTGCAGCGCCTTGTTCAGGCCGACCCGGCAGGGGACGCACTTGCCGCAGCTCTCGGAGTGGGTGAACTCCACGAAGTAGCGGGCCACGTCCACCATGCAGTTGTCTTCGTCCATGACGACCATGCCGCCCGAGCCCATGATCGAGCCGATCTGGGCCAGGGTCTCGTAGTCGACGAGGGTGTCGAACATCTCGGCCGGGATGCAGCCGCCGGAAGGGCCGCCGGTCTGCACGGCCTTGATGTCGCGGTCATTGGTGCCGCCACCGCCGATGTCGTAGATGAACCTCGCCAGCGGGGTGCCGAGCGGCATCTCCACCAGGCCGGTGCTGCGCACCTTGCCGACCAGCGAGAAGACCTTGGTGCCGGCGCTCTTGGGGCTGCCGACCTCGGTGAACCAGGCCGGGCCGCGCATCACGATCGGCGCGACGTTGTACCAGGTCTCGACGTTGTTGATGTTGGTGGGCTTGCCGCCCACCCCGCGCTGGGCCGGGAACGGCGGTCTCGGCCAGGGCCGGCCGGGACGGCCGTCGAGGGACGCGATCAGGGCGGTCTCCTCGCCGCAGACGAAGGCGCCGGCGCCTTCCACCGTCTCGATCTCGAAATCGAAGCCGCGCCCCAGGATGTTGGAGCCGAGCAGCCCGTAGGCGCGCGCCTGCTCGACGGCGCGCTCCAGGCGCAGTACCGCCAGCGGGTACTCGGCCCGGACGTAGACGATCCCCCTGTTGGCGCCGGTGACATAGCCGGCGATCAGCATCCCCTCCAGCAGGGCGTGCGGGTCCGACTCGATCTCGTTGCGGTTCATGTAGGCGCCCGGGTCGCCCTCGTCCGCGTTGCAGACGATGTACTTCTCCGGTCCGGGGGCGCTGCGCAGGAACTCCCACTTGTTGCCGGTCAGGTATCCGGCGCCGCCTCGGCCGCGCAGCTTGGCCGCCTTGATCTGCTCGATGACACTCTCGGGGGTCTCGTCGATCAGGACCTTGTACAGGGCCTGGTAGCCGCCGACGGCGATGTACTCCTCGATGTCGTCGGGGCTGATGAGGCCGCAGTTGCGCAGGACGATCTTGACCTGCCCCTTGA
>CAZFLI010000092.1:0-8126 GCA_964519845.1 uncultured Anaerolineaceae bacterium | reverse complement strand
CGGCTCGTCGATCGCAGTCGTGGCACCGCTGACGTCAGTCAAGTCAGGTTGACCATGGGAGACCAGCTCACCAGGCCACCGGATGCCGGTAGACCCACCACGGGGAGACCAGCTCACCAGGCCACCACCGACCTCCCGGCCACCACGCCGGGAGGTCCAGACGGAGGACCCCACATGAACCATCGAAAGCGGAACCTGCTGGCCGCACTGGCGGCAGCCCTGCTGCTGACGGCTACGGCCGCCGGCAGCGCGACCCTGGCGCACGACGGCCCCGGCGTCCGGCCCGATCCATCCGCCACCGTCCGCCCGCGTCCCACCGCCACCGCCACCGTCGTGCCGACCAGGCCGCCTACGACGAACCACCAGATCGATTGCTCGACGATCGCGGCGGCAGCCGAGCCGACGGCCGCGAACTCCGGCCTGCAGGCGACCCTGAGGCAACGCCTGGCTGCCCGGCTCTGCTCCCTCGACGAGGCCAAGAAGCTGGCGATCGCCAAGGTCGACGGCCTGATTCGGCAGCTCCAGGCGCTGAATGCAACCGTCGCGAAGTCGAGTCTGTCCGCGGCCGACAAGGCCCAACTCAAGGCCGAGATCGATCGGGTCGTAACCGAGCTCAAGGCCCTGAGGGCCAAGATCGCGGCCGAGACGACGATTGCCGCGGTCCGGGCCGATCTGGTGGTGGTCAGGCAGCTGACCAGACTCGTCCAAGCGATCACGGTGCAGGTCCGCCTGATCCTGGGGTCGGTGCGAATCCTGGCGGAAGTCGTCAGGCTGGATGCCCAAGCGGACGGGCTCCAGGCCCGGATCCTGGCAGCGCCGTCCGGCATCGACACCAGGCTGGCCCAGCGCTACCTGGATGACATGAGGGCCCACATCGCCGATGCTCGCGCGCTGGCCGGACCGCTTCGGGAGAGGCTGCTCGGCCTTACGCTCGATGAGCTCAGGTCGGGCAAGGCCTACCCGAAACTGGCCGCGGCGCTCGCGGCACTGCGCAAGGCCACCAGGGATGTCCTGCAGGCCGCGCAGGACGCTCGAATGGTCATCCGGATCCTGGCCGGCCAGCCGGGCTTCGAGGGCCGAACCCCGAAGCCGAGCCCTACCCCGGTCGCCACGCCGGAGGTCACCGCGGCCGCGACCGCCTGAGGTCCGGCAAGCCTAGAACTCCCCCACCCGAAGGCGGCGGGCGACGGCCACTACCCGGGCCTCGTCCGCCGTTTTCGTTGCCCTCAGCGAGTCCGGCCGACGAAATCGTCCAGGGCCACCCGGTCCGCCTTCGAGAGCTCGCTCCCCCTGGCCTTGAGTTCCAGCTCGGGCGCCCGCGTCTTGCCGACAAGGGCGGCCCGCATGCGGGCGAACTGGCTGCCGGTCGCAAGCTTGTAGGTGGTGAAGAGCGCCACCTTCGGCCTGGTTGTCGGCGGCATGTCCCGCACGAAGGCCAGCCAGGGCTCGTCCGGATGCTGGAGGACCACGAAGAAGCCGCTCGTCCAGCAGCCCAGTAGCAGGTAGTCGGCCTCGGATAACGTGGCGAAATCGGCTTCGCCCACGGATGCGACCGTCACCGCCAGTCCCCGGTCGCGCAGGTGGGCGGCGATCTCCTCGCCGTACCGGCGGGTCACGCCCGAGTGGCTGCGATAGACCACGACTGCCTTCATCGTCGCGCCTCCTGTGCGAGCCTCTCGAACCTGGCGGTCGGCCCATGAGTCCGTATCGGGAGGGCCATCAGGCCCTTCGCCGGGTCGCGCCGACCGTGCCAGACTGTCGGCTCCAAGAAGAGTACAGGGGTCAACCTATGCCCACCACGCTGAGCCAGGTCGAAGATTTCCTCGCCCTCAAGCGCATCGCCGTCGTCGGTGTTTCGCGCAATCCCAAGGACTTCAACACCGCTCTCTGGCAGGAGTTCCGCCAGCGGCGGTATGACGCGATCCCGGTCAACCCGAACGCGACGGAGATCGACGGGCAGACCTGCTATGCGAGCGTCAAGGACATCAAGCCGGCCGTCGAAGGGGCGCTCATCATGACCCCGGCCCGGCTGACCGACCAGGTGGCGCGGGATTGCGTGGACGCCGGCGTCAAGCAGGTCTGGATGTACGGCGGCATGGCCCCCGGCGTGGCCACGAAATCGGCCGTGTCCCTGTGTCAGGAGCAGGGGGTCAGCGTCATCGAGGGGCTGTGCCCCTACATGTTCTTCCCGGGCAGCGGGGCGATGCACGCCCCGCATCGGTTCTTCAAGAAGCTGCTGGGCCGCTACCCCAGGTAGGCGGGTCCGCGGCCGGCTCGCCCGGCCGCCCAGCCGTTTCCCGGGCAACGGACCAGGCTCTTGCGGCGCCGTCGCGCCGGCGTAGGATGTTGCGGTGCGCGTCCCATGATGCCGGAGGATTGCCATGGCAACTGCGTCCACATACCCCATTTCCGTTGCGCTCCCGCAGGAGCGTGTGGTCAACCGCTGGTGGGGCCTGCTCTGGTTCGGCATGCTGGTTCGGGCAATCCTGGCGATCCCACACCTCATCGTGCTGTTCGTCCTGAGCATGCTGATGGGCCTCGGTCTGTACATCGTCTGGATTCCGATCCTGATAAGCGGCAAAGTGCCCGCCCTCTGGTGCAAGATCGTCGGTGAACTGATCAACCGCCAGACGCGCGTGGCGGCCTACATGCTCCTCTTCCCGGGCGCGTATCCACCTCTGGGCATGGGCGCCGCGGGGCCGGTGGCGGTCTCCATCGACGACGGCGACCGCTCGATCAACCGTCTGTGGGGCATTCCCCTCCTCGGGCTCCTGGCCCGCTTCATCGTCGTGATCCCGCAGTCCATCATTCTCATGGTGCTGGGGATCGTCCTCTACCTGGTCATGCTCGTGCTGTGGATCCCGATCCTCATCAACGGCCGTTATCCCGAGACGGCCATGAAACTCGTCGGCATGTACCTGAAGTACAGCGCCCGAGTCAGCGGCTACGCCTCGCTTCTTCCCGTGCCGTATCCGCCCGTCACCGAGTTCGACTGATTCTCTGTCGGCTTCGCTTTCGGAGGGCGCGCGTCGCGAGGCGCGCGCCTTTCGTTTGGCCGCGGGGCTGCTACGCTCGCGCCCATGGCTGAGGCGATCGACATTCTGGGCGGATCGATCGGGCGGATCGTGCTGGCCGACAACCTGACCGCGCTGGGCGGCCTGCCGGACGAGTCGATCGACCTCATCTATGTGGACCCGCCGTTCAACACCGGGCGGCGCCAGACTCTGCGCCGCCTCAGGACCGTGCGGGACGAGGGGGCCGGCGATCGGACCGGCTTTGGGGGGCGGCGCTACCGGACGATCCAACTGGGCTCGCAGAGCTACCTGGACGTCCACGACGACTACCTGGACTTCCTCGAGCCGCGGCTGGTCGAGATGCGGCGGGTGCTGCGGCCGAACGGGTCGCTCTACCTTCACCTCGACCCGCGCGAGGTCCACTACGCCAAGGTGCTGTGCGACGCGGTCTTTGGCCGCGCCTGCTTCCTCAACGAGATCGTGTGGGCCTACGACTTCGGCGGCCGGGCGAAGCGGCGCTGGCCGGCCAAGCACGACGACATCCTGGTCTACGTGAAGGATCCGGCCCGCTACTACTTCGACGCCGAGGCTGTCGAGCGGATCCCGTACCTGGCGCCGGGGCTGGTCGGGCCCGAGAAGGCGGCGCGAGGCAAGCTGCCGACCGACACCTGGTGGCAGACGATCGTTCCCCCGGGGGGCGCGGAACGGACGGGCTACCCCACCCAGAAGCCGGTGGCGGTCCTGCGGCGAGTGGTCGCGGCCTCCTGCCCACCGAGCGGGCTGGTGGCGGACTTCTTCGCCGGGTCCGGCACGACAGGCGCCGCGGCGCTCGAGCTGGGCCGGCGCTTCCTGCTGGTGGATTCGAACCCCGAGGCCGTGGGAGTGATGCGGCAGCGCCTTGGAGGAGCGGCGGGCGTCGAGGTCGTGGGGGAGTAGCGCCGGCGACGCCGGAGGCGGCCGCAGCCGCTCGACAAAGAGAAGCGGGGCGGTCCTGGCGGACCGTCCCGCTTCGTGCTCGCGGAGTTACTTGGCCGGAGCCTTCCTGGCCGGAGCCTTCTTGGCGGCCGGCTTGGCCGGAGCCGCAGCCTTGGCCGGGGCGGCGGGAGCCGCGACGGCTGCGGGAGCGGGCGGGAGCTTGTCGTTTCGAAGCACCCAGTAGTGGTAGCCGATCACGACGGCAGCGACTATCCCGGATGCCAGGGCGGGGGCGACCACGACGGCGAGATCCGGGTCCTTGAGGCTGAGGATGATGCTGCCGTACCGCTCGATCAAGGTGTTCAGGGCCATGGCGCCTACCGCGACGGCAAGGCCGAGGACCAGGTACAGGTAGTACGAGCGGGACGAAGATACCGACTCGGCCTGCCAATCGGCGAGGCGGCGAGCCTGCGCTGCCATCCAGGCCCAAGCCCAGGCGATGGCGCCCACGACTGCGAGCCCGAGCCCTGCGGCCGCGGGCACCTTCCAGCGGTTCTCGCTGGCCTCCGTGAAGACCTGCAGCAGCAACGTCCGGAGGATGTCGGCGGCGCCGGTCGCAAGAGCCCAGATGCCGACGAGGGCGATGACGTACAGGATCACGCGGACCGCGGAGACGTTCGGCACGCCGCCGACCGCGTCTTCGGCCAGGGCCTGCTCGCGGTGCCACCACCCGGCCACGGCGGCTGGGATGGCGGCGATTGCCGGAACGAGGACCAGGTACAGGGTCGGGGTGCCGGTATCGCCCGCATCGACCATCTTGGCCAGGAACGAGCCCAGGCCGCTGCCCAGGCCGATGACCACGGTCGCCGTCGCCCAGAAGATGACGAGCGCCATGTAGGCCAGCCGGGTCCGAGAGCCGCGCTCAGCGGATGCTTGCTGGCTGGTGCCGGTCGCGAGACGGACCGAGTACAGCCAGTGGCCGACCCAGATGCCGCCCCAGACGGCGATGGCAATTACGGAGAAGAGGACCGGGCGGACCCAATCCGAGCTGGCCGGTATCGTGCCGAGCCCGGTCATCGTATCCAGCGAGCCCGTGGGGGCCACGTTGAACCACTCGCTGGTCAGGGTCTTGATGATGGCGACGACATAGTCGAGGCCGATGATCAGAGCGACCAGGGCCGCGCCGTACAGGTAGTGGCGCGAGATCCACGCGGCGGCTCCGGAGATGAGCGGAGTCTGGCGCAGATCGCGATCGCGGATCCAGGCGTGGTAAGCCCAGGCGGCCGCGGCCACGAGGATGATGGACAGCGCCCAAGAGTCGTCGGCGCCGCCCACCACGGACATAGCGGCCGTGACCGAACCGGCAGCTCCGGCGACCAGGCCAAGGTCCTGCGTGGGCACCTGGGGGGCCGAGCCGACCAACGGGGCCGCATCGAGGACGTCGCCGACGATCCTGGCGAACCACTCGACGAATTGGGATGCCGCGACGTAGAGAGTGACGCCCAGCACTGCCGTGAAGTAGATCGACCGCACGATCGATCGGCGCTCGGCGATGGCGTCGTCGTCCTTGACGGCGGCCACCATGCGCTCTGCCCACGTCCAGTGGATTAGCCACACGATCAGACCGGCCACCAGAAGGCCGAGGGCTGTCGCGAAGTCGCCCTTGGCCGCAGCAGCGGTTTCAGCCGCGGTCTTGCCCTGTGGGCCGATGCCGATGTTGTTGAGCAGGGTGCGGAGCATGAGTGCCGCCCCCGAGAGCCCCAGCGCGAGGCCGAGGCCCGAGACGGCATAGAGGTACAAACGCTTGGCTGTCGCCATGTGCAACTTCCCTTCTGCGGAACGGTTGCGCGGCCGCAGCTCGACTGCGCCGTTACTGCTGAATGAGCACTATCACCAGAGTCAGCAGCGTCACCACAACGACGCCTGCCGCAATCCAGAACAGCGGGAACGGCAGCATGTCGACGTAGCGCTGGAGGACGACTGAGAGCGGGTCCGCCGCCGGGGCGGGCGGGGCCGGGGGGGCCGACGCAGCAGCCGGCTTGGCCGCCGCGGCCGACCCGGCCGCAGTAGCCGGCTTGGCCGACCTGGCAGCCGGCTTCTTGGCAGCCGGCTTCTTGGCAGCCGGCTTCCTGGCAGCCGGCTTCTTGGCTTGGGCCATTGGATCCCTCCGTTCATAAGGTCATCGGCGGGAAACGCCTAGAGTGAGCCTAGCGCAGCGCGATAGCGCGTGCGAGAGGATTGTGCAACTTGCGGCGCGCTCAGAGAAGGTGCCCGACGCGCCTCACTTGCCGAGCCCCGTTGCCGGCATGGCCGGGGGCGCGGGCCGGCCTGGATGAGGTCTACTCAGGCCAGGTCCTCGATGCTCCTTCGCGAGTCGAACCCTTTGTCGAAGTCGTGCCACCAGCCGATCGAATCCTCGCCCAGCTGCCAGCACAGCCAGACCGGGCGACCGGCCACGAGGGCCGGGAAGTCGACCAGGCCCTTCTCGATGTCGCGCAGCTCCAGGCCCAGGCCGCTGATCTCGAGCACGGCGGCTTGCATCTGGTCCACCACGCCCTGCAGGCGCAGGTGGAGCGTCCGTCCCTCGGCTTCTGCCTCCGGCGTCAGTCCGGGCGGGGCGGTGGACCCGCCGGCGGCCGCGTCCCCGGTCACCGGCTCGGGCCGGAGGGCCCTGATGGCATCACGCAGGTCCACGACCTCGCGGCGCAGGCGACGCAGCAATCGGAGTTTCTCGCCCAGATCGGGCAGCAGCGCGTTGGCTTGGGCAATGTCGTAGTGGTCGGCCATGCGGGCCATCCTAGCCCAGCCCGCCCGCGTGCACAGCCCGCCCTTCGATCGGATCGCCCCGCGGCCCCGGGCGGCGCCTCGACGGCAATGGCCTCTGCTAAGGTCTGCCGATGGTCGAGCGCATCTTGGCTCGCGGCGCCGTCCGCTTCGGGGACCCCGGCGCCTACTTCCTGCTCTGCTTCCTGCTGTGGGTCGTGGTCGACCTGGGCACGGCAGGCGGACTGCGCCTCAGCTACTTCGCCAGGTACATGCCGGCACTTCTGGTGTTCTACCTCGGCTACCCGCTCGTGTTCACCTGGCTGATCTTCCGGCGCCGCCTCGGCAGCCGCGGCCTCTTCGCGGCCACGCTCGTGGCGATTCTCGTCGTCGAGGCGGTCTTCACCGGCAATCCCTGGGTCGTCTCTCTTCCGCTGTGCCTGATCGGGATCCCGCTGGCCGTGGCCGTCTATGCGCCGCTGACCTACTTCCCGTTGTGGGCGGTCAGGGGCGAGCTGGCCCGGCACCGGCGGACCGTCCTGGCGCTTGCCTGCGTCGAGGTGGCAGTCACCGTTCTGACGGCGCTCGGATCGGGCGGCCAACCGGCCGGCTGACGGCTGCGCCCGGCTCAAGGCCGGGCTCATGGCGCAAGCCGAAATCGGTCGCTCACAGCCCGCTGGCGCACCTGCGGTATCCTCATGATTGGTTGAGATGGCACACATCTTGCGGCCGCGGCGTTCCCCCCTCACGCCACGACCGCTCTAGCGGCCCCGACGCTCCCCCTCGCGTCGGGGCCGCAACTCTATGCTTTGGGCCAGCGGTTTCAGGGCTGAGCCTCGGGTGCCGGCGGCTCGCCGCAGGGGAACCAGGGGTGCAGCAGGGACGACGTGCAGGCGTCGTATGAGTAGTCGTTGGCGTTCTGCTGGCCGGGCCCAAAGAACGGGTAGGCGGACAGGATCGAGAAGGCCAGCAGCGCGGCCAGCACCCACAGCGGGCTGAGGTGCCGCAGCAGCCACCAGATCAGCATGACCAGGCCCAAGGCCAGGACGCCGGGGAAGACCGGGTCGAGGATTGCGGCCTGGAGATTGAGCTTGCCGCCGGCGATGTCGATGGTGGGCGCGAGGAAGACAGTCACGTACTTTGCCGCGAGCGCTCCCAGAACCAGGTTCCCCAGCACGCCGGCGCCAACGATGACGCGGTCGATCGCGCCTGAGCGGAGCAGGTCTGTGACGAAGGTCCGGCCGCGCAGGTAGCCCTGCATCCAGGCTGTGTAGCCCACGCCGATGATCACGACGCCCACCAGGACGATGTAGACGATCGCGCCCAGCGGGTTGCCGGTCGTGCCCGGAGCCAACGTGGGGATCGTCCCGCCGCTGGCCGTGCCGCCGGCGATGCCGATGCCCAGGGCCAGCAGGATTGGGGCGATGGTGCTCT
>CAZFLI010000091.1:0-8193 GCA_964519845.1 uncultured Anaerolineaceae bacterium | reverse complement strand
GCCGCGACCGAGGTCGAGCTCAAGGAGAAGAAGCACCGCATCGAGGACGCCCTGTCCACGGTCCGGGCGGGCATCGAGGAAGGCATGGTCGCCGGCGGCGGCGCCACTCTCCTCCACTGCCAGGCCGTTCTGGCCAAGCTCAAGGGCGTGGATGCGGACGCGCAGGTCGGCATCGATATCGTTCGCCGGGCCCTGGAGTACCCGATCCGCCAGATCGCCGACAACGCCGGCGACCACGGCGAGGTCGTCGTCAATCAGGTCCGTGAGATGCCCGTCGGACACGGCTACGATGCCCTCAAGGGCGAGTACGGCGACATGTTCGTCAAGGGCATCGTGGACGCCGCCAAGGTGACGCGCTCCGCCCTGGAGAACGCCGCCTCGATCTCCAAGATGGTCCTTACGACCGAGACCCTCATCACGGACATTCCCGAGAAGAAGGAGCCCTCCGCCGGCGGCCACGGCCACGGCGGCGAGATGGACTTCTAGCTACTTGGCGAACCGAACCGACGGCGAAGCCCCGGAGTCAAACACCGGGGCTTCGCTATTGATGTCGCAGAGGCGACTGGCGCAACGGGGGTGGGGTCCATTGACGGCGCCGCTGTCGGCGCCGATGATCAGATCGCAAGACTGTTCTCAGGAGGTTCCAAGTGATCCGTCTGTTCAGACCGGCGCTCGCCCTCGTGGCGATCGTTGGATTGGTCGCCGCGGGCTGCGGCGGCAGCGCGGGGACGCCCACGGCGCCCCCCATCAGCGATCCGCAAGAGATCATCACACGATCCATCGCCAACGTCGCGGATGCCACGTCGCTCCACTTCCGGGCTGAAGTAGGCGGAAAGTTCAACATGAATGCCCTGGGCGAGGGCGGCGGCGGCCTCGGCGGCAACATGGACCTCGCCGGAACGTACGCGGAAGGCGATATCGACATCAAGAACCAGGCAGTCGACATCAAGTTCGGCGTGCCCGGCATGTTCGGTCTGTCGGGGCGCATCATCGTCGTCGACGGCTACACCTACATGCAGAACAGCCTGCAGGGCGCCAAGTACACCAAGAGCGGGCTGGGGGATGCACTCCCGTTCGATCTGCCGAGCCCCGACGCCTCGGCCAGTCCCGACGCCCCGGCCAGCGGCGCCATCGTCAACCAGATCGAAGAGGTGCGAAAGAACCTCGAGGATGCAGGTCTGACCGTGACGCTCAAGGACGACGAGAAGGTCGAAGGCAAGGACTGCTACCGCATCTCGCTGTCGATCCCGGCCGACAAGCTCAACGATCTCGTCTCCCAGAACGCCGGGTCGGTGGCGGACGTGAAGATAGACAGCCTGTCGGTTGACTACTGGGTGTACAAGGACAGCCTGCGGCCGGCGAAGCTCCTCGTGAGCGGTGCTGCGGCCGACGCGGGAAGCCTTACCCTGAGCGTGATCATCAGCAACTACGACGGGTCCGTGGATGTCAAGGCTCCGGACGCGAGCCAGATCCTGGAGTCCACGCCGGCAGCCTAGCGATGATGGGCTCGATGCCCCGGCGACTTGTCAGAAGCCCCGGGCCTGCGGCCTGGGGCTTCTGCGATTGGAGGTGTTCGTGAGCCGCACTCTGCGACCGGTGCTCGCCCTGCTGGCCGTCTCGGCCCTGCTGGCCGTCGGCTGCCGCGGTGCCGTTACCACGGCGGTTCCCGCCCCCACGCCGTCGCCCACGCCGATCCGCGACCCCGATGAGCTCGTTGCCCGATCGCTGTACGAGGCTCTGCGGGTCGAATCGTTCCACGTCCGCGCCGACTTCACCGGCCGGGCCAGCCTCAGCATCCTGGGTGGAGGGGGCTCGATCCTCGGGGCCCTGGGCGCGTCGATCGACCTGGACCGCAGCTACCTGGAGGGCGACGTCGCCGTCGCGAAACGGGCCGCCGACCTGGCCTTCGAAGTCCCGGGCTTCCCGACCGGACTGGACGGCAGGGTGGTAGTCCTCGACGGCAGCGTCTACACCAGGATCAGCATTCAGGGGGCGAGGTTCTCCAAAGCCCCGCTGGGCGATGCGCTGGCGGCCATAGAGACCGCGGCGCCGTCCGGCAGCGCCACGACCGTCCGGACCGACGCCCTCAGGCGCAGCCTGCGAGAGGCCGGCCTGGTGGCGGAGATGCTGCCGATGGAAGCCCTCGACGGCCGCCTCTGCTACCACGTCTCGGTCGCGGTTCCGCTCGACCGCCTGAACGCCGAGCTGCTGCAGGCCGGGTCCTACGCCGCTCGAATCACGGTTGTCTCGGCGGCTCTGGAGTACTGGGCATTCGAGGATACGCTCCTGCCGGCCAGGCTCGAATTGACCGCCGACGCAGGGTCGATGGGCTGGCTTCAGGCTGTCGTGGTCTTCTCGAGGTACGGCCAGCCGGTCACAATCGAGGCGCCGGACCCGAGCCAGGTGGGGTGACTGGGGGGCGCGCGGCGCGTCCGCCGTGCGCAAGAGGCCGACAGGCGATACAGTCTGGGGCCGTCGGCCCGTGAGGAGGTAGCTCGTGTTCGTCAGGAAAGCACTCGTAACCATAGCCAGTGGACTTCTGGTCGCAACCGGGCTCGTCTCCGGATGCACTTCGTCCGCCGCCCCGGTGAGCGACGTCCGCCAGATCCTGGACGAGGCGATCAAGGCCTTCGACGCCACGAAGTCGGTTCATTTCGAGTTGACCGCGATCGGCACGTTCGCCCTGCAGTTCGGCGAGCCCGATCCCACCCCGACGCCGCTCGCCACCCCCACGCCCAGCCCGACCGCGACGCCCACCGCGACGCCCACCGCGACGCCCACCGCGACGCCCATCGCGAGCCCCTCCGGATCGGCTGCGGCTTCGGCCGACGCCTCCGGGTCGCCGACCCCCACGCCCACACCGACCCCCACCCCCACGCCGACTCCCACGCCCACGCCCAAACCCACGCCTACGCCTTCTCCCACGCCAACGCCGAGCATCACCCCGACGCCGTCTCCTGAGATCGTGTCCCTCGAGGGCGCGACGGCCGAGGGCGATATCGACCTCGAGAACGCTGCCGCTCACGTCATCGGCACTTTGCCGACTGTGCCCGACCTCGCCGGTGAGGCAATCGTTGCCGGTGGCTACGCCTTCATCCGCTCGCCCGGTCAGGCCAAGTACACGGCCGTTGCCGACACGGAGCTGAGCGTCAACCCGGCAGATCGCACCGGGCCCCCCATCAGTTGGGTCAGAAGGATCCTCGAGATGGCGGCCGACGAGTCGCTCAGTCCCGTCCTGCTCGGCGACAGCGAGGAGGCTGAAGGGACCGCCTACCACATCCAGGTCCAGGCTACTCCGGCGCTGGTCAAGTCGGGCTTCCTGCTCATCGGCGACGGCATCGGCAATGCCCGGCTGGATCTGTGGATCCGCCACGGTGACTTCCACGTGCTTCGCATGGAGCTCCACATGAACGACTCGAAGGCAGGTCCGGGGGCGGTTCGTCTCGAGTTGAGCCAGTACGACAGCATCAGCCGAATCAGGATTCCGGAGGGCTCCGAGTTCGATATCCCTGGACTCGAGAACAGCTGACGGGCACGGCTGAGCGGCGCGGCACGGCCGCACTTCAGGCCGCGCGAAGCCGCGTCAAATCGGGCCCTTCTACAATCAACGCGTGAGCCAATCGCGGACCAGTGAGCCCGGCGAGCCGCCGTTCGAAGGCGGCGCGCTCGGTCTGCCCGCATTGCCGGGCGAGCCGCTTCCGCCGCCGGACGAGGCGCCGCCGGAGGCATTCGACGGACCGCGTTTCGAATTGCCCGAGCCTTCGCCCTTCGAGCCCGAACCGGTCGCCCTGGCCGAGCGGCAGGCAGCCGCGGACGCTCTGGCGACGCGCATCCTGGCTCGCCTCAACCCAGAGCAGCAGCGCGCCGTCACTACGACCGACGGGCCGGTTCTGATCCTGGCCGGAGCCGGCAGCGGCAAGACGCGCGTGCTGGCCCACCGCGTCGCCTACCTCGTCGGGGTCAAGGCGGTCCGGCCCTGGCAGATCCTGGCCGTCACCTTCACCAACAAGGCGGCGGCGGAGTTGCGGGCCCGGATCATCGGCCTGGTCGGAGAGGAGGCCGGCCGAGAAGTGGCCATGGGCACCTTCCACGCGCTGTGTGCCCGCGTCCTGCGTCGAGAAGGCCTGGCCATCGGTCTCGACCCCCATTTCGTCGTCTACGACACGGACGACCAGCAGTCGCTCATGAAGCAGATTCTGCGCGCCGAGGACCTTCCGGTGACCGGCGAGTACAAGCCGAGCGCCATCCTGGGGGCCATCTCCAGGGCCAAGAACGAGATGATCGACGCCGCCTTCCTGGCCGAAAACGCCCACACCCACCGCGAACGCGAGATCGCCCGCCTGTACCGGAGCTACCAGGCCCGGCTGCGGACCGCCGCGGCGCTGGACTTCGACGATCTGCTGCTGGAGGCGGTGCGCCTCTTCCACGAGGCGCCGGAGGTGCTGGAGCGGTACCAGCACCGCTGGCGGTACCTCCACATAGACGAGTATCAGGACACCAACCGGCCGCAGTACCTGTGGGTCCAGGCTCTGGGCGCCGCCCACCGGAACGTCTGCGTGGTGGGCGACGACGATCAGTCGATCTACTCGTGGCGCGGGGCCGACATCCGCAACATCCTGGACTTCGAGCGCGACTACTCGAGCGCCACGGTCATCAAGCTGGAGCAGAACTACCGGTCCACGCAGCTGATCCTTGACGCGGCCCATGCTGTGGTCACCCACAACGCCTCTCGCAAGGACAAGCATCTCTGGACGGAGCACTCGGGCGGGCAGCAGATCGGCCGCTTCGAGGCCTACAACGAGGAGGAAGAGGCGGAGTGGATCGCTCGCAAGATCGAGGAGCTGACCACCGGCGCCGGCACGGTGCTGACTCGCCGCGCGGACGAATCGCCGGAGAGCTGGGACCGTGGTGACGTCGCGGTGATGTATCGCACCAACGCCCAGAGCCGGGCCATCGAGGAGTCGTTCCTGCGCTACGGCATCCGCTACCAGCTGGTCGGCGGGACGCGGTTCTATCAGCGCCGCGAGGTCAAGGACGCGCTGGCCTATCTGCGGGTCTTGCGCAGCGATACCGACCAGGTCGGCTTCGAGCGGATCCTGAACGTCCCCGCTCGCGGCATCGGCGAGAAGAGCCTCGAGGAGCTGCGCGCGGCGGCCCGGGCCGAGGGGCGCGATCGCGCCGGCGGCGAGCCGGCCGACGGCGCGGCAGAACGGGCGGCCGACGGGGCGGCCACCTACTGGAGCGCGATCCTGGCTGCCGGCGAGGGGCGCCTGGAGGCCCTCGGCACGCGGGCCCGAGTGGCCCTGGCCGGCTTCGCCGACCTGGTCGCCAGGCTGCGGGCTCGAGTCGGGGTGCTCCCGCTGCCCGAGTTGCTGGACGCGGTACTCGAGGAGACCGGCTATCGAGCCATGCTGGCGGACGGCTCCGAAGAGGGCGAGGAGCGCTGGGCGAACCTGCTCGAGCTGCGTTCCGTGACCACCCGCTACGACGACCTGGAGCCGGATGACGCGATCGATCGGTTCCTCGAGGAAACGGCCCTGGTGGCGGACCAGGATTCGTATGAGGCGGGCGCCGATGCCGTCACGCTCATCACCCTGCACGCCGCCAAAGGCCTCGAGTTCCCAATCGTCTTCATCGCCGGGCTGGAGGAGGGGATCTTCCCCCACAGCCGTTCGCTGGACGACGAGAAGCAACTCGAAGAGGAACGGCGCCTGGCCTACGTCGGAATCACCCGCGCCAAGCGGCGGCTCTTCCTGTCCCACGCCGTCCGCCGCGCAACCTGGGGCCAGGGCACGATGTCCGTCCCCAGCCGCTTCCTGTTCGAGATCCCGGCCGACCTCATGACCGGGCCGCGGCTGGGGCCGCGGGCGGACTTCGACGACGATCTTCGGGACCTCGATCCGGACCTGGTATTCGGGCGAGGGCGAACGTCGCGCTTGGGCACGCCGATCCGCACCGGCGGGGGTGCGTGGCGCTCCGGCAGCGGCCGGCCCGGGGCCCCCAGGGCGGGGGAGGGGTTCCGGCCCACCCGCGATCTGGGGGCCCGGCGGGAAGCTCACGACGCCGGGGCGCGGTCCGGTTCGCTGGACGTACCGCACGGACCGGCCGAGCCGCCGCGGGTGTCGGATGGGCAGGGTGGCTACGAAGCCGGGGCCGGGCCGCGCCCCGGGGCTCGTCCGGCGCCGGTGTCGCGGCCCCGCATCCCTGGGGAACGCCAGTTCCGCGACGGCGACCGCGTCCGGCACCCCCTCCTGGGTGAGGGCATCGTTGTGACCTCCAAACTGACGCGCGACGACGAGACTGTCACGGTCGCCTTCTCCAACGGGGGCGGCGTGAAGCAATTGCTGGCCTCGGTCGCCAACCTGGAGATCGTCGGCTAGGCGAGCGGGTGAGACTGGTCCCCCAGGCGGCAGGTAGGATGGGCAAGTGAGCGAGTCGATCGGGCGGGAGGCCGGGCAGGCGGAGGCCGGGCAGGAGGCCGGGCTGCCGGTTGCGGACGACGCGGTCGAGGTGGCCCGGGCGCTGGGAGCCGAGGGCGCTCGGGGCCGGCGCGACGAGCTGATTCCGATCATCCGGCGGGCCAACGAGGCCTACTACCGCGACGACGCGCCGATCATGCCCGACGCCGAATACGACCGCTTGATGCGCGAACTGGTCGCAACGGAGGCGGCCTTCCCGGAGCTGGTCACGCCCGACTCGCCGACCCAGGGCGTGGGCGCCGCCCCCGTCGGCGCCTTCGGCGAGGTCCTCCACCAGCGGCCGATGCTGTCGCTGGGCAACGTCTTCGACGAGGCCGAGCTGCGGGCCTTCGACGCCCGCGTCCGGCGTGGCCTGGGGCTGCCGCCGGCCCCCGAGCCGGCCCCCGAGCTGCGCTACGTCGCCGAGCTGAAGATCGACGGTCTGGCCATCTCACTGCGTTACGAGCGCGGCCGATTCGTCCAGGGCGCGACCCGCGGCGACGGCACCACCGGCGAGGATGTGACCGCCAATCTGCGGACGGTGTCGGCCATTCCGGCGCAGGCGCGTGAGCCCTTCGGGGGCGAAGTGCGCGGCGAGATCTTCATGCCCAAGGCCGAGTTTGCCCGCATCAACGCGGAACGCGAGGCGGCGGGCCTGGCGACGTACGCCAACCCTCGAAACAGCGGCGCGGGATCGCTGCGCCAGCTCGACCCGAAGGTGACCGCCCAGCGGCGGCTGTCGAGCTGGACCTACCAGCTGCTCGAGGACGGGCCGGACGGCCGGCCGACAGTATCGAGCCAGTCCGAAGCGCTGGACCGCCTTGCGGCGCTGGGCTTCCCGGTCAACGCCGAGCGGGCCGAAGGCCTGGACATCGACGGCGTCTGCCGGTTCCTCGAAGAGTGGCAGGAGAAGCGGCACCAGCTGCCGTACGAGACCGACGGAGTGGTCATCAAGGTCGACCGCTTCGACCTGCAGGAGCGCCTGGGCATGGTCGCCCGCGCCCCGCGCTGGGCCGTGGCCTACAAGTTCCCACCCGAGCAGGTCGAAACGGTGATCGAAGATATCGTCCCGTACGTGGGCCGCACCGGGACGCTGACGCCGGTGGCCCACATGCGTCCGGCAAAGGTGGCCGGGTCGACGGTAGCCCGGGCCACGCTCCACAACCTGGACGAAGTCCGGCGCAAGGACCTGCGCATCGGGGACTGGATCGTGCTGCAGAAGGCCGGCGACGTGATACCGGAAGTGGTCAGGCCGATTCCGGAGCGGCGGACCGGCGCCGAGCGCGAATTCCAGATGCCGGCGGTGTGCCCGGTGTGTGGGACGGCCGTCGTGCGCGACGAGGGCGCGGTTCGCCACTACTGCCCCAACCTCGACTGCCCGGCCCGGCGGGCCCAGGAATTCGGCCATTTCGCCGGTCGGGGCGGGATGGACATCGAAGGCCTGGGTTGGGTCATCCTGCAGCAGCTGCTGGAACGCGGCCTGGTCAAGAGGCGGGGCGACTTCTACCGGCTGAGCGTCGAGGACCTGGAGAGCCTGGACCGGCTCGCCCGCAAGAGCGCCGAGAACCTGAAGGCTTCGATCGAAAGGTCGCGCAGACGGCCGCTGGCGCGCGTCCTGAACGCCCTCGGCATTCCCCAGGTGGGCGAGCAGACGGCAATCGATCTGACCGCCTGGATCGGCCGGCGCTGGCCGCGCGAGGAGGGCGAATCGGAAGGGGAGTGGTTCCGCCGCGTG
>CAZFLI010000090.1:0-8203 GCA_964519845.1 uncultured Anaerolineaceae bacterium | reverse complement strand
CGACTGCGGCACCAGCGGCGGCGTGTGGGGCCTCGAGCGCGGCTACTGCCTGATGTTCGGCGGCTCGGACGAGGCCGTCGCCCATCTCGACCCGGTCTTCCGCGCCCTGGCCCCGGGCGTCGAAGCGACGAGTCGTACTCCCGGTCGCGAGGGCGAGCCGTCGAACGCGGAGATGGGCTACCTGCACTGCGGTCCCGCCGGCGCCGGGCACTTCGTCAAGATGGTCCACAACGGCATCGAGTACGGTGTCATGGCCGCCTATGCGGAAGGGTTCAACATCCTGGCCCATGCCAACGCCGGCAAGGTCGGCCGGGAAGTGAACGCGGAGACGAGCCCGCTCCGCGACCCCGAGCACTACCGGTACGATCTGGACCTCGCCTCGATCAGCGAACTGTGGCGCCGCGGCTCCGTGGTCGCCTCGTGGCTCCTTGACCTCACGGCCCAGGCCTTCGTCTCGAGCCCCCAGCTCGAGGAGTTCGGGGGCGTGGTCTCAGACTCCGGCGAGGGCCGCTGGACGAGCATCGCGGCCATCGAGTCGACCGCCCCGGCACCCGTCCTGACCACCGCCCTCTACTCTCGCTTCACCTCGCGAGGCGAGGCCGATTTCGGGTCCAGGGTCCTCTCCGCCATGCGATGGGGCTTCGGCGGGCACGTCGAGCAGAGCCATCCTAAGGAAGGCCCCAAGTGACCGGGCCCACCCACCCACCCGGGGCCGCCTCGGGCGGCGGCCCGCTCGAGATCCGGCCCGAGGGCGAGTTCGATCTGCTGGCGCTCGGCGGCCTCGTAGTGCGCCTGGACACGGGGCTGGTCCCCTTCCGCAAGGCCGACGAGTGCCGGATCCACGTCAGCGGCGCCGAGTACAACGTGGCCGCCAACGTCTCCGACTGCTTCGGCCTGCGGACGGCGATCGCGTCGGCGATGGTCGACTACCCCGTCGGCGAGCTGGTAGCGGAGCGGGTCCGGGCCATGGGAGTCACGGGCCTCTATCGCCACTTCGAGCACGACGGCGTGGCCGGGCCCAACATCGCCACGGTCTACTCCGATCGCGGCGTGGGCGTGAGGCCCCCGGTCGTCTTCTACAACCGAGCCAACGAGGCCGCGGCCATGCTGCGGCCCAACGATTTCGACTGGGACTCCATTTTCGGCCGGGGCGTGCGCTGGTTCCACTCGGGCGGCCTGTTTGCGGCGCTGTCGGAAAGCACTCACGAGGTGCTGCTCGAAGCCATGACCGCCGCCCGTGCGCACGGCACGATCGTCTCGTGCGACCTCAACTACCGAGCCAGGCTCTGGGAGTCCCGTGGCGGCGAGGCCAGGGCCCGGGAGGTCATGTCGCGGGTGGTGGAGAAGGTGGACGTCCTGGTCGGCAACGAGGAGGACATCGGCCTCTCGCTCGGAATCCCGCAGCCGGAGGCAACGGACTCCTCTGATCTGGACCCGAGCGCCTTCCGGGAGATGATCGAGCGCGTAGTCGAGCGCTATCCCAACGTCAAGCTCGTCGCGACCACGCTCCGTCACGTAGCCTCGGCCAACCGCCACCTCTGGAGCGCGGTCGTCTGGGCCGGAGGCGCGACCCATCAGGCGCCGACGATCGATCTCGACGTCCACGACCGTGTGGGCGGCGGCGACGGGTTTGCGTCGGGGCTCTTCTACGGGCTCCTGGCCGGCCTCCCGCTGGACGAGTCGCTGCGCCTTGGTTGGGCTCACGGCGCCCTTCTCACCACCTATCCGGGCGATACCACGATGGCGACCCTCTCACAGGTGAAGAGGCTGGCCTCCGGCGGCTCGGCCCGGATCCAGCGATGACAGCTCCGACTTGAGGAGGCCGATGACCGTCAAGCCCACAACCCTCGCGCCCGACCGCTTCCTCCCGCCCGACCCGGTGACCCGTCGGGTCGCCAGGACTCTGTACGAGCGCGTGGCCGACCTCCCGCTCGTCAGTCCGCACGGTCATGTCGACCCGCGCCTGCTGGCCGACCCAGAAGCGTCGTTCGGCGACCCCACGGAGTTGTTCGTCATCCCGGACCACTACATCTTCAGACTGCTCCACTCGCAGGGAGTGCGCCTCGAATCGCTGGGCGTCCGGCCGCGACCTTCCGCCATGGGAGTCCCCGGCAGCCCGCGCGCCGACGCCGACCACCGCCGGGTGTGGCAGATCTTCGCCGACAATCAGCGTCTCCTCCGGGCCACGCCTTCGGGAATGTGGCTGGCCCACGAGCTGGGCGAGGTCTTCGGTATCGACGAGCCTCTCGGCAGCGCCAATGCCATGGCCGTGTACGACGCCATCGCGGCCTGCCTGGCCACCCCTGAGTTTCGTCCCCGGGCGCTCTTCGAGCGCTTCCGACTCGAGACCCTCTGCACGACCGACGACGCCGCCGATCCACTCGAGGCCCACCAGGCCATTCGCTCTTCCGGCTGGGGCGGGGATGTCCGGCCCACCTTCCGTCCCGACGGCGTGGTCAACATCGACGGCCCGACCTGGCGGACCAGCCTCGACGCTCTCTCCCAGTCCGTCGGCCGCACGATCACGACGACCGCCGGCCTCATCGCCGCGCTCGAGGAGCGTCGAGCGTTCTTCAGGGAGCAGCGAGCAATCGCGACCGACCATGCCGTCGAGACCGCCTATACGGCGTCTCTCACTCCGACCGAGGCCGACGCGATATTCGGCCGGGCGCTCCGAGGAAAGGCGTCCGAAGATGACGCCCGGCGCTTCGCCGGCCACCTCCTGATGGAGCTGGCCAGGATGAGCGCCGAGGATGGGCTCGTCATGCAGCTCCACGTCGGCTCGCTCCGAAACTACGACGCGGGCGTCTTCGAGCGGTTCGGACCGGACATGGGCGCCGACATCCCGGTCGCATCGGAATTCACCCGGAATCTTCGCCCGCTGCTGGAGCGCTTCGGCGACGACCCGCGCCTTCGGCTCGTGCTGTTCACCCTCGACGAAGGCAGCTACGCGCGCGAGCTGGCCCCGCTGGCCGGGTACTACCCGGCGCTCAGGCTCGGTCCCCCGTGGTGGTTCTTCGACAGCCTGAACGGCATCGCCCGCTACCTCGACGCAGTGGTCGAGACGGCCGGCCTGGCGAACCTCACCGGCTTCATCGACGACACTCGGGCGTTCTGTTCGATTCCGGCCCGCCACGACGTCTGGCGGCGATCGACCGCGGGCTGGCTCGCCGGCCTGGTCGTCCGTGACATAGTCGACGAGGCGGCAGCCGAACAGATGGCCGTCGAACTCGCGACCGACCTGGCCCGGCGAGCCTACCGCCTGGACGGCGCCCAAGTCTGAGGACGAAAGCCATGACCTCACCGATCGATCCAGACCGGCTCAGCGACCCGCCCGCCGTGTCGAATGATCGGCCTTTCGGTCTGCCGGGCATCAAGGGTCTGTTCGACGAGTTCGAGTGCGCGCTGCCCGAGTGGGCGCTCGTCCGTCAGCAGTTCGACCCGGCCGAGATCGAGGATGTTCGGGCGGAGATTCGGGCGGCGCTCGAACCCGTCATGCCGTCCATCCAGCCCGGAATGCGCGTCTGCCTGGCCGTCGGAAGCCGCGGCATCGACCGCATCGCCGAGGTCGTCGGCGCGACCGTCGAGAGGCTCAAGGAGGCCGGCGCATCGGTGTTCATCGTGCCGGCGATGGGCAGCCACGGCGGCGCGACCGCCGATGGGCAGCTGGCCGTCCTGGCCGAGTACGGCATCACTCCAGAGGCTATCGGGGCCGAGATACGGTCGAGCATGGACACGGTGCAGCTGGGCGAGGTCCGGTCCGGCGTCCCGGTCTTCCTGGATCGCAACGCGTTTGAGGGCGCCGACGCGATCGTCCCGATCAACCGGGTGAAGGTGCACACGGACTTCTCGGGCCCGATCGAGAGCGGGCTGATGAAGATGATCGCCATCGGCCTGGGCAAGCAGAAGGGCGCCGATACCTTCCACCGCCAGGGCTTCGACATCTTCGACAGGCTGATTCCGGAGGTTGGATCGTTCACCCTGGCCCACGCCCCGATTCCGTTCGGCCTGGCCCTGGTCGAGAACGGTCTGGCCCGGCTGCGGCATGTCGAGGCCATCCCGGCCGATCGAATCCTCGCCCGCGAGCCGGAGCTGCTCATCATGTCGACGGAGCTGCTGGCGCGTCTCCCGCTCGAACGGATCGACGTGCTGGTCCTCGACGAGATCGGCAAGGACGTCAGCGGCCTCGGAGCGGATTCGAACGTCGTCGGCCGCTACTACACCGGGCCCACTCCCCCGCCGTCGATCCAGCGGATCGTCGCCCGGGGTCTGACCGAGGCGACGGAGGGGAACGCCGTCGGGGTCGGCCTGGCCGACGTCGTACTGCGCCGGCTGGTCGAGCGGATCGACTACGCCAAGACGTACATGAACTGCGTCACCGCCAAGACCCCGGAGGGGGCGCGGGTCTCGCTGACGGTCGAGACGGATCGCGAGGCGCTCGCCGTGGCGATCGCCTGTTGCCTGCGGGTGACGCCGGAGACCGCCCGGATCGTTCGGGTCCGCGACACCAAGCATCTCGAGTATCTGTATGTCAGTGCGCCGGCCCTGGCCGACATGCTGGCGACCGGCGGCTGCGAACTGGTCGAGCCGCTTCACCCGATCGCCTTCGACGCGGCGGGGATGTTCACTGAGATGTACGTCTGAGATCGAGCGGCCTGCGGAATTCGGCCGATCGCCTACGGGAAAGGTCCGATCCGCCTCTCCCTAGAAGGGCTGATTGCCCCGAACGGCCCCGAGCGTAGACTGGACGCGCCAGCGCTGGGCAGGCGCCGCGTGCGGCTGTCGCCGTCTCGATGGGAGCACCGATGAACGACTCGTTCCGAAGCCTCGGCCCGGCGGCCGGCGCGCTGCCCGGATGGGCATGACGGGCGCTGCCGCCTCAGGCTCCGATCGGGACGCTGTGCTCCGCTCATGGAACATGGTGCCGGTGATCGTGACCGATCTGCAAGGCACCGTCCAGATGGCCTCGTCGGCTGTGGTCTCCTTGCTCGGCTGGGAGGGCCCGGAGGAACTGATTGGCCACCCCATCATGGAGTTCGTTGCACCAGAGGAGCGAGCCCGCGCCGCCACCGACATAGCCAGCGTCCTTGCGGGCGAGCTTGCGGTCCCGGTTGAGTACTGCGTCCTGACCAAGAGCGGCGGCGCGGTTGCCGTCGAGGTCAGCGCAGACGTCATTCGCGACGACGGCGGGGCGCCGACCGGTCTCTCGATCCTCGTTCGCAAGAGGACCGCGGAGGAGCTGGTGGAGGAGGACCTGACCCAGGAGCGGTCCCTGCTGAAGGCGCTCCTGGACAACACTCCGGACCACATCTACTTCAAGGACCGCGACGGGCGCTTCCTCATGATGAGCAAGGCCCAGGCCGCGCTTTGCGGCCTCAACGATCCCGCGCTGGCAATCGGCAAGACGGACTTCGACTTCTTCGCGGCGGAAAGCGCACTGCCCGCGCAGGAGGATGAGCGGGAGATCATGAGGACGGGTCGGCCGATGGTGGGCCGGGAGGAGAAGCAGACCCGCCTTGACGGCGTCGAGATGTGGGTTTCGACGACAAAGGTGGTCCGGACCGACGCGCAAGGAAGGGTCCTCGGAACACTGGGCATCTCGAGGAACATAACCGAGCGGAAGCGAGCCGAAGAGGCCCTGCTGGAAAGCGAGGCGAAGTACCGCACCCTGGCGGAGAGGGCCAACGAAGCCATCTACATCGCCCAGGATGGCAGGCTCGTCTTCGTCAACCGCAAGATGACCGACCTTCTGGGGCGACCGGCGAAGGAGCTGGTGGGCAGGCCGCTCCTGGACTTCGTCTTCTCCGAAGACAGGGAGGTTGTGGACGCCGACCACCGAAGGCGGATCGCCGGCGAGCAAGCCGCCGAGACCGGCGACTTCCGGCTGATTGGGCCGCGGGGCGCGAGCATCTGGGTGTCCCCGTCGGCGGCCGTCATCGAGTGGAACGGGCGACCGGCGGCACTCAGTCTTCTGAGCGATGTGACGGCGCGCCGGCAGGCGGAGGCTGCGCTCGCCCAGACCAACCGGGCGCTCGAGGAGGCGACCGCGCGGGCCGAGTCCGCCAACAGGGCCAAGAGCGACTTCCTGGCCAACATGAGCCACGAGATCCGAACCCCGATGAACGGGGTGATCGGGATGACAGGCCTGCTGCTCGACACCGAACTCGATGAGGAGCAGCGCCGATACGCGGAGACCGTGCGCTCGAGCGCGGACGCCCTGCTGACGCTGCTCAACGACATCCTCGACTTCTCCAAGATCGAGGCCGGCAAGCTCGAGCTCGAGATCCTGGACTTCGATCTGCGGGCTCTGCTCGACGACTTCGCCGGTCTGATGGCCCTGCGAGCCCAGGACAAGGGGCTGGAGTTCATTTGCGCGGCCGCGCCCGACGTGCCGGCCAACCTCACCGGTGACCCGGGACGCCTGCGGCAGGTGCTCCTCAACCTGGCAGGCAACGCAGTCAAGTTCACCGGTCACGGCGAGATCGCGGTCCGGGCGACTCTGGTTTCGGAGACCGACGCGGAGGTCGTCCTGCGATTCTCGGTCAAGGACACGGGCATCGGCATTCCGCCCGACAAGCAGGGGCTCCTGTTCCACAAGTTCGCCCAGGCAGACGCATCGACGACACGCAGGTACGGCGGCACCGGGCTTGGCCTGGCCATCTCGAAGGAGCTAGCCGTGATGATGGGCGGCGAGATCGGTGTCATAAGCGACGAAGGAAGCGGGTCGGAGTTCTGGTTCACGGTGCGCCTCGGCAAGCAGATCGGGGTCCCGCGAAGCGCGCCGATGCCGGTCCAGATCCGCGGCGTCCACATCCTGGTTGTGGACGACAGCGCCACAAATCGCGAGATCCTGGCAGCCCAACTCAATGCCTGGGGTACGCGCTCCGAGGTGACCAGCGACGGCGCGGCAGCGTTGGCGGCCTTGCGGCGAGCCAGAGAGGCCGGCGATCCGTTCGCCGCTGCGATCGTCGACATGCAGATGCCGGGCATGGATGGGGCGGATCTCGCCCGGGCCATCAAGTCCGACGAGGCCCTGGCCGAGACCATCCTCGTGCTGATGACTTCCATCGGCCAGCGAGGCGACGCGCGGCCCATGCGGGAACTCGGGTTCGCCGCCTACCTGGTCAAGCCCGCGCGGCAGTCGGACCTCTTCGACTGCCTCGCGACTGTGTTGGCCGGAACGGCCACGGCCCAGCCGGTGCGGCCGATCGTGACGCGCCACACCATCCGCGAGATGCGACGAGGCAAGATTCGCATCCTCCTGGCAGAGGACAACCTCACCAACCAGGACGTGGCCCTCGGCATCCTGGCCAAGCTCGGGCTGAAGGCGGACGCCGTAGTCAACGGCGCCGAAGCGATCGCCGCGCTCGAGTCGGTCGCCTACGACCTGGTGCTAATGGACGTCCAGATGCTGGAGATGGACGGGCTGGAGGCCACACGCCACATCCGCGATCCTCAGTCTGCCGTCCAGAACCACGACATCCCGATCATCGCCATGACGGCCCACGCCATGCATGGCGACCGGCAGCGGTGCCTCGAGGCAGGCATGAACGACTACGTGACCAAGCCGGTCTCTCCGCAGGCGCTGGCCGAGGCATTGGCGCGGTGGCTGCCGGGCGAGGACGCGGTCGGATCGGAAGACGAACCCATCAAGCGCGCGCCCGTCAAACGCACGCCAATCAAGCGCGCGCCCGTCAAGCGTGCGCCTTTCGATCGTGCAGCGGCCACCCCGGTTGCAGCAGAACCATCCGACACGCCTGTCTTCAACCGGTCGGGCCTGCTGGCTCGCCTGATGGACGACGAGGATCTCGCCCGATCGGTGGCCGTGGCATTCCTCGATGACATGCCCGGGCAGATCGAGGTCCTCCGGAGATGCCTGGACGGCGACGATGTCGAGGGCGCTGCCCACCAGGTCCACACCATCAAGGGCGCGTCGGCCAACGTGGGCGGCGAGTCGCTGCGCGCAGTGGCCCTTGAGATGGAGAGGGCCGCTGGGGCCGGAAAGCTTGCCCAGGTCGCTGCCCGTCTCCCCGACCTGGAGGCCCAATTTGCCACGCTCAAGAAGGCGATGCAGGCCTTTGTCGACGAGGGCGGCTCGCGATCTGCTATAACTTAGCCGGCTCCCGAGCGGGAGTAACTCAGCTGGCAGAGTGTCTGCTTCCCAAGCAGAATGTCGCGGGTTCGAATCCCGTCTCCCGCTCCA
>CAZFLI010000089.1:0-8261 GCA_964519845.1 uncultured Anaerolineaceae bacterium | reverse complement strand
GCCGCTGGCCCTGTACGCTCTCGCGCGGCCCTTCGGCGAGGGCGCCTTCGGCGAAGGCGACGTCAAGCTGCTGCTGGGCGCCGGGTTGCTGCTGGGCGCCCTTCGGCTGGTTCTGGTCCTGTTTGTCGGAGCGCTGTTGGGCGGCGTCGTGATCACGGCCCTGCTCGTGACGAAGCGCATCACGCTCAAGACGTACGTGCCCTACGGGCCGTTCTTGATCATTGCCGTCGTCTGGGCGACGCTGCTTCCGTCGGCTGCCGGCGGCTAGGGGGCCGGGCGCCGCGCCTGGTCGCGGCCGCTAGGTTGCGACCGTGACCCGGCGAGTACCGCAGCTGGGGCAGTAGTAGGTGACGGACTTGGCCGAGGTCTGCTCGAAGCCGAGTATCTCCTTGATCGGCTCGCGTAGGCCGTCGGCCCGGACCTTCATGGCCGGGTAGAGGCACCTGCACCAGTCGATCGTCTCGCCCGACTTCGGGTGGTAGGCCTTCGCCGAGGCCAGCAAGGCTTCCAGGGCCGCTTCCTTCTCCTCATCCTTGCCGCTGCCGTCGACGATCTCGAGGCCCTTCTTGACCAGCTCCAGGTTGACGAACGGGTAGGGCCGAGCCTGTCCGGCCTGAGCCATCGCGTCGGCGGCGGCGACGCGATGGCGCCACGAAGGCGCCGTGCGGCAGACTTCGTCGATGGCTTCGATGCCGGGCTCACCCAGCGCCACGCACTTCTCCCAATCGCCCTTGGCGGCCCAGAAGGAAGGGGCCACGGCGTCACCTTCGCCTGGTTCCCAGCCCGCCTGGGCCAGGGCCACCAGGACTTCGCCCTGCTCCAAGGCGCCGGCCTGTTCGTAGCAGGCGACCAGGAGGGGGATCGCCTCCTTGCCGATCTCGGCGGCGCGGCGCCAGTCCCGCAGGGCGATCCAGAAGTTAGCGCCCACCCGGTTCTTGGGCGGCATCCAGCCCAGCTCCTGGAGCCCGCGGGCCGAGGCGCGGCGGATGGCGACATCGCTGTCGTCCAGCCGCGAGATGAGCGCGTCCGTGACGTCCGGCGAGGCGATCCGGGCCAGGCGCTTGATGGCTATCTCGCGGACCTCGGAGTCGTCGTGGTCCATGGCCGCCTGCAGGGCCGGCAGCGCTCTCTCGTCGCACAACACGTCCAGGGCCTGGCCGATGGCTCGCTCAACCGCCAGGCTGGACCGCCCGGTGGCCTTCGAGCGGGACTGCTCGTGGGCCAGGACCACGATCATGGCGGTGACCGCGGACGGCTCGCCGATGGCCTGGAGGGCCTTGACTGCGGCGACGCGCACGCTCTCCTCAGCATCCATCAGCGATTTGATGAGGGGCTCGACTCCGTCGACGGCGCGGATCCGGCCCAGAGCGTTGATGGTGTCGCGCCGGGTGTCCTGGTCGGGGTCGGTCAGCAGCCGCTTGAAGACGGCCACCGCGGCGGCGCTGCGCGCCTCGGCGTCGCGGTCGTCGAGGGCGGCGACAAGCGGCTCGACGACGCGATTGCCGCCCCGGGCCGCCAGGGCGCGAATGGCCGCGCGGCGAACGTTGTCGTCGCTGTCGGAGAGAAGAGCCACCAACGGCTCGACGGCGATGGAATCCTTGAGGGGGGCCAGGGCGTCGGCGGCCGCGGTTCTGATGGCCGCATCCTTGAAGGAGAGAGCCTTGATCAGGCCCTGAACGTCCCTCTTCGATGCCAGCTGCTGTATGTCGGGCGGGCCAAACAGAGGCATCGCGGGGACCTCCATCCCTCTATCTGTAACCAAGCGACCGAAAAGCCGCCGAACAATATTGATGGCGTGCAGCGCAGAGGCTAGCACCGATCTGCCGATGAACGCGAGCCCCGAGACATGAGCCCGGGGCAATATGAGCGGCCGGCGGGGTGCCTCCGCACCAGACTGCACCAAACTGCGCACTTGCGGACCGGCCGCAGATGCGCTATATGATGGCATCAGCCGGAGTCGTCCGAAGTCCGTGCCCTACCGAAGGACGGCGTCAGACCGGCGGGCCTACGCGGTAGCGCGCCCATGATCGGGTGCCGAACGGAGTAGCTCGCACGTTGACTGCCATGCACGACCGACGCTCGCACCGACGTTTCCACCACCTTGCCGGCGGCGCCCGGTGGCTCAGGATTGTCCTGGCCGCCTGCCTGCTGGCGTCCACCATCTCCGTCCAGGCGCCGCCCAGCCCGGCCCGCGCCGACGATCTCTCGGATGCCGTGGCCGAGCAGATGAAGCTGGACAAGCTGATTGCCGAACAGCAGAAGAAGCTGGCCTCGATCTCGGCCCAGCAGTCCAAGTTGCAGGCCCAGATCGCAGCTACCCAGAAGGACGTCGATGAGCTGAACACGACCATGGATACGCTGCAGGCCCAGATCGTGATCCTGCAGATCCAGGTCGAACAGGTGCAGCTCAGCTACGACGAACTGGCGGCCCAGGAGGACGAGCTGCAGGCCGAGTTCGACCGGCTGGAGGCCCGCCGCCAGGCCAAGCAGGAGGAGTTCGAGCAACGCCAGGAGATCCTGGCGCGCCGGCTGGTGGCGGCCTACAAGGCGGACCAGACTCCGCTGCTGGCCCAGTTGCTGGGGGCCGGCTCGCTGTCGGACGCGCTCTCCGACGTCTCCTATTTGGCGGAGCTGGGTGCCCAGGACGCCGCCCTGGCGGAGCAGATCCGTGCCGACCGCGAGGCCCTCGTCGAGCTCGAGACGCAGGTTCAGATTGCCCGCAGCTCCGTCTCCGCTCTGGCCGAGCAGGTCGGGCGCCAGAAGGCGATGCTGGACGAGCAAATGAACGATCTGAGCGCGGCCAAGGAGGAGCTCCTCGCGAAGGAGCGGCAGCTGGACGCACAGATCGCCCAGCAGCAGGCGGCCAACGCGAAGCTGGCCAAGGACAAGGCGGCCATGGCCGCGGCCATCAAGGCCAACGGCGAGGCGTCCGCCAAACTGGCCGAGAAGATCACCCAACTCGCCGCCGACCAGGGCTACAAGGACCGGATCCCGTCGCAGTACAGCGGCCGGCTGACCTGGCCGATGGGCGGCCGAGTCAGCCAGGAGTTCGGCTGCACCGGCTTCTGGATGGAGCCCAGGGTGGGTAGCTGTGCCCACTTCCACCAGGGCATCGACCTCGTCGCGCCGTGCCTCACGCCGGTTCACGCGGCCGGCTCCGGGGTCGTCGTCTTCGTCGGCTACAACCCCTACGACGCCCCGCCCAAGGCCTGGCTGGTGATCATCGCCCACTCCGAGAACCTGGTGACCTGGTACGCCCACATGACGGGCAAGGCGCCGGCCGGGATCTTCGTTGGGGCGCAGGTATCGTCCGGCCAGCTCATCGGCACTGAGAACACGACCGGTCACTCCACGGGCTGCCACCTCCACTGGGCGGTCCTGTCCGACGGCGTCTTCAAGAACCCACGGCTGTTCCTGTAGCCGGGGCGGGCCGGCCGGGGCTCATGCCTGGTCGGCGGGCGCGGTGTTAGCATCAGATCGGCTCGATCGGCTGATGCCAACCACGACCTAGAGGACGCCCGATGAAGCGCACTCTGGCGGTGATACTTGCTGGCGGCGAGGGTGAGCGGCTCTCCATCCTTTCGTCGATGCGCGCCAAGCCGGCCGTCCCGTTCGGCGGCAAGTACCGCATCATCGATTTCACGCTGTCGAATTGCGTCAACTCGGACGTGGACAACGTGGTGGTCCTGACGCAGTACAACCCCCGCTCGCTCAACGACCACATCGGCATGGGCCGGCCCTGGGACCTGGACCGCAACACCGGCGGCGTACGGATGCTCCAACCCTACATCGCTCGCGGGCGAGTCGCGGAGTGGTACCGGGGGACCGCCGACGCCGTTCTGCAGAACCTGAATGTCATCAGCCAGGCGCGCGGCGAAGCGGTCCTGATCCTGGCCGGGGATCACATCTACAAGATGGACTACCAGCCCTTCGTGGCCGCCCACCGCCGCCATCGGGCCGACGTCACGATCGCCGTCCGGCGGGTGCCGCTGGCCGACGCGTCCCGAATGGGCATCCTGGCCATGGATGAGACCAGCCGGATCGTCGAGTGGTACGAGAAGCCGCGTCAGCCCAAGAGCGACCTGGCAAGCATGGGCGTCTACGTGTTCTCCAAGCGGGCCCTGCAACAGTGGCTGTCCGACACCCGCTCCGACTTCGGCCACAACGTCATCCCGGCCATGATCGAAGGCGGCGCTCGCGTCTTCGGCTACCGCTTCGACGGCTACTGGCAGGACGTGGGCACCATCCAGTCCTATTGGGAGGCCAACCTGGCCTTGCTGTCCGACGCTCCAGAACTGGACCTGTACGATCGCGAGTGGGTCATCCACACGCGATCCGAGGAACGCGCTCCGGCCAAGATCGGAGCCACGGCCCAGGTTCATCGCAGCCTGGTCAGCCACGGCTGCGTGGTGAACGGCTCGGTCGTCAACTCGGTCCTCTCGCCGGGCGTGGTGGTGGACGTGGGCGCCGTTGTGCGGGACTCGATCATCATGTTCGACTCGATCATCCGGCCCGGCGCCGTCATCGACCGGTCCATCCTGGACAAGGAGGTGACGGTGGGCCCCGGCGCGATCGTGGGAGAGGGCACGGACTACGACGAGGTCAATCGCCGTGAGCCGGGCCGGCTCAACACCGGCATCACCGTCGTCGGCAAGCGAGCCACCATCCCGCGCGGGGTCCGCATCGGGCGCAACGTGCTGATCGGCGAGGGGGTGCGAGCCACCGACTTCGGGTCGCGCGTGGTGCGCAGCGGCTCCACGGTGGAGCGGCCGCGCGATCGCCTGGTCAGGCCGGCGGCCCGGGCCGCTGCCGCCGAGGGCGGGGAGGGGCGGGAATCCGGCGACGGCGACCAGTTGGCCGTTGGCGGGACGGACCACCCGGCGAGAGATCCGGCGGACTGACCGGGGCGTCTCGGGCAGAGGTGATTGGATGAGCGCAAGCGCCGTGCCGAGCAGGGGGTTACTGACCCTCGCGTTGCTGGCGGCGGCGGTCTGGCAGGGCGCGCTCCCGGCATCTGTTAGGGCCTACCAGTCGGGCCTGTCCTACACGACCATCGGGACGTGGCGCCCGGACATGGCCGCGGGTCGGGTCCACGTCACACTGCAGGTCACGGCCACCTCGCATGCCTCCGGCTCGGGCGAGAGGCGGTACTACTTCCAGGGCCTCGAACTGACCCTGCCGGCTGCATCCGAGGGCTTCAAGGCGACCGACGCCGAGGGTCAGGACCTGCCGGTCAAGGCGATGGCCTCTTCGCCCTACGGAGTCGTCGTCTACACGACCTTCCGTCAGCGGCTGTACGCCGGCGACAGTGGTTCGTTCGACTTCGAGTTCGACCTCGTCGACGCCGGAGGATCGACCGACCGCGATCTGCACATCGGCCGCGACGTCGCTTCCTTCCCGGTCGTCGCCTTCGGCAGTCCCGACACACCCGGCAGTTCGGTCACCGTAATCTTCCCGGCCGGCTACTCGGTCCAGGAGCCGTTCGGCAACCTGACCAGCAAGGCCGGCCCGGGCGGCGAGACCGTCTACTCGTCCGGTCTCGTATCCGACTCCACGGCCGTCAACGCCTGGTTCACGGCCTCACTGTTCGAGCCGTCCGCGGACCACGTGGTGCGCTTCGTAACGGTCGCGCCGTTGCAGGTTGCCCTGCGCTACTGGGCCGACGATCCTAGTTGGGCGGCCCAGGTGGAACAGATCCTGCTGGCCGGCTACCCCGTGTTGCGAGACCTGATAGGCCGTGGCGACCCGCGCCTCCGGTCGATCACCCTGGAAGAGTCCACGGCCCGCGGTATCGGCGGCTTCAGCGGCGAGTACGACCGCAGCGCCGGACGGGTGAAGATCTCCTACTTCGCCGATCCGATGACGATCCTGCACGAGCTGGCCCACCTGTGGTTCGACGACTTCCTGGCCTCCGATCGTTGGATCAACGAGGGCTTCGCCTCCTACTACGCGGAACAGACGATCCTGACGCTTGGACTGGCCGACCACGCCCCGGAGTTGAGCGGGTCCCTCATGGCGGCGGCCGTACCGCTCAACGAGTGGCTTGGGCGCGGCGATCCGGGCTCCGCCCGGGAGGCGTACCTGTACGCCGCCAGCCTCCAGGCGGCCCGGGAGACGGCCGAGATCGTGGGGCAGGAGAAGCTGCGGCAGGTCTGGGCCTGGTCGCGATCGGGAGCGGGCCCATACGACGATCCACCGAGGCCTGCCGGTCCTCAGGCCCCGGGCGCCGGCGAGCCATCCGCCACTCCAGACCCCAGCGCCGCCCCATCGGCGACGCCGGTCGCCAGCCCCACCAGCCCGGGAGCTTTCGCCTCGCCGATGGCCCCCGGCCCGATGGTCCCGAGCGCGCCGGCCCTCGATTGGCGCCGCCTGCTGGACTATCTGGAGCAGGCCAGCGGCTCCTCTCTGACGGCGGTCTGGGAGCGCTGGGTGGTGACACCCGACGAGGCCTACCTGCTGGCCCAGCGTGGTTCGGCAGTCGACGACTACCACCGGACGCGGGCGCTGGCGGAGGGCTGGCAGATGCCCCCCGACCTGCGGTCGGCGATGACGGACTGGCAATTCGGGCCGGCCGAGCAATTGCTGGCCGAGACCCGGGCGGTGCTGGTCATGAGAACCCAGATCGAGGCCCGGGCCGCCGCCGAAGGCACCTCGCCGCCGGCCACGCTTCGCCGGCTGTTCGAGGAGGAGACCGTGGATGAGGCCCGAACCGAGGCCACAAACGAGCTCCTGGCGCTGTCCGAGCTTACGGCGGCCCGACTGGCCCGGACGTCGAGCGGCGGGGCGGCCGGCATCGTCGGCCTGCTCGGCGCCGATCCGGATGCCCAACTGGCCGAGGCCAGGAAGGCGTTCGCGGCCGGCGATCTGGCCGAAGCCGCGGATCTGGCCTCGGCCGCTCGATCGGCCTGGACCGGCGCGGCCGGCTCCGGGCAGGTCCGGCTGTTCGGAACGGCGGTGAGCCTGGCCGGGCTGCTTCTGCTGCTGGCCATCGATCTGCGCCGGCGCCGGGCGGTGGCGATCGTCGAGGAGGACGGGTCCGACGATGACCGACGACGAGCGTGAGACGGCCTACGGGTTGCTGCGGCGCGGCCAGGAGCTGCTGGCCGACAAGCACCACGCCCAGGCCGCGGTGGTCCTGGAGCGAGCTCTCCGCCTGGAGCCCCGCAAGGGCTCGATTCTCGAGGCGCTGGGCCGGGCCTACTACGGCAGCGGTCAGGACCGGCCGGCGGCCCGCTCCTTCGAGGCCCTGCTCGAATTGGATCCATCCAATCACCTCGCGCACCTGGGGCTCGGGCTTGCCCTGGAGCGGATGGGGAGGCTGGAGGAGGCCCGGGGCCACTTTCGGCTGGCCGCGGCCATGGAGCCGACGAACGCGGACTACCGCCGGATCCTGGCCCGGGTAGAGCGCAGGCTGGCCCGGCGCGCCGGAGCCTAGAGGCCGGCGCCCCCGCTCGATACCAGGCGGCGGGCAAGGAGAAGCACCCCGGAGACCGATTTGGAGTCCTCTATCAAGCCTGCCTCGACGGCCGCGACGGCGTCCCGCCAGGGCAGGCGGAAGAGACGCAGCCGCTCATCTTCGTCAGGTTCGCGACGGTCGGCGCCGGCTGGTTCGAGATCCGTGGCCAGGAACAGGGAGAGGTATTCGGTCAGGAAGCCCGGGGCGCTGTAGAACCCACCCAGCTTCTCGATCCGTCCGGCCCGGTAGCCGGTCTCCTCCTCCAGTTCGCGCCGTGCCGCGGCCTCCGGGTCCTCGACCACGCCGTCGTGGACGTCCAGCGTTCCGGCCGGCAACTCCAGCAGAACGCCGCCCGCGGCCAGGCGGTACTGGGCCACCAGGAGCAGCCGCTGCTCTTCATCCAGAGCGGCCATCACCACCGCGCCGGGATGGACGACCAGGTCGCGTCGTGCTTGCGCACCATCGGGTCGGACTATCTCGGCCCGCTCGACGAGCATGTACCGACCCCGGTAGATCTCGCTGTGCTCTGTCACGCGCTCTTCCAGCTCGATGTCCAGCTCGGCCAGCTCGGCCAGGATCCGGTCGAGAGTGGGGTGGCCGGTCGGGGCGCGGCCGGGCGTCCGCGATGAGGGTCGATGGGTCATGGGCAGACTATACGCGGCAGATAGCCAAACGCCCCGGCCGAAGCCGGGGCGTTTGGTCCCTGGGCCGGAGAATCAGGAGACGGGCCCGAACGGAAGGGCAAAGTTGGTGTCGGGGTCGAAGAGCTGGACCTTCTCGAGCGGGATGCGCAGCTCGAGCATGT
>CAZFLI010000088.1:0-8330 GCA_964519845.1 uncultured Anaerolineaceae bacterium | reverse complement strand
CGGCTGCCGGTGCGCCGCCCCGAAGGGGCTGAAGTCGTGGCGGCCCACCAGGGCCGACCCGGCTCGCTCCATCGCGGCGATATCCAGTTGGTCCCGCACCCCGAGCGCGAAGCGCTCGCGAAGCGGGCTGCGCGGCCCATTCCAGATGGTGTAGCGATACTCCCTGTATCGCGCCGCGCGACGGGGGTGGAACTCGGCCGGAACGCGTCGCATCTCGCGAAGCGAAACGTCCGACGGCAGGATTGCGTTCAGCATCCTTGTCAACTCCGCCGCCGGCCTCCCCATCGGGTCGGTGAAGGCAATCACCTGCCCGAAAGCGTGGACCCCGGCGTCGGTTCGACCCGCTCCCGCCACCCGGATCCGGCTGCCGCCGGTTACCCGGGCCAGAGCGGCCTCGAGTTCTCCCTGGACCGTCCGATGTTCCGGTTGGTACTGGAACCCGGCCAAGTCCGTGCCGTCGTATTCGACCCGTGCCATGTATCGCACGGGGGTGTCCTCTCGGGCACCTTGGCCGCCGCTCAGGCGACGCCCTGCTTCGTTGGCCCGTTCGCTCGTTCGCTCACGCACGTCCGTGCGCTCGCTCGCGTGCTCCGCGCCGCCTGGCCGGGCATCCGCCGGACCGGCGAGTCATCGCTCTTCCCTGCTACACCAACTCGATCTGCACGATCGGAGCGGCGTCGCCGAGTCGCTGGCCGAGGTGGACGATCCGGGTGAACCCGGAGGTCCGGTCGGCGTACTTGGGTGCGATCTCGTCGAACAACTTGGTAACGACGAGCGGCTCATTCGGGAACGCCGAGATGACCTCTCGCCGGGCCGCCAGATCACCACGCTTGGCGAGCGTGATCATGCGCTCCACCTGGCCGCGGATCTCCTTGGCCTTGGCCTCGGTCGTCTGAACGCGCTCATAGCGCAGGACCGAGACGGTCAGGTTCTTGTAGAGGGCCAGTCGCGGTCCCTGCTTGCGGCTGAGCTTCCGGCCGCCGATTCGATGGGCCATTGCTCAGGCCTCCTCAGGGGGCAGTTCGTCGAAGGCCTCTTCGTCCTCGACGTCTTCGATGTCGTCGCCGAGCGAGCCGTCCTCGGAGTCCGGCAGGATGAAGCCGCGCATGCGCAGCCGCTCCTTCATCTCGTCCAGCGACTTCTTGCCGAAGTTGCGCATCCGGAGCAGGTCGTCGTCCTTGAGCTGCAGCAGCTGGCCGACCTTGACGATGTTGTTGCGCTTCAGCGAGTTGTAGGCCCGCATCGGCAGGTCCAGCTCCTCGATCGGCATGTCGAGCATGTTGGGCGGGAGCTGCGGGGCGGCGCCGGCCGAGCGATCCGGTCCGGCGGCCACCAGGCCGATGTTGGCGAACAGCGAGAACTGGCGGACGAGGATGTCGGCGGCGCGGCTGAGCGCCTCTTCCGGCGTGATGGTGCCGTCTGTCTCCAGTTCGATCGTCAGCTTGTCGTAGTTGGTCATCTGCCCGACGCGAGTGTTCTCGACCGAGTAGTTGACCCTGGTGACCGGCGTGAAGATGGCGTCGACCGGGATGACCCCGATCGGCATCGACTCCGCTCTCTCGGCGGCGAGGTAGCCCACGCCCTTCTCGACGGTGAGGTCCATTTCGAGCGTCACGTCGTCCGAGTCCAGCGTCATCAACGCCAGATCCGGATTGACGACCTCCACGTCGGCCGATTCCTGGACGTCGGCGGCGGTGACGATACCGGCCCCGGACTTGACCAGCTTGAGCTGGACCGGGTGAGTGGAGAAGCTCTTGAGGCGCAACCGCTTGACGTTGAGGACGATCTGAGTCACGTCCTCCTTGACGCCGGGAATGCTGGTGAACTCATGGTAGACGTCGCGGATCTGAATGGCCGTCACGGCCGCGCCTTCAAGCGACGACAAGAGGACGCGCCGCAGGGCATTGCCGAGGGTGACACCGTAGCCCGCCGGAAGGGGGCTGGCCTCGTACTTGGCGTACGAGCCGAGTTCCTCGACCGGCGCGATCTGCGGGCTCTGTTGAGTCTCGAGTTCGATCATGGCTGGGCCGTTACCTCGAGTAGTACTCGACGACGAGCTGCTCGTTGAGATCCAGCGGCATCTGGTCGCGGCGCGGTGCGCTTACAACCGAGCCGGCAAGCTTGGTGGCATCCACGTTCAGCCAGTCCGGGATCTGGCGCGACACGATGAGGTCCACGGCCTCTTTGAAGGGCTCGCGGCTGCGGTGGGTCTCACGAACCTCGACTTTGTCGCCGGGCTTGAGCTGCATGGACGGAATGGAGGAGACGCGGCCGTTCACGGTGAAGTGGGCATGGCCGACAAGCTGGCGAGCCTCGGCGCGCGAAGCGGCGAAGCCCATGCGATAGACCACGTTGTCCATGCGCATCTCGAGCCTGCGAAGCAGGTTCTCACCGGTGACGCCCGGGATTGAGGAGGCCTCGTCGAAGTAGCCGCGGAACTGGCGTTCCATCACGCTGTAGAGGCGGCGGATCTTCTGCTTCTCGCGAAGCTGCAGGCCGTACTCGCCGACCTTGCGGCGGCGGACGCCGTGCTGGCCGGGAGGCGCGGCGCGGCGCTCGAAGGCGCACTTCTTGGAGTAGCAGCGGGTCCCCTTCAGGAAGAGCTTGGTGCCCTCCCGGCGGCAGAGCCGGCAGACAGGATCGGTGTAGCGGGCCATCTCTATACCTGCCTACACGCGTCGCCGCTTGGGCGCGCGGCAACCGTTGTGCGGGACGGGGGTCACGTCCGTGATTGCGCTCACCTCGAGCCCGGCGGCCTGGAGCGACCTGATGGCCTGCTCGCGGCCGGCGCCGGGGCCCTTCACGTAGACCTCGACCTGGCGCATCCCATGCTCCATGGCCTTCTTCGCCGCCTGGTCGGCCGACAGAGCGGCGGCGTAGGGCGTGCTCTTGCGGGAGCCCTTGAAGCCGGCCACGCCGGCGGAGCCCCAGCTGACCACGTTGCCGTTGGGATCCGTGATCGTGATGATCGTGTTGTTGAAGCTCGCCTGGACGTGAGCGTGCCCCATCGGCACGTTCTTCTTCTCCCGGCGGCGCTGTTTGGTGGCGCGCTTGCGTTCGGCCATGCCTGCGTCCGGCTCCTCCTACTTCGTCGCTGCCTTGCGCCGGACGCCGACCGTCTTCTTCGGTCCTCGGCGCTGACGGGCGTTGGTCTTGGTCCGCTGGCCCCGGACCGGCAGATTGCGCCGATGGCGCAGGCCGCGATAGGAGCCGATCTCGATGAGTCTCTTGATGTTCATCGCGATCTCGCGGCGAAGGTCGCCTTCGACCTTGTAGCGTCGATCGACGATCTCGCGCAGCCGGTTGACCTGCTCTTCGGTCAGGTCGCGGACGCGAGTGTCCGGATTGACGTTGGCCTGGACGAGGACCTTCTGGCTGGTCGGCAGGCCGATGCCGTAGATGTAGGTAAGGGCGACCTCCACCCGCTTCTCACGGGGGATGTCGATACCGGCGATTCGTGCCATGTGACCTAACCCTGCCGCTGCTTGTGCTTGGGATTGGTGCAGATGACCATCACGGTCCCATGGCGGCGGATCACTTTGCAGTTGTCGCAGCGGGCCTTGACGGAAGCTCTGACTTTCAAGGGATCCTCGTGATTGTCCGGCGCTACTTGAGCCGATAGGTGATGCGACCGCGGGTGAGGTCGTACGGCGACAATTCCACCCGGACCCGATCGCCCGGCAGGATGCGGATGAAGTTCATGCGCAGCTTGCCGGAGATATGCGCCAGAACGCGGTGGCCGTTGTCGAGCTCGACCGCAAACATCGTGTTGGGCAATGGCTCCAACACGGTTCCTTCGACCTCGATTGCGTCTTTCTTGCCCACGTTCCGGGTTACTTCCCTTTCTCGCACGAATGCCGGCCAGCAACGGCCGACACACGAACGATTAGGTTACCAAAGATCCACGACCCCGGCAACCGGCCGGCGAGCCCGGGCGCGCATGTCTCTCTCATGCCGTCGTCAGGATCTCCGGACCGTTCTCCGTGACGGCCATGGAGTGCTCGAAGTGAGCAGCCAGCGATCCGTCCCGGGTCACTACGGTCCAGCCGTCGCCCAGCGTCTCCACGTCGGCGTTGCCCAGCGTGAGCATCGGCTCGATCGCCATGCAGATGCCGGGCTTGAGCTCGATTCCGCGATCGCCCGTCCGGTAGTTGGGCACCTGCAGGTCCTCATGCATCTGAGTCCCGATGCCGTGCCCGACATACGGCCGAACGATCCCACAGCCGCCTTCCACAGCCACGTCTTCGATTGCCCCGGAGACGTCTCCGACGTGGGCTCCCGAGACCGCGGCCCCGATGCCGGCCATGAGGGCCAGCCTCGTGGTGGCAAGCAATCCGGCTACCTCGGCCGGCGGCGTTCCGACGTAGAACGTCCGAGCGGCGTCGCCGTGATAGCCCTTCCAGATGGCGCCTGCGTCGATCGACACGACCTGGCCTTCTTCGATCACCCGTTTGCCGGGAATCCCGTGAACGACCTCGGCGCCGATCGAGACGCAGATGCTGGCAGGGAAGCCGTGGTAGCCCTTGAACGAGGGCGTGGCCCCTGCCTTGCGGATGTAGTCTTCCGCCACGGCGTCCAGGCCGGCCGTGGTCACCCCCGGCTTCAGCTCTTCCTCGACGGCCGCCAGGGCACCGGCCACGATGCGGCCCGCTCGCCGCATGAGCGCGATCTCCCCTTGAGTCCGCAGGACGATGGACGCCATGTCCGGCTAGTCCTTCTTTCCGATGGCGGCTTCGATGGCCGCCAGCAGGCCTTCGGCCACCTTGTCGATGGGCTGGCTGCCGTCGATGGCTGCCAGCACACCCTGGGCGCGGAAGTACTCGACCACCTCGCCCAGCACGCCGAGCTGCTGGGCCAGGCGAGCCTTCACGGTGGCCGGCTGGTCGTCCGACCGCTGGTAGAGCTCGGAGCCGTCGATGTCGCAGACGCCCTTCGTGGCCGGCGGCTTGCTCTTCTCGTGGTAGGAGTGGCCTTCCGCGCGACAGATCCAACGGCCGCTGAGACGGCGCACCAGTTCGGGCTCGGCGACCTCGATGTACGGGGCCACGTTGACCTTGCCGCCGCGCTCTTCGAGCGCTTCGGTCAGGGCCGCGGCCTGGGCCACGTTGCGCGGGAAGCCGTCGAGCAACACGCCCAGAGCCGCGTCGGGCTCGGCCAGGCGCTCGAAGAGCATCTCGATCGTGACGTGGTCCGGCACGAGTTCGCCGCGGTCCATGTACTCCTTGGCCAGCCGCCCCACGGGCGTGCCTTCGGCTACGGCCTCCCGGAACATGTCGCCGGTGGCGACGTGCGCCAGGCCGAGCTTCTCGGCCAGGATCTGGGCTTGTGTGCCCTTCCCGGCGCCGGGGGCGCCGAGAAGGACGATGACATCTCCGATCGCCTGGTGGGTCGTCATCTGATGAAGCCCTCGTAGCTGCGCATCATCAGCTGCGCCTCGAGTTGCTTCATCGTCTCGACGACGACACTGACGACGATCAGGATGCTGGTGCCTCCCAATCCCACGCCCATAGAGTTGAGGTTCGAGAACTGCGGCAACGCCGCGATGACCATCGGCAGGACCGCGACCAAGGCCACGAACGTGGCGCCGGCCAGGGTGATGCGGAAGGCCACCCGACGCAGGTAGTCCTCGGTCGGCTGGCCCGGTCTGATGCCGGGTATGAAGCCGCCCGATTTGCGCAGGTTGTTGGCCGTCTCCTCCGGTTTGAACACGACGAACGTGTAGAAGAAGCCGAAGGCCAGCGTGAGCAGGAAGTAGAGACTGAGGTAGATCGGGCCTCGCATCCCCAGAACGCTCTGAATGCCCCTCGAGATGTCGGCTACGGTCTTGTCGGGCGAAGCCGAGAAGTACTGCGCCAGCTGGAGCGGGAACAGCAGGATGCTGATGGCGAAGATGATGGGAATGACGCCCGACATGTTGACCCGCAACGGCAGGAACGTGGACCCGCCCTGATAGATGCGGTGGCCTCGCACGCGGTTGGCGTACTGGATCGGGATTCTCCGCTGGCCCTCCTGGACGAAGATGATCACGAAGATGATGAGAATGCCCACCATCCCGAAGACCACCAGCTGAAGCCAGTCGGGGCTGCTGAGGAACCGGACCACGGCGTCCGGGACGCGCGACACGATGCCGGCGAAGATGATGAAGCTGATGCCGTTGCCGATGCCCTTCTCGGTGATCAGCTCGCCCAGCCACATCAGGACGATCGATCCGGCGGTCAGGGCCAGGATCATCGTCCAGGACTCGTACCTCTCGAAGCTGAACGGGGTGCTGAAGGCCTCGATGCCGAAGCTCTGCCGGACGTCGTACTGGATGTAGGCCAGGATTCCGTAGGCCTGGAGCGCCGCCAGAGGAACCGACAGCCAGCGCGAGTAGCTGGTGATCTTGTTGCGGCCGTACTCGCCCTCGAGCGACAGCGCCTTCAGCGACGGAATCGTCGTCTGCAGGATCTGCATGATGATGGTGGCATTGATGTAGGGGTTCAGCCCCAGGCCCACGATCGACATGGCCAGAGGGTCGCCGCCCGAGAAGAGGGCCAGCATCCCGAAGAAGTCGTTGCCGCCGCCCTGGTCCCGCCTGTCGAGCAAGGTCGGGTTGACCCCCGGGATCAGGACGTGCGCCAGGGCCCGATAGATGATCAGGATGAGGGCGACGAACAGCAGCCGGCGGCGGATGTCCGGGGCGCGGAAGGCGTTCAGCATCGACTCGATCATGACTGGGCATCCTCGTCGGTAGCAGCGCCGGGGGCCTCTTCCGAAGTGGGAACGGCGGGTTCATCTGCCGGGGCGTCGGCCTTGGGGGCCTTCGCCTTGGGCTCGGCTGCTGCCGGGGCCTCGGCCTTGGGGGCCTTCGCCTTGGGCTCGGCTGCTGCCGGGGCCTCGGCCTTGGGGGCCTTCGCCTTGGCCGGCTTCTCGGTCTCCGTAGCCTCCTCGGCGCCGGGGGCGCCCGGGTACTCGAGGACCTGCGCCGTGCCACCGGCCGCCTCGATCTTCTCCCTGGCGCTCTTGCTGAAAGCGTCGGCGATGACGAACAGCGGCCTGCTCACCTCGCCCTGACCGAGAATCTTGAGCGGCCTATCCAGGGACCGGACCAGCCCGATGGCGGTCAGGATCTCCTGGGTGATCGAGACCGGGGCGGACTTGGCGCCCTTGGCGGCGGCGGCGCCCTGGCCCGTGATCTCGGGGGCGTCGAGGATGCCCGTCTCGGCCAGCTGCGAGAGCCGGCCGACGTTGACCACCTCGTATTCGATACGGAACTTGTTCTTGAAGCCGCGCAGCTTGGGGATCCGGACGTGGATCGGGGTCTGTCCGCCCTCGAACCACGGCGGGATCGTCCCACCCGCGCGCGACTTCTGGCCCTTCGTGCCGCGGCCGGCGGTCTTGCCCTTGCCGGCGGCGATGCCGCGGCCTACGCGCGTGCGCGGCTTGCGGGCACCTTCGGCAGGACGCAGGTCGTGCAGCTTCATCGCTTCTCCTCGGGCAACTCCTCGACCTCAACGAGGAAGCGGACTTGCCGCACCATGCCTCGAGTGGCCTCGTTATCGGGCACCTCGACCGTGTCGCCGATGCCGCGCAGACCCAGCGCCCTGATCGTCCCGCGGTTGCGGGCGATGTGGCTGATGGTGCTCTTGACTTGAGTGACGCGCAGCTTACCGGCCATTGACCACCTCCACGGCGGGGGACGTCCGACCGCCGGCTGAGGGCTGGCCGGCCACCGTGGCCCGGACCTGGACGCCGCGGCGGGCGCTCAACTCCTCGGCCGAGTGCAGGCTGCGCAGGGCTTCATGAGTCGCCCGGGCCACGTTCACCGGATTGGTGGACCCGAAGACCTTGGCCAGGATGTCGCGGATGCCGGCCATCTCGACGACGGCGCGAACGGCACCGCCGGCGATGACGCCGGTGCCCTGGGAGGCCGGCTTGAGCATGAGCCTGGTGGCTCCGAACTCGGTCCTGACCTCGTGCGGGATGGTGGTCCCGACCATAGGGATGAAGATGAGATGCTTCTTCGCGTCTTCGACGCCCTTGCGTATGGACTCGGGCACCTCGCCGGCCTTACCCAGGCCGACGCCGACGTGACCAGCTCCATCGCCCACGACGATGACCGCGCTGAAGCTGAAGCGCCGGCCGCCCTTGACGACCTTCGCCACTCTGTTGATCTGGACGACGCGCTCTTCGAGCGTCAGCTTGTTGGGATCGATCCTGGCCAACTGATCAGCTCCTTCGCGTCAAAACTCGAGGCCGGCTTCGCGCGCGGCGTCGGCAAGCGACTTGATCCGCCCGTGATACCGGAACCCGGCGCGATCGAAGACCACGGATTCGACACCCGCGCTCTT
>CAZFLI010000087.1:0-8361 GCA_964519845.1 uncultured Anaerolineaceae bacterium | reverse complement strand
AACGCGGCGAGACCGTGATGGTCCCCACCGAGCCGTTGCTCGGCACGCTGAAGCCTTTGCCGATGCGGATGACGTCGCCTTCCGAGGCGCGCTGCAGGCCGTGGCTGCTGGTGATGATCCGGACATCGTGGCCGTGCAGCCGCAGGTTTTCGTACAGGAATCGGACGTGCTCGTTGACGCCGCCGGGGAGCGGGTAGACGTATGGCGTCACCAGGCCGATCTTCATGCCGGCGGCTCCTCCTCCTCGCTGCGGCCGGCCGCCGCGGCGAGGGAGCGAGCGCGGGCCCGCCAGCGGATCCGCAGCCGACCGATGGACTCGGGGTCATCGGCCGGTCGATTGCCGTGCGGGACGGTGTGGCGCTCGGCCCAGTAGGCGCGTTCTGACTCACGCTGCTTCGCCAGCTCCTCGGGCGGAACGCCGAGATCGCGAGGGGCGTCGTCGCGCAGCAAGCTGCGGCGGGCCCAGCGCGAGACGTCGCGTGTCTGCTTGCGCACCTGGCGGAGGTAGATAGAGAGCTCCTTGGCCGGGCCCCAGGTGGTGCAGGCGCCCCCGGTGGTGCCTGCCAGGACGGCCGCCCGATAGTCGTCGAGAGTGGAGCCGGGGAAGAGCGTGTAGCCGTCGCCGATGGTGTCCAGGGTGTGGGCGTCGCTGTTGCCGACCAGCGGCAGGCCCAACTCGGCGGCGATGCGGGCCGTCGCGGCGCGCCCGTACCGGCCGGCTGTGGACGGGTTGAAGCCTTCCAGCGCGTCCCAGTAGACGAGCGGATCACGCGACTGGTGGACTCTCAGGATGGCGTGCTTGCGCATGCCCAGCGTGAAAGCGGAGAAGGGGTGGGGGACGATCGCCAGCCCACCCTGCTCGTGGATCTCGGCCACCGAAGTCTCGAGTCGCCGGCCGCGCATCAGCTGAGCCTGCAGGAAGACGCCGAGCAGATGGCCGCTGCGGGTCGTCACCTCCTCGGCGATCGCGACCTGCACCCGGCTGCCCCGGGCCTCGGCCAAACGCCGGCATTCGACCGCCGCCTCGATCCGTTCGTGGTCGGCGATGGCGATCAGGTCCAGCGGCGTGTGGTTCTCGACGTAGTCCAGGATCTGGGCGGCCGAGGCGGTCCCGTCCGAGGCGATCGAGTGGATGTGCATGTCGGCCCGGCCGAGTCGGATGGCGGCCTGCCCCCGCGCAGCGCTCACCCGGCCCCTCCGGCAGGCTCCAGATCCGGCCAGATGGGATGGAACACGGCCAGCCACTGGTCCGGGGCTTCCACGATGATCCGTTCGAACAGCATTGCCTCTTCCTGCGCCATCTCCCGGCTTCGCTGCCGCCTGCTCTCACCCCTGGGGGCGGGCAGCGGCCGGAGGCTGCCACGATAGCGGCCCGGGCCGGTCCGGCGCACGCCGGCCACGTAGATGGGGGCCCCGGTCTCGTTCGACAGCAGGGCCGGGCCGGCCGGGATCCTGGTCGCGGCTCCGAAGAGCTGCACCTCCAGCCCACCGCCGGCGATGTCGCGGTCGGCGATCAGGCCGATCGGCTCGTTGCGCCGCAGGGTCGCCAGCAGCTCGCGCGCCGAATCCTCCAGCGGCAGCAGCCGCACCCCGTTGGGGCGGCGGACACGGCCAAGGTAGGACTGGATCCGCTCGTTGGCCAGCGTCTCAATCGGCGCGACCACCTCGCCGATCCGGTGGACGGCGATGAAGCCGGGCAGCTCGATTGTTCCGAAGTGCAGGCCCACCAGGATCAGCGCCCGACGCTCGTAGAGGGCGGCGTCCAACTCGGCCGGCTCGTCGTTGATAAGGCGCGCCTCGAGGTACTCGGCGCTGAACTTGGAAACCCGCGCCATCTCGACGTAGTAGTGGACGCTGTGGCGGAAGGCAGAGCGGACGAGCCCCTCCAGGGCGCGCGGATCGGTGGCCGCGCGCCGAAACCTCTCCTCGCCGGCCTCGTGCTCGGCCATCCACTCCACCACCCGGCGCAGGTTGCGACGGGCGCGGTCGCGGCGGGCCCGGGAGAATCGGTAGGCGACGCTGCCGGCCACGTTGGCGCCTGACCAGAGCAGCCGCTCCGGCAGGCGTCGGACCAGTTCCATGGCCCCGATGACGACGTAGGCGGTCAGGCGATCCGCCACGCGCCGCCGGAGCCCGGCGCGCTTCATTGCCTGACTGCGGGGCTCTCGGCCTGCCCGGCGTCGGCCCGGCTCCCACCGGCCGAGCCCTCGTCGGCAGCATCCTGACCCCGCCCGTTCACCCCGCCGCGGCCGGCGGCCGACTTGCCCGAACGGCCGGCCAGCATCTCGGCGTGGCGGGCCTCCAGTTCGGCCGACTCCTCGGCTGTGGCCGGCCAGATCGGCTTGAAGATGTACCACTGTGCCGGGGCCGGGGCGATGAAACGCTCCAGGTCGCGGGCGATCTCCTGGGTGGCGCGGGCGATCTCGGCCGGACTGTCCGAAGCGACCTTGATCGGATCGGCCGCCGAGATGCGGAACCGGCCGTCGGGCAGGCGCTGGATCAGGAAGGGCAGGATCGTGGAGCCGTGGCGGGCAGCCAGCAGCGCCGGGCCCGCCGGCAGCGTCGTCCAGGCATCGAACAGCTTGACCGGGATGCCGTCCGACCGGTAGCCCCAGTCGACCAGCAGGCCCAGGCACTCCTTGCGGCGCAGCACACCGTACACGCCGCGCAGGTTGCGCCACGAGATGACCTCGATGCCCCAGGCCTGGCGCTGCTTGTTGAGCAGCTCGTATACGCCGGCATAGGCCGTGTCATCGCCGACCACGCTGACCGGCAGGCCGTGCTTCACGAAGCCGGCCGCGGTGGCCTCGTTGTTACCCAGGTGGGCCGATACCAGGATCAAGCCGTTGGACTGGCGGTAGATGTCCATGAATCGGTCCAGCCCGTCCACCTCGACCATGGCCTCGGCCTGCTCGGGCGTAACCCCGGGCAGCCGCATGACCTCCATCACGTAGCGGGCGTAGTTGCGGTAGGCGGCCCGGGCCAGCTGCCCGGCCCGTCGGTCCTTGGGCGAAATGCCCAGCACGTGGCCGAAGTTGGCCCGCAGCCAGCGCCGGCGCTTGGGGCCCAGGGCATAGCCGACCATCGAGACCCAGCCGCCCACGCGGTAGGACGGCCCGGCCGGGAGGTGGCGCAGGCACCACGATGAGACCCGCCAGAAGCTGAGCAGCACGAAGTTGGCGACGTGGGCCGGCAGCGTCGCTTCCTGGCGGCGATGGGGCGCCTCCAGGACGCCGCCGGCGGCCTTCCCGCCGCCGTTGGCCTGTTCGGACTTGGGTGTCTCGCTCCCCGCGAGTCGAGCGGAGCGACGCTCGTGCGGCGGCGCCCCGCTCACGCGGTCCTGAGTCACCGGGCCTGGACGGCTGCCTTGCCGCCGCGGAGCGGGGCCGTCTTCTTGATCTTCTTGGGCAGCGTCTCGGTTCCGACCAGGGTCTGGTTGTCCTCACCCCGAATGAACGCTTCGACGCGCTCGCGCGCCTCGTCGTCCGGGATCTGGATCGGCGGCGACTTCTTGAAGTAGGCGGCCGGGGCGACGAGGGTGCCCTTGAGCCCGCGATCGAGGCCCAGGCGCAGGCAGCGGATCGCGTCGATGACCACGCCGGCGCTGTTGGGGCTGTCCCAGACCTCGAGCTTGAGTTCCGCGTTCAGCGGCACGTCGCCGAAGGTCGTGCCTTCCATGCGGATGTAGCACCACTTGCGGTCGAGCAGCCACGGGACGTGGTCGCTGGGGCCGACATGCACGTCGTCCGGGCTGAGGTCGTAGTCCAGCATCGAGGTGACGGCGTTCGTCTTGGAGATCTTCTTGGACTCCAGGCGCTCTCGCTCGAGCATGTTGAGGAAGTCCGTGTTGCCGCCGAAGTTGAGCTGGTAGGTGCGGTCCAGGCGCACACCGCGATCCATGAAGAGGCGGGTCAGAACGCGGTGGCTGATCGTCGCGCCGACCTGGCTCTTGATGTCGTCGCCGATGACCGGCAGACCATGCTCGGCGAAACGGCGCTGCCAGTACGGCTCGCGGGCGATGAAGACCGGGATGCAGTTGATGAAGGCGCAGCCGGCCTGCAGGGCCTGCTCCACGTACCACTTGGTGGCTTCCTCGGAGCCGACCGGCAGGTAGCTGACTACCATGTCGACCTTCCGCTCCTTGAGGATGCCGACCACGTCGGCCGTGGGACCGGGGGCCTTCTCGATGATCTGCGAGAGGTACTTGCCCAGGCCGTCGTGGGTCATGCCGCGCTCGACCTTGACGCCGAGGTTGGACACCTGGTGGAAGACGTAGGTGTTGTTCGGCTTGGCGTAGATGGCCTCGGAGAGGTCCTTGCCGACCTTGTTCTTGTCGATGTCGAAGGCGGCCACGAACTCGATGTCGCGGATGTGGTAGCCGCCCAGGTTGACGTGCATCAGGCCGGGGACGAAGTCCGTGTCGCTGGCGTTCTCGTAGTAGTAGCGCCCCTGGACCAGCGAGCTGGCGCAGTTGCCGACGCCCACGATGGCGACGCGGATCTTCTTGCCCCTCTCGGGGGTGCGGCCGTTGTCGCCGCTCTCGTTCTTGCTCACTGGTCTCTGTGCTCCTCTGTGCCAAGTTGCTTGCGAACGTGCCAGGTTCTCTGAAGTGCGGTGATGGCAGTGGTGACGACGATGATGCCGAGGGCGAGTGCCAGCCAGACCCGGCCGCGCGCCTCGACCGCCAGCCCGCCGTCCAGGCCCGCTGCCAGCAGGCCGGCGGTGAGGAGGACGAGCCGCTCGGCGCGCGGGGCAATGCCCACCTCGCCGTGGAGGCCCAGCCCTTCCGCCCTGGCCCGGGTGTAGCTGACCTGGAAGCTGCAGACGGCCGCGGCCGCGGCCAGCGCCGCCCCCGCGACGAAGCCGGCGGCCGAGGCCCCGGCTACGATGCCGATATAGACCGCTCCCTCGCCCCACCGATCGAGGGTGGAGTCGAGGAAGGCCCCGAAGCGGGTGACGCGGTTCTGGAGCCGGGCCAGCCCGCCGTCGAGCATGTCGAACGAGCCGCCAAAGATGACGAGGGCGGCCGCGGCCAGCCAGAGCTGGGCAGCGGCGGCAGCGGCGGCCAGGCAGGCGATGCCGAAGCCGATGACCGTCAGGGCGTTGGGGGTGAGCCCGAGCTTGCCGGCGGCGGCGGCGATCGGCATCGCGGCGCCGCGCACTCTGGCCCGGGTCTGCTGCGACACGAAGGACTGATCGCCCACGGCTAGTGAGCCTCGATCGGGTTGGCCACGGTCCGGCCGGCCATGCCGAGAAGCATCCGCTCTCGCTCCTCCATGACGTCGAAGATGTCCGGCCGGAGCCGACAGGAGACCTCGCGACCGGTTCGCCTGGCCTCGACCAGGCCGGCCGCCTTGAGGCGCGAGACGTGCCAGCTGACGAGCGGCTGGCTCAGGCCAACCGTTTCGATCAGCTCGCCCACGGTGGCCGGGCCTTCGACCAGGCGGCGCACGATGCGCAGCCGATTCACGTCCGCCAGGGCCTTGTGGAAGACGCGCAGCTCCCGCAGATCGTCCGGCTGATCGACGATCGCGGCAACGGTGCTGCGGATGTGCGCGGGGGAAGGCAAGCCGGCGGCCCTTCAGTCCTGCTACAAACAAGCCTTTATATAAAGGCCGGTTGATGCTAGGCGAGAGGAGAGGCGGCTGTCAAGCCAGGGGCACCCTGACCCGCAGGCGCGTGCCGCTGCCGGGGGCGCTGTCGATCTCCAGCCGGCCGCCGAAGCGCTCGGCCCGGCGCGTAACGGTCGCCCGTCCGGCCGCGTCCCGGTTCACAGCGGGGCTGAGGGGCGTCGCACACAGCAGGAGGACCCGTCCCGTGAAGGTTTCGCCGAACATCGCCCGGCTGCTGGGCGGCCTGTCGCTGGTTGCCGTGGCCGCCTGCACATCCGCCACGGCGACGAACGAGGCTCAGACGACCAGCACCCCGACGCCTACCCAGGTGGCCGTCACGGCCAGCCCCGAGCCCACTCCCACTCCGACGCCCACGCCTACTCCCAGACCGCCGGGCAAGTTCGTGGCGACCGGATCCATGAAGACCGCCAGGTCGGGCCACACCGCCACTCTCCTCGAGGACGGCCGCGTCCTCATCGCCGGCGGCTGGAACAGCGGTTGGGGCTGGGCCCAGAACGACCCCCTGTCCTCGGCCGAGATCTACGACCCCAGGACCGGCAAGTTCACCTCGACCGGCTCGATGAGGACCGCCAGGACGGACCATACCGCGACTCGACTGGCAGATGGGAGAGTGCTCATCGCCGGCGGAAGCACAGTTGGTGACGATGCGGTGTTCTACACCTCGGCCGAGACATACGACCCCAAGACCGGCAAGTTCAGCCGTACCGGCTCCATGGCGGCCCCTCGCAGCGGCCATGCGTCGATACTGCTGGGCGACGGGCGCGTCTTCGTTGTGGGCGGCGGCATGGGCGGGCCGCTGGCCGAGATCTACGATCCGAGCAGCGGGAAGTTCCAGGCCGCCGGTTTCGAGGTCGACCAGTGGATCCGCGGCGCGGCCTGGCTCTCGGACGAGCGGGTCCTGATCCTTGGAGAGAGCCTCGCCTGGGTCTACGACGCGGGCACGGATTCGTTCGCGCCGACTGGATCGTCGTCCGTCCCGGCCAGCGCCTTGCTCGTCCCGCTCGCGGACGGCAGGGTCTTCGTCGGCGACCGCCCCGTCCCCTTCATGTACGACCCGACGTCGGGGGCCTTCACGCCCACGGGCGCCCCGACGTCTCAGGGCCGGCTCGAGGCGGTGGCCCTTCTGGGTGACGGCGCTGTGCTCATCATCGCCGCGGACGGCTCGGCCGAGATCTTCGATCCCACGACCGGCCAGTTCAGCAGGACCGGTTCGCTGAGCTCGCTGGTCCTCGACCCGTCGGTGACTGCCCTGCTCGACGGCCGGGCCCTTGTGGCCGGCGGCCAGGATGACGACTTCTCCAACAAGGCCCAGCTGTACGTGCCCTAGCCCGAGCGACCGGGTCGCCCGCGGCGCGCGCCCACCAGGATCGCCCAGTCCGGTTCGCCCGTAAACTGCACAGATGCAGAGCCGCTCCGCCTACGTGATGCTGGCCGTCCTGGGTATGGGCGTCTTCATGGCCGGCCTGGAGCTGATGGTCACGGCCGTGGCCCTGCCGCAGATGCTGGCCACGATCGCCGACTGGACGGACCTGCGCAAGGCGTCCTGGGTCATCAACGGCTACCTCCTCGTGTACGTCGTGACGATGCCGCTGGCCGGCCGCCTGACGGACATCTGGGGCGTACGGCGGCTGTTCCTCGCCTCGCTGGCCGTCTTCACCCTCGGCTCGTTCCTGGCCGGCGTGGCTCAGGACCTGGACCAGCTGATCGCCGCCCGCCTCGTCCAGGCCGTGGGCGGCGGCGCGATCATCCCCGTCGCCACGGCGGCCGCCTCGCACATGTTTGAGGGCCAGGCCCGGCCGCGGGCATTGGGCATCATCGGCGCCCTGACCTTCCTGGGGATGGCGGCCGGTCCGTTCGTGGGGGCGGCCGTCCTGGAGACGATCCACCCGGAGACGGCCCTGGCGGAGTTGGGCATCAGCAGCGGCCCTCTGGTCACCACCGTGTCCCCCGCCTGGCGCTGGGTCTTCTACGTCAACGTCCCCATCGGCATCTGCGGACTGGCCCTGGCCTGGGCCGCCAGCGCCGACTGGGACACGCCCCACGTCCCGGCCAGGATCGACCTGCCGGGGGCCCTGCTCTTCAGCCTGGGGTTGATGGGGATACTCTTCGGGACCACCCTCATCGGCAGCGGAGAGGAGTCGTTCGGACTGCCCACGGACGTGGCGGTGGCCGTGTTCCTGATCGCCGGCGTCCTGGCTCTGCTGGGGGCGGTGGCTCTGGGCCTGCGCCGCGACGACCCGTTCCTGGACCCCCGGCTCTTCGCCGACAAGGTATTCAGCTCCGCGGCGCTGATCTCGCTGTTGACCGGCTACGGCCTGGCCACGGCCATCGTGGGCGGGGCCGTTTTCGTCGATCGAGTGCTGTACGGCGGCCCGGCCGAGCAGCGGGTCGTCCTGGGCGCGCTGGCCGGGGCGGTCGCTCTCGGCGCCCTGCTCTCGGGCTTCCTGACCCGCCTGCTCAGCTTGCGGCTGCTGACCCTGCTGGGGCTGGCTGCCAGTACGGCCGGCCTGGCCTGGATGTCGACCTGGACCGCCGAGGCGCCCGCGCCGTCCTTCGCGGCCTCGGCGGCGCTGTTCGGCCTGGGGTTCGGGCTGACCGTCACGCCCCGCTCCACGGCGGCTGTGGAATCGGCCGGGCGGCGGGCTTTCGGGGCCGCCTCGGCGACGGTGACCGTGGCCCGGATGATCGGCATGTCGATCGGCATGGCCGCCCTGACGGCCTACGGCTC
>CAZFLI010000086.1:0-8447 GCA_964519845.1 uncultured Anaerolineaceae bacterium | reverse complement strand
ACGATCAGGCTCAGGATCGGCAGGTTCATCGCTCGCCCTCCTACCTGACCACGGCAATGAAGAGGTAGCCGGCCATCATGGCCAGCAGACCCAGGGCGATGCCCAGAGCGTAGTTCTGGACCCGGCCGGTCTGGACGCGCCGCAGCCGCATGCCGGCCGCGGCCGTAGCGAAGCCGATGCCGTTCACCGTGCCGTCGACGACCACCCTGTCGAACCAGAAGATGCCCGCAGCCAGGCGCCCGCCCAGGCGGACGAAAAGGAAGTCGTTGATGTCGTCGAACCACCACTTGGCGGCCGAACCGCGGTAGAGCAGACGCATCACCGGGGCCTCGCTGACGGCCCGCACGCGCTCCGGCCGGCCGCCGACTCGCAGGCCCAGGACCGGGATTTCGACGCCGAAGAGGCGCCAGGCGACGACGATGGAAAGCGCGACCAGGGTCGTGGTGGCCAGGGCCAGCGCGCCGTCAACGCCGAACAGCGCGTAAGCCGCCTCGTGCCGGCCGGAGGCCTCGACGGTGTGTTCGAAGATCGGCCCCAGCCATTGGTGCAGCCAGCCCGATTCGGGCGGGAAGCCGATGGCCAGGCCCAGCAGCAGCGACGGGATGGCCAGCAGGATCAGCGGGCCGGTCATCGAGATGGGCGACTCGTGGACGTGGTGGTCCCTCTCCGGATCCAGGCGGCTGCGGCCCCAGAAGGTGAGCCCCATCAACCGGAACATGTAGAAGGCGGTCATGCCGGCGACCACGAAGCCGATCGCCCAGACCCAGTAGAAGCCGCCCTTGTAGGCGCCGCTCAGGATCTCGTCCTTGGAGAAGAAGCCGGCCAGCGGCGGCACCCCGGCTATGGCGATCGAGCCCACCAGCATGGTCAGGTAGGTGATCGGGATGCGGCGCCACAGGCCGCCCATCTTGCGCATGTCCTGCTCGTCGCCGCAGGCGTGGATGACCGAGCCCGAGCCCAGGAACAGCAGGCCCTTGAAGAAGCCGTGGGCCATGAGGTGGAAGATGGCCGCCGTCCAGGCTCCCACGCCGAGGGCGGCGAACATGTAGCCGAGCTGGCTGAGCGTGGAGTAGGCCAGGACGCGCTTGATGTCGGTCTGGGTGAAGGCGATCGAGGCGGCCATGATGGCGGTGAAGATGCCGATTGCCGCCACCACCACCATGACCTCCGAGGCGGCCCCGAAGATCGGGTTGCAGCGCGCCACCAGGTAGACGCCGGCGTTGACCATCGTCGCGGCGTGGATCAGGGCGGAGACCGGCGTGGGGCCTTCCATCGCGTCCGGCAGCCAGACGTGCAGCGGGAACTGGGCGCTCTTGCCCACCGCGCCGCAGAAGATCAGCAGGGCGATGGCGATCTGCCACTCGTGCGGCACCTGGCCGAACCGTTCGAAGGTCTCGCGCAGGCTGACGGTCCCGAGCTGGGACCAGACGGCCATGATCCCCAGGGCGAAGCCCATGTCGCCGACTCGGTTCACCAGGAAAGCCTTCTTGGCCGCCACGGCCGCCGAGCGGCGCGGGTACCAGAAGCCGATCAGCAGGTAGCTGCACAGGCCCACCAGCTCCCAGCCGGCGAACACCAGCAGGAAGTTGTCGGCCAGGACAAGCAGCAGCATCGAGAACATGAACAGGTTGAGGTAGGCGAAGAAGCGCCAGCGGCCGGGGTCGTGGGCCATGTAGCCGACCGAGTACACGTGAACGAGCAGGCCGATGCTGGTGACCACGATCAGCAGGCAGGCGGTCAGGCTGTCGGCGTAGAGGCCCATCTCGGCCTGGAAACCGGCGGCCGGGATCCAGGTCCAGAGGGTGATGCCGGCCCCCTCGGTCCCGAACGGCTGGGCCCCCGTCAGGATGGCCACGGCCACGACCGAGGCCACTGCCCAGGAGGCGGCCACGGCCCACAGGGCAATCTGGTGGGCGCCGTGCGGGTAGCGGCGGCCGGCCAGGCCGGTCAGGGCGAAGCCGGCCAGCGGCAGGATCAAGATGATCGGCAGAAGGGTGGTCATTGCTGCATCTCGTGGTACTCGTCCACGAGCGGGGTGCGGCGGTTGCGGTAGATGGCCAGGACGATGGCCAGGCCGATCGTTGCCTCGGCCGCGGCCACGGCTACCACGAGCAGGGCGATCACCGAGGCGTGGCCGCTCAGCGACTCGACGAAGGCGCCGAAGGCGACGATCGTCAGGTTGACCGCGTTGAGCATCAGCTCGATCGACATCAGCATGCTGATCGCGTTGCGGCGGGCCAGGAAGCCGAACGCTCCGATGGCGAACAGGATGCCCGAGAGGATCAGGTAGGAGTCGAGCGAGCCGCTCACGGCCGGTCTCCTTCGCCGGTTGCCTCGCCGCCGGGTGCGGCTGCCGAGTCGGCGCTGCCGCGGCCCTGCGGCGCCACGCCCAGGGCGCTCTCGCCGGGCTCGCGGCGGGCCAGTACCACGGCTCCCACCACAGCCGCCGTCAGCAGCACGCTCAGCGCCTCGAAGGGCAGGACGTAATCGTGGAAGAGCAGCCTCGAGATGTCGGCCGTGGATGTCCACAGCCTCTCCCCGCCGCTCGGCCAGGTGGTGGTCAGGACCGCCCCGGCGATGACCACGGCGATGGCCGCCGCGGCCGGCGCCGCCACCCGAGCCTGAGTCTGGAAGACCAGCCTGGTGGGGGCGTTCTTGGTCTGGGTCAGCATGATCGCGAACAGGACCAGGACACTGATGGCGCCGATGTAGACCAGCACCTGAGTCGCTGCCAGGAGAGGGTTGCCCAGCAGAACGTAGATCCCGGCCAGGGCGGCGAACGAGACGATCATCGCCAGGCCGCAGCGAATGATGTCGCGCAGGGTCACGACCAGCAGCGCCGAGATGACCAGCAGCGCGGCCAGCGAGACGAAGACGATGTCGTCCCAGCGGACCGGTGTCAGCGGGATGGTGTCGCCTATCGGCATGAAGCTCCCACCTCCTCGTCCATCATCGCGGCTTCGGGCCCTTCGCCGCCGCCCGGCCGTCGGCGACGGCATGGGCCAGCCAGTCCCGCTCGCGCCGGACGTAGGTGACCTCCGACTCGGGCGAGGCCTCGGCCAGCGCGATCAGGTCCACCTCGGGGTTGTCGCGGCTGGTGTGGGCCAGCTCGGTGTCCGCTCCGCCTCGCAGGGCGTCGTAGGGGCAGGCATCGACGCAGATGCCGCACAGGATGCAGCGGCTCTCGTCCACGTCGTACTTCTCCAGGACGCGCGGCTTGAGCATCAGGGCCCCGGTGGGGCAGGTCTCGGCGCAGCGGCCGCAGGAGACGCAGGGCGTGTCGTTGAGGCTGACGTCCAGCGGCGTCGTCACCAGCGTGTCGAAGCCGATCCGCATGAAGTCGTAGCAGGCCGCGCCGACGACGTCGGCGCAGACGGCGGCGCAACGGCCGCAGTCGATGCAGCGCGACGGCTCGCGCAGGATGAAGGCGTGGCTGTCGTCGCGGATGTAGTCGTGGTTGACGCCGGTGAAGCGGTTCTCGGTCACGCTGCGGAAGCCGGCGCCGTAGTCGTGCCCTGGCTCCAGGCTGGGTAGCGTGGTGCCGTACTCGATGCCCAGCCGGCGCAAATCGCAGTAGCCGATAGCCTCGCAGGTGCACTGCAGGCAGCGGCTCGATTCGGCCGTGGCCTCCGGGCGGCTGTACGGGATCTCGTACTCGACGTAGCTGCGGTTGCGCTTCTCGGCCGGCAGAGAGGCCAGGCGGTGGCGCGGCTCCTTCTCCTCGCCCGTGTACGGCGTGATCGAGAGGAAGCCGGGCTCCCACTGGACCAGCGGCTCCACTTGCTCGGAGCGCAGGTCCGAGAGGTCCGCCCCGCGCAGGTAGGCATTCACGGCGTAGGCGCAGCGACGCCCCTCGGCGATGGCCTGGACCACGGTCGAGGCGCCGATGCGGACGTCGCCGGCGCCGAAGACGCCGTCCCGGCCGGTCTCGAAGGTGACTGCGTCGGCCTTGAGCCTCCACTTGACGGCTTCCAGGCCCTCGTTGCCCGGACCGAGCCACGACAGGTCCGGCCCCTGCCCGATGGCCAGCATCACGCGGTCGCACTTGACCACGAACTCCGTGCCGGGGGCCGGCTCGGGACGACGCCGGCCGGAAGCGTCCGGCTCGCCGGGGCGCATGCGGATGAACTCCACGCCGGTGACGCGGTTCTGCTTGTCGGTCACCACGCGCGTGGGCCCGGCCTGGAAGATCATGCGCACGCCCTCTTCCTGGGCCTCATGAGCCTCGCTGTAGGCCGGCATGTCCTTCATGTCGCGGCGGTAGACGAGGGTCACTTCGCGGGCGCCCTGGCGAACGGAGGTGCGGACGCAGTCCATGGCGGTGAAGCCGCCGCCCACGACCACGACCCGGCTGCCCTTGTGGCCGGGGTAGGGCTCGCCCAGGGTGGCCACCTTCAGGTACTCGAGCCCGTCGATGACCCCGTCGGCGAACTCGTTGTCCACCCCCAGCTTGTTGCTGTCGTAGCAGCCTGTGGCGACGATCGTGGCGTCGAAACCGTCGCCGCGCAGGTCGTCCAGCGTGAAATCGCGGCCCAGGGCCCGGTTGCCCACGAAGCGGGCGCCCAGGCGCCAGACCGCCTCGTACTCCGGCTCCAGCACCGTCGCCTTGGGCAGGCGGTACTCGGGGATGCCGTAGCGCAGCATCCCGCCGGGGGCGGGGTCGCGGTCGATGACGGTGACGTCGTGGCCGGACAGCAGCAGGTAGTAGGCGGCCGACATTCCGGCCGGGCCGGAGCCCACGATGGCCACCCGCTTGCCGGTGGCAGGTCCGCGCTCGAACGGCAGCGGCGGCTCCAGACCGGCCTTCTGATCGGCCAGCACGACGTCGCCCGCGTAGCGGTGGCTGTCGCGGATGGCGATCGCTTCGTCCACCTCGTCGCGCCGGCAGTGGTCCTCGCAGGGGGCGGGGCAGACCCGGCCCAGGATCGAGGGGAAGGGGATGGTTCGCTTGAAGATGCGGGCCGACTCGCGGAACTCGCCCTCGGTGTTGGCTTTGAGGAAGCCGGGGATGTCGATGTTGCTGGGGCAACGGTTCTGGCAGGGCGGCAGGCAGTAGGCGTTGTGGTCGCTGAAGATCAGCTCCAGGTTCGTCCGCCGCAGCCGCCTCAGCTGCTCGGTCTGGGTCTGGACGACCATGCCGGGGGTCGCCGCCCGGGCGCACGAAATGGTTGGGATCTCCTCGCCCTCGATTTCCACCAGGCACATCCGGCAGGCGCCGAAGGCCGGCAGCTTGGGCTCGTAGCAGAGCGTGGGGACCTCGATGCCGTTGGCCCGGCAGACCTCCAGGATCGTCTGGCCCTCGGTGCCGGTCACCTCGCGCCCGTCGACGACCAGTTTCATGGTCGGTGAGTTGACCGGGCGCTGCGGCGACTGGGAGGTGATCAGCCGTTCGGCGACCGTGTCCTCGAGCGGCTTGACCGTGTCGCGCGGGGCCATCGCGTCGGGGCGGCTGTCGACTCGCCCGGCCCGGCTGTTCCAGTTGCCGCGCTCGCGCTCGTTCGGCCGCAGGTCCTTGACCAGCGGCGCCGGCGGCAGGATCGACGGCGGGCCGGGAGCGACGGCAGGGGGAGTGGCGGAGGTGGGGGCGGCGGGGCGGGGGTCGGTCTCGCGCATCGTCACGCCTCAGGAAGTCGTCCGGCCGCGGGGCGGGGCCGGCATGCGGCACGTCCTGGTCGGGCAGGTGCCATGAACTAGGTGGGCGTCGAGCTCCTCGCGGAAGTAACGCACCAGGCTTAGCATCGGCAACGTGGAGTTGCCTTCGTGCTGGCACAGGCGGCTGGCCTTGATGTCGGCCGCTAGGTCCGCCAGGCGGGCGACCTCGTCGCCGCGAGGCTGGCCTTCACGGATCCGCTGCCCGATTTCGGCCAGACGGCGCAGGCCGATGCGGCAGGGGATCGTCTTGCCGCAGGCCACGTCGGCGCAGAAGCGGGTCAGTGTCGTGGCCAGGTCAACCAGGCAGGTGCGATCGTCGATCGCCACGACCGCTCCGGACCCCATGTGGGCGCCGGCTTCCTTCAGGGCGTCGTACTGGTACTCGGTCTTGATCGCCGAAGCCGGCAGGATCCCGCCCGACGGCCCCCCGACCAGAAGGGCCTTGAGCGAGTGCGAGCCGCCGACGCCCCCGGCCAGGGCCAGGATGTCGCCCAGGGCGATGCCGATCGGAACCTCGACCAAGCCCGGCCTGGCGACGGCGCCCGAGACCTGGACCAGGACGGTGCCCTGTGACACGTCGGGGCCCGTTTCGGCGCGGGCCGCGGCCTGGCGTCCGGCGGCCCCGACCCGGGTGCCGGCCAGACGGCCGATGGGCTTCTCCTCGGCCGGCTGCGCGGCGTCGTGGCGGCCGGCCAGGATGCCCGGCACGGCGGCCAGCGTCTGCGGGTTGTGGATCAGGGTCGGCTTGCCGTGCAGGCCTCTGGTCGTGGGATAGGGCGGTTGCTGTTCCGGCTGCCCGCGCCGGCCCTCGATCCCTGCCAGCAGCACCGTTTCTTCGCCCAGCATGTAGGCGCCCTGCAGCGGCACGACCCGCAGGTAGATCTCGCGGCCGGAACCGAGCACGTTCGAGCCCAGGTAGCCGGCCCTCTCCGCCTCGCGGGCCGCGGTTTCGATGACCGCCACGGCTTCGGTGGCATCGGCGCGCAGCGCGACCACGATCTCGGAGGCGCCCACGGCCACGGCCGCGATGGCCGCTCCCTCGATGACGGCGTAAGGGTTGCGCTCGATCAGGACGCGTTCGGCGAAGACGCCCGGGTCGGCCTGGTAGGCATGGACGACGACGTAGCGCTGGTCGGCCTGGGCCAGGGCGCAGGCTCGCCACTTCTCGCTGGTGGGGAAGCCCGAGCCGCCACGGCCGCGCAGGCCCGAATGGGCCAGGACGTTCACGATCTCGCCTGCCGACATCTCCAGCAGGGCCTTCTTGAGGCCCGCGAAGGCGCCGCCGGCGACCGCCAGGCGCAGGTCCGTGGCCGGGGCGGCCCCCGGGCCCTGCTCGTAGGAGGCCGCGGGCAGCAGGATGTGCGGCCAGCGCTCGGGGATGGGCAGCACGTCGACCGTCATGGGCGCGCCTTTCCCCGCCGCGGGTTCGCCGCGGCCTTCGGGCCGGCCTTCGCGCCGGCCAGGCCCGCTGCCCAAACGGCGGCGTTCCGGACTGAGGCTCCGGTCTGGACCGCTCCGTCGATCGTCACCAGCGGCGAAGCCGCGCCGGGGGTGTGGGTCGCCAGCCGCTCCAGGACGTCCCCGCCCCGGCCGGCGCCGGCGCCCGCCTCGACGCCCAGGGCCGCGGCGGCCGCGGCCTCGATCCGCGCCGAGCCGGCCAGCAGGCAGGCGGCGCAGTAGCAGATGCCGATCGTCCGGGTTCGAGGCTCGAAGCTCAGGTGGCCGTAGTAGCCGGCCGTGCCGTACAGCAGGGCGTAGGGCGCCCCGGTGGTGTGGCTGACGTGCTTCAGAGCAGCCACCGGCAGGTAGCCGTAGGCGGCCTGGATCTCTTCCAGCAGGGTCAGCATCGGCTCGGGGTCGTATTCGCGCCGCTCCAGGATCGCCTGCAGGGGCGCCAGGTCGATCGGCTCGACGCCGCCGCGGGCCGAGTCAGGAACCGGCCGCCCGGAGCGCCGCAGCGCGGATTCCTCTCGCCGCTCGGCGTATGTCTCGGCCGCCCCCCAGTGGACCCAGAAGCGGTTCTTCGTGTCGTGGCCGCCCATGTCGATGCATTCGACCGGACAGGCCTGGGCGCACTGGAAGCAGGTCTCGCACTTGAGGTTGCCGTACTCGTCGACCAGCAGCTGCAGCCGGCCGCGGAAACGGACGGCCACGTCCGGTTCGGCCTCGGGGATCTGGACGGTGGCCCGGGCGGCGAAGAAGCGGCGCAGCGTCAGCGCCATGCCCCGTGCGATGCCCAGACCCGGAACGATGTTCATTGCCTCACCGGTTCAGCAGGATGACGGCCGAGGCCGTCACGAAGAGGTTGAGCAACGCCGCCGGCAGCAGCCACTTCCAGGCGAAGCCCATGAGCTGGTCGATCCGCACCCGCGGCAGGGTGCCGCGCAGCCAGACGAAGACGAAGACAAAGAAGTAGGCCTTGGCCATGAACCAGGCGATGCCGGCGAACCAGTCGAAGGCGATGAACATGGCGCCCACCACCAGCGCCGCCACGGCGCCGCCGGAGATCAGCAGTCCCAGGCCGAAAGACGCCGGGGCCGTCCAGGACCTGCCGCCGATGATGCGGATGACCACCGCCAGCACGTCGGCGCCGACGATCATCGCCCCCAGGCCCAGGGCGATCCAGGCCGGTCCGATGCCCCAGGCGTCGATGGGGTCGAGGCTCACCGGCCACGGCCAGTCGAAGGGGGCCGTCCAGCCGCCGCAGAAGAGCGTCGTGATCAGGGCCGAGACGATGAACACGTTGACGTACTCGGCGAAGAAGAAGAAGCCGAAGCGCATGCCCGAGTACTCGG
>CAZFLI010000085.1:0-8621 GCA_964519845.1 uncultured Anaerolineaceae bacterium | reverse complement strand
GGGCGATCTGCATGGCCAGCAGAACCCTGCCCAGGCAGGGCACGGCCAGCAGGGCGCGGTAAGAGGGCCGCTGATGATCGTCCAAGGCGTCGCTCAGCGGCCCGCTGAAGCCGGTTCGATCACGCCGGGGGCGGGGGTGGCGGTCCGGTGGGCTCGCCGGCAGCGGAGTCGGTCGCGCCTTCGGCGGCGGCCTCACCCTCGGCGGAAGCGCCCGTTTCTCCGATCGCGACCGCGGCCAGGGCCAGGGCCGCGGCTCGCCGGCTGCGGAACTTCCTGAACAGCACGAACGCCAGGACTACCAGGGCCAGCAGCCCCAGCAGCACGACCAGGCGCACAACGCCGGCCGTGGTGGCGCCGTTGACCTGGTCCAGCACGCCCTGGGCGGCCGTCTCGGCGTCATCGGGGTGCAGGTTCTTCAGCGCGTCCGTGGCCTGGCTCAGGGGCGACTGCAGGTCCGCGCCCAGCAAGCCGATCATGGCCAGCGGATTTCGGCCGCCGGATTCGGCGGCCCGGGCCTCGGCCAGCACGGCGGCGGCCTCGACCTCTTGCTGGGCCGTTTCCGCCAGGCTGTCCAGGTCGTCCGCCTCCTCGATGTCCTCGAAACGGGTCTGCATCTTGGTGCCGTCGAAGCTGAAGTCGGACAGCTTGGCCTCGATCTCGTCGCGGGCCGCGACGATCTGGCCGGCCGTCTTCATGGCCGTGCTCGCCTCGGCGAACTTCCAGGAGGCCATCGGCTCGCGAACTGCGAGCGGCAGGTCCCAGTCTCCGGCCTGGTCGGCCAGCTTGTGGTAGGCGGCGCGGGCTTCGGAACGATCGGCAAGATCGGCCTTGGTGAAGATGCCGTACTTGCCCAGGAGATCCTGGGCCTGGTCGAGATCATCTATGCCGGCCGGGATCATGCCCCGTTCGTCGATCAGGTCGAGCAACGCCTGCCCCGAGAGCGGGGCCATCGAGACGATGTCCGTCTCGCCGGGCGTGCTGCCCTGGTAGGCCATCTCCCCGTTGGCGGCCGCCATCAGGACAGCCTTGAGGTTCTCCTCGCCCATCTGGTCGGCGAGCTCGGTGAAGATGTAGCAGGCCGCGTCGTACTCGTAATCGAGGATCTCCACGTCCTGAGTCGTCGAGCTCATGTCGAGGGACACCCAGGTGTTCAGGTCCGGGCTGCCGGTGCCGGGGTACTTGCCGGGTTCGACGCAGGGGGTGAACTGACCCGATCCGGCCAGCTGCTCGCTGTAGCCGGCCAGACCCTCCGAGGCCCACTTGTCTGAGAAGAGGGTGTGGTTGTACCAGATGTGGGACAGCTCGTGGGCCACGATGTCGGCGCCCGTTTGTTCGGTGACGTAGGCGATCTGGGTCTTCGAGTTGTACATCCCGGCGTACTCGCCGAGTTCGCTGTTGCCCACCTCGCGGATGACGATCGTGCCGCCCGGCAGATCCAGGCCGTTCATCTTCTGCAGGCCTTCGATGTCGAAGGCTAGCTGGCCTTCGAGCATGGCCTTCCAATCCGGATCCTCGGGCCAGGACTGGATCTCGAACTTCTGGCCGGCCACCGTCTCCTTGGTGGTAATCAGGGCATCCGGGTTGGTGGCGTCGAAGCAGCTCCAGAACTTGTATGGGGCGCTGAGGGTGCCGCTGACGAGCGTCCTGGTGTCTCCCGAGACGCCGGAATCCTGCAGCGCCTCGCCCGTGTAGTTGTTGAGGCCGAATTCGGCCGGCAGGACGACTTTGACCGTCCCGGAGTCGTAGCCGCTGCCGATGGCGCACACGTCCACATAGGCCTTGACGGCCCGGAAGCCACCCGGCGCCCGAGGCCTGGCGTCGATCGAGTAGGTGATGGTGATCACCCGTGTCTGGCGGTAGTAGACCTTCGGGAAGCCGATGTTGATGTATCGGTACCAGCGGTCGCTCTTGGCGACCGACTGCGAGACGCGGCCGCCATTGGAGGTCATCTTGACCGCGCCGGCCTGGGCCTCGACCGCAACCTGGGTGCGGTCCCAGTAGTAGATGTAGTGGCCATCCGGCGGCTTGTTGTTGGTGATCCGCAGCTCGATCGAGACGTCGATGCGGTGGTCCGCCACGTTGACGGTGTATGTGGTGGCGCCGGTTTCGACCACCTCGGCCGCCGCCACGGGGGCCGGCGACACGAGCAGAGTCGCGGTGGCGATCAGAACGGGGGAGAGCGTCACGAGCAGCTTGCGGCGCACCTGCGGACCTCCATCGGAGCTGCGGCACGCGCGGTCGGAGCCATGACGGGGCACCGAATGCTGTCGGCCGCGGTTAAGTGAACCGACCGATAGGGCCACCGTCAAGAGTCCGATCGGGCCATGCCCCCTCTGGGAGCGGCCCGCGGCAGTGACGCGCGAGCTGACACCGCGGGGCGCTATGGTGAGCGGCGATGCAGCTCATCGACGGACGCCCCGTCTTCGCCGCCACTGATCTCGTCGGCTTCCTGGCCTGCGAGCACCTGGTCGGACTGGAACTGGCTGCTCTGGCCGGCCTGGTGCGGCGGCCCGAGCGCCTGGACCCGGAGATCGAGCTGATCGCCAAGCGCGGCGACGAACACGAGCGCCTCTACCTGGCGGAACTCGAAGGCAGCGGCCGGCGGGTGGCACGGATCGACAGGGAGGAGGGTTCGGGGGACAGGTGGGCCGGTCTCGAGGCAGGCGCCGCGGCCACCCGGCTGGCCATGGAGGCCGGCCACGATGTGATCTACCAGGCCACCTTCTTCGACGGCCGTTGGCTCGGCTTCGCCGACTTCCTGCTGCGGGTTGACCGGCCGAGTCTGCTGGGGGATTGGAGCTACGAGGTCGCGGACACCAAGCTGGCCCGCCACGTCAAGGCCTCCGCGCTATTACAGATCTGCTCCTATGTGGAGCCGCTGACCTTGATCCAGGGGCTGGAGCCGGAGCTCATGCATGTCGCCCTGGGCGGCAGCGCCCGTCCGCTGGAGACGGTGCGGGTGGCGGACTACACGGCCTACTACCGGATGGTCAAGGCCGCCTTCGAAGCCAGGGTCGCGGCGGCGGGCCTGGGGTTGGCGGGGGAGGTGAGGAGCGGCGGGGCGGCGGCCGGTGTTTCCGCGGCCCCCGCGGCCCCCGCGGCCGCCGCGGGCCGCCTGGCGGGAGTGGCCTATCCGCCCGCCGGAACGTACCCCGAGCCGGTCGAGCATTGCGAGGTCTGCCGCTGGAGCACTAACTGCCAGGCCCGGCGCCGCCGGGACGACGATCTGTCGCTCGTGGCCGGGGCCGGCACGAGGCTGCGCGGGGCCCTGAAGGCCGCGGGAGTGGCGACCCGGCGCGGGCTGGCGGCCCTCGAGCCGCCGCTGCCGGAGCCACTCAGCGAGGTGGGCGCCGGGACCCTTGAGAAGGCCCGCCTGCAGGCGCTCATCCAGGTCCGCGGCGAGGAGGCGGGCAAGACCATCTACGAGTTGCTCGAGCCGGCCCGCCGGCCGGACGGCACGCTGGAGCCGGACCGGGGACTGACCAGCCTGCCGCCGCCCCGCCCGGGCGACCTCTTCTTCGACATCGAGGGCGATCCGTTCGCGCTGGGGGACGGCCTGGAGTACCTCTTCGGGATCCTGGAGCCGGGGCTGCTCGACGCGGACGGCGAGCCTGCCTTCCACGCCTTCTGGGCCATCGACGAGTCCGGCCGGGTCACTGCCGAGGCCGAGAAGCGGGCCTTCGAGCAGACGATCGACCTGATGATCGACCGCCTGGAGAAGGATCCCTCGATCCATGTCTACCACTACGCGGCCTACGAGCCTTCGGCGGCCGGCCGGCTGATGGGCCGCTACGCGACCCGAGAGGAGGAGGTGGACCGGCTGCTGCGCGGCGGCGTCTTCGTCGATCTGTTCCGAGGAGTCCGCCAGAGCCTCCGGGCGTCCGTCGAGAGCTACTCCATCAAGAAGCTCGAGCCGCTGTACGGCTTCGAGCGTGAGGTGGACCTGCGCGACGCCGGTTCGAGCATCGTCGCCTTCGAGGCCTGGCTGGCCGAGATAGAGACCGGCACCGGCGCCGCCCGGCCGTCGCCGCAAGAGGACGAGACGCTGAGGCGCATCGCCGGCTACAACCGCGACGACGTCGTCTCCAACTGGCGGCTGCGCGACTGGCTGGAAGAGCGCCGGCCGGAGCTGGCCCGCCTGATCCACCACTCCGGTGAGCTGCCCCGGCCGGAGCCGGCCTCCCAGGAGCCGGGTGAAGAGCTGTCGGCCAGGCTGGCGGAGATCGCCGACCTGGAGCGGGAGTTGTGTCGGGACCTCCCGGCCGATGCCGCCGCCCGCGGGCCCGAGCAGCAGGGCGCCTGGCTGCTGGCCCAGCTGCTCAGCTGGCATCGCCGCGAGGAGAAGTCGTTCTGGTGGCGCTACTACGCCCTGCTCGACATGACGCCCGAGGAGCTGGTGGACGAGCGGGAGCCGATCGGCGACCTGGTGCCGGTCGGTCCCGTTCGCGAGGGGGCTCGATCGGTCATCTACCGTTACCGCTTCCCCGAGCAGGAGCACGCGATCGAGATCGGGACGCGGGTGGACGACCCGGCCACGAAGCGATCGCCCGGTAGCGTCGACGCGGTGGACAACGTGGCCCGCACCATCGACCTGCGCCGTGGCGAAAAGACCGACGGGCCGCACCCGCGGGCGCTGGTGCCCTGCAGTCACGTCGGCACGCAGGTCCTGCAGGACAGCCTCAAGGCGATCGGGGAGTGGACGGCGAGGCACGGCATGAACGCGCCGTCGCCCGAGGATGGCCCCGGGTGCGAGGCAGCTCGCGAGTTGCTGATGCGCCGGTCGCCTCGCATCTCCGGTGGCGAGCCGTTGTGTCGCGAGGGCGAGACGCCGCTGGACGCTGCCTTGCGGGTCGCCCCGCGGCTGGACGGCAGCTGCCTGCCGGTCCAGGGGCCGCCCGGCTCGGGCAAGACGTTCCTGGGAGCGGAGGTCGCGGTCGAACTCGTTCGCTGTGGGATGAAGGTGGGCGTGACGGCCAACAGCCACAAGGTCATCGGCCACCTGCTGGACCTGGTGGCGGAACGGGCCGAAGCCCGGGGGGTGCCGGTACGCATCGGCCAGAAGGCGGACGCGGCAGGAGATTGCACCTCGGGCCGCGCCCGCAAGCTTCGCGACAACGCCGCTCTGAACCTGGCCCTGCAGCGCGACGAACTGGACGTGGTGGGCGGCACGGCCTGGGTCTGGTCGCGGCGCGAGTTGGCAGGGACCCTGGATGCGCTGATCGTGGACGAGGCCGGCCAGCTGTCGCTGGCCAACACGATCGCCGTCTCGCCGGCGGCCCGCAACCTGATCCTGCTGGGCGACCCGCAGCAGCTGGACCAGCCGCTCCAGGGGTCGCATCCGCCCGGCGCGGAGGCCTCCGCCCTGGGCCACGTGCTGGGCGAGCACGCCACCATGCCGCCGGACAAGGGCCTCTTCCTGGAGCGCACCTGGCGCCTCCATCCGGACCTGTGCCGCTTCACCTCGGAGGCCTTCTACGAGGGCCGGCTCGAGCCCCGGGCCGGCCTGGAGACACAGGATCTGTCGGCCCGGGGAGCGCTTTGCGGTACCGGCGTGCGCTTCATCGCGGCGGTCCACGAGGGCAACGGCAACGCGTCGCCCGAGGAGGCCGAACTGGTGGCCGGACTGATGGGCGATCTGCTGGCTCGCGACTCGACCTGGACGGACGAGAGCGGGGCGGTCCGCCCCCTGGGCCCGGGCGACATCCTCGTGGTAACGCCCTACAACGCCCAGGTCGCGGAGTTGCAGCGGCTCATGCCGGGGGCCCGCGTCGGCACCGTCGACAAGTATCAGGGCCAGGAGGCGCCGGTCTCCATCTATTCCATGGCCACCTCCTCACCGGAGGAGGCGCCGCGCGGCATGGAATTTCTCTACAGCTTGAACCGCCTCAACGTGGCCACGTCGCGGGCTCGCTGCCTGGCGGCCGTCGTCGCCAGCCCGGCGCTCGTCAGGGTGCGCGCTCGGACCCCTCGCCAGATGCGCCTGGTCAATGCCCTGTGCCGCTTCATCGAGCTGGCGGGGGAGCGGCCGGGTGGCCGCGGGCGGTCTAGACGCGCTCCAGGAGGACCACCGGGATGATCCGCTCGGTCTTCTGTTGGTACTCGAGGAAGGCCGGATTCGGCGCCGCGTGCTGAGCGTAGAGCCGGTCGCGCTCGGGCCCCGGGGGGACGGTCGTCGCGCGTGCCTGGAAGGTCTCGCCGTGCACCTCGACGGTGACGCTGGGGTTGGCCGCGAGATTCCGGTACCAGGCCGGGTCGGCGGGCGCGCCGCCCTTGGAGGCGATGACGACGTAGAGTTCACCGTCGCGGGAGTAGACGAGTGGCACGGTTCGGGGCTCGCCGGTGCGCGCGCCCGTGGTCGTGAGAATGAGCACCGGCCGGCCCACGAACGGACCGCCGGTAGCCTCTCCGCCGTGGGCGCGGAGGTCCTCGATGAGGGCGTCGTTGAAGGCTGAGTAGGTGGGGTTGGCCATGAGGATCCTTGCCTTTCGTCGCGGGCAGCGCCCGCCAGGCAATCGTAGGTCGGCCGCTCCAGACGGCCGAATCTGCGGCGGCCCGGCGCGGTGGGTGGGACTGCGCCCGACCCTAGTCCCGGGGCAGCCGGCCGTACAACTCGCGGTACGTTGCCGAGATGCCTCGGTAGATCTCGACGCTGGCCGGATCGGGCTCCATCACTCGCGTGTCGGCGGGGAGTGGCGGCGTCCCCTGGGCCGTGGAGGGCAGCACACCGGCCGCTACGGCGCCGAGCAGCGCCGCGCCCCGGGCCGAGCCGTGCTCCGTCGCGCCCAGGGCCACCGGCAGGTTCAGCACGTCGGCGATGATCTGCTGCCACAGCTTGTGTACTCCGCCGCCCGCGACGACGCCCGACCGTGGCTCCACTCCGATGCCGCGCAGCAAGTCCAGGCCTTCGGCCAGGGCATAGGCCACTCCCTCCAGAACCGCCCGGGTTAGTTCCGCGGGGCCGTGGCCGACGTTCAGGCCCACCATCGCCCCACGCGCGTGGGGGTCGAAGTGCGGCGTCCGTTCGCCGCGCAGGTATGGGACGAAGATCAGGCCGTCGCTGCCGGCAGGGGCTCTGGCCGCCAGGGCCAGCAGTTCGCGGGCGCCGTTGCGATCATCCGGACGGAGCAGCTTGACTATCCAGTCGAGCGACGCGGCTGCGGAGAGGATGGCGGCCATGGCGCACCACTGGCCGGGCACGACGTGAGCCAGACCGTGGAGGCGGCCCTGCGGGTCCACCTTGGGCTCGTCCAGCGGCGCCAGTACCTGGCCGCCCGTGCCCAGCGAGATCAGGACCGTGTCGTGGGCGTCTACCGTCCGGCCGAGTCCCAGCCCCAGGGCGGCGGCCGGGGCATCCGCTCCGCCCACCGCGATGGGGATACCCGCCGGAAGGCCGAGCGCCAGGGCGGCGTCCCGGCGCAGTTCACCGGCCAGCGACTCCGATTCCATCAGGGGCGGTAGCCGCTTCTGATCTATGTCCAGCCTCTCGCAGATGTTCGTCGACCAGGTTCGCGCCCGCAGGTCGAGCAGCAGCGTCGCCGACGCATCGGAGACGTCGCCGGCGATCTCGCCGGTGAGCCGGGCTCGGAGGGCGTCCTTGGGCTGGACGATCCAGCGCGTCCTGGCCCAGACGTCGGGCTCGTTGGCGGCCAGCCACATGATCTTGGGCGCGGTGAAGCTCACGGAGGATCTGTTGCCGGTGCGGCCGACGAGCTCCTCGCGGGGAATCCGCCTCTCGATCTCGGCTGTCTCGGCCTCGGCCCGGCCGTCCGACCACATGATGGCCGGCCGCACCGGGACGCCTGACTCGTCAAGGAAGACGGCGCTGTGCATCTGGCCGGTCAGGCCGATGGCCACGATCTCGGCGTCGCGCAGAGCCGGGCGGGCGAGAAGCTCCGACATCGCCAGCCGCAGGGCGTCCCACCAGCGCTCGGGGTTCTGCTCCGCGTAGCCGGGCTGTCGGGATTCGGTCGGGTAGGAGGCGAGGCTCACGCCCTGGCATTCGCCGGCCTCGTCCATCGCGAGCAGCTTCACCCGTGAGGAGCCGAGGTCAATCCCTATCGATACGCGCACCCATACCTCCGCAGTGGCCGCCTGGCTCGAACGCAGTGCTCTAGGGTACTGCCAGTGCGGTTGGCGCGGGGTTCTGTCCGGCCAAGCCCTAGGCCGCCAGGTCCCGACGTTCGAACAGCACCAGCGAGGCGACCAGGAAGGCCGCGGCCACGCCCGCCAGGACGAGGACGTCCGTCAGGTCGAGCCCGTTCTTCAGGGCGTTGTGGCCCAGGTAGTAGTGGAAGAGCGACAGCGGGTTGATGGCCCGCAGCGATTCGATCTGCGGCGAGAGCGTCTGGACCAGGTACATCACAACCATCAGGCCGATCGGGATGCCGGCCGCGGCCCCGCGGTTGCCGGTCCAGGCGGCAATCGCCAGGGCCATCCCGCCGAAGGCCAGCGACAGCAGCACTGCCAGCACCAGGCCTGCGGCGACCTTGTCCAGGTCCACCGGGCTGTTGCTGGTCACAGCGCCGATCTGGATGCCGGCCAGCATCACCGCAGCCGCGACGGACATGGCGATGACGAGCGCGGCCATCTTCTCGAGCACCATCCGCCAGCGCGGGACGGGG
>CAZFLI010000084.1:4995-8678 GCA_964519845.1 uncultured Anaerolineaceae bacterium | reverse complement strand
TCGGTGAGGGCACAGGGGTGGGAGTGGGAGTGGCGGTGGGGGTGGCGATCGGCGCGGGGGCCGGGGCCAGCAGATTGGCCGCGCCGGCCACGGCTGCGCCGCCGAGCGAGGCCAGAACGAGGGTGGCGGCCAGCAACAACACCGCGGCGCGGCCCTTCGCCTGCCACGGCCTGGCGCTGCCCATGGCCACGCGGCGGGCGTCGGCGATAGACGCGACGAAGGCCCGCGGCCTGCGGCGGCGAACGGCCTCGCGGGCGGCGGTCACCGGCGCCGGCAGCGGCTCGGCTGAGATGGCCGCCCAGACTCGCTCCTCGAAATCCGTGCTCGGCCGCATCGGCTGCTGCTGGGCGATCATCTCCAGTTGCTTGCCGGTCGCCAGCGCCTGCGCCTGCGCCTCGGCCGACCGCTCGGCCGGGAGTTCGCCCGGCTGCGGATCGTAGAGCTCGTGGGGTCCAAAGGGCTCGAACTGCCGGCCGCTCATCGGACGCCCCCCAGTTCGGCGCGCAACTGAAGGAGGCCGCGGCGCAAATGGGTCTTGACCGTGGGCACCGGCCGGCCGGTCTGATCCGCGATCTCGGCGATCGACAGCTCGGCGAAGAAGCGCAGGGCCAGGGTCTCCCGGTACGGGTCCTCCAGACCGGCCAGTGCCAGGCGGATCTCGCTGCCGCGCTCGGAGCTCAGCACCAGGCCGAGCGGATCGTCGTGGGCGGGACGGCCGGGGGAGGCGGCGCGTCCGTCGAACGGGGAGCCCGCGCCGGCGTCCCGGCCGTCGAACGGAGGCTCGATCCAGGCCAGCTCCCGTATGGCTCCCCGGCGCTTCGCCTGGCGCAGCGCCACGCGCGCGGCGATGCGGCCCAGCCACGCCCCGAAGGGGCCTTCGCCGCGCCACGTGCCGAGTGCCCGATAGGCGGTCACGAAGGCCTCCTGGGCGGCATCTTCGGCGTCGGGCAGGTTGCCCAGAATCCGATGGCAGATGCGCACGACCGCGGCCGACTCGCGCTCGATGAGCGGTCGGAAGGCGTCACGATCGCCGGCCAGGACGGCTGCCACAGCGCGCCGGGCCAGGTCGTCGCCGGGCCTGGTCTGCTCGATGGCTGGACCGCGGTTCGAGTCGATTGTTCGAACTCCATTGCGCTGCGCCCGCCGGTTGGAGCGGCGGACCGGGCATCGGCTACATGATGCCCGGTCTCGCAGCCGGTGGGGGGCATCGGACTCAGCCTGGGGGCTGCGCGGCCGAAGCCGGGCGGCTCAGTGGCCCGAGCCGGAGGTGCCGGAATCGTCGCCGGTCTCGGGGGAGCCGGAGGCATCGGGCGAATGGCTCGCCGAGGGCGAATCTTCGGCCTCAGGGGTTTCGGAAGCCTTGGGGGATTTCGCGGCGTCGTGCGATTCCTGGGCCTCGGGGGACTCGTCGGCCTGGGACGACTCTGAGGTCTCGGCGGTCTCGGTTGCCTCCGGCGTCTCGATCGCCTCGGGCGTCTCGGTTGCCCGGCTCGCCTCCGGCGTCTCGATCGCCTCGGGCGTCTCGCTGGCCTCAGGCGTGTGACTGGACGCGGGGGCGACGAGATGGTCGGCCAGATCGGACACCACCGGCATCCGACCGCCCGCGGCAAAGGCCGCGCCGGTCACGATGAGCAGGGCAATCAGCGAGATGGCCAGCGGTCGGAGGAGTCTCAGGGGGAGCTTCACTTTCGGTTCCTCTATCTGCACCGGCAGGGGCGCCGGCTTCTGACTACACCGAGGCAGCCCGGAGAGAGAAGGTTTCAGGGTCTTTGGGAGTTGCGCCTGTTGCACCGGACGGGGCGAGCGGGCGGCGTACCTAGCAGGCCGTGCGCTCGATGAGCCGCGCTGCGGCGCGGGCCACCACCAGGTCCTCGCGGGCCTCAACCCGCAGGACGGCCGGGGCGGCGCCGGGCGCGCTCAGGACCGCGTCCTCTCGGGTAGCCGCTTCCGGGATCGACGCGACGCCGATCGACCCGAGCCTGGCCACGATGCGGGCCCTGATCGCGGCCGAGTTCTCGCCGATCCCCGCCGTGAAGACCAGCACGTCCAGGCGGGGCAGAGAGGTGGCGGAGGCGGCGATGCACTCGGCGGCGCGGCGGACGAAGATCGCCAGGGCCAGGGCGGCGCGCCGGTCGCCCTCGGCCTCGGCCGCCAGCAGCTCGCGCACATCCGACGTTCGGCCAGAGACGCCCAGCAGACCGGAGTCGTGGTCCAGTTGTTCGGCCAGCTCGTCTTCGCTCAGGTGGCCCTGCCGGCGCAGGTAGAACATGATCCCCGGGTCTATCGAGCCGCTGCGGGTGCCCATCACCAGGCCCTCCAGCGGGGTCAGGCCCATGGAGGTAGCGGCCGATCGGCCGCCGTCAACCGCGGTCACCGAGCAGCCGCTGCCCAGGTGGGCGACTATCGTCCCGAGTTCCTCCTGCGGCCGGGCCAGCAGCTGGGCGGCTCGCTCGGCCGACCAGGCCACCGAAATGCCGTGGAAGCCGTAGCGACGCACGCCCCACTCCGCGTACCAGCGCTCCGGAACCGCGTAGCGGTAGGAGTCTTCCGGCAACGTGGCGTGGAAGGCGGTGTCGAAGACGGCCACGTGGGGGAGCTGGGGAATGGCTTTGAGCGCCGCCCGCATCGTGGCCACGGCCACACCGTTGTGCAGCGGAGCCAGGGGGCGGAGCTGGTCCACCGCCTCCACCACGGCCGGGGTGACGAGGGTGGGCTCGCGGAAGCGATCGCCTCCGTGGACCACGCGATAGCCGACGGCGCCCAGGGTGGCCGGCGGGATGCCGGCCTCCTCGTACCGGGCCAGGAGGGCGCGGATGTCGTCCGCGGGGTCGGCGCGCTCGCTGGCGTCGGCGCCCCAGTCGAGATTGACGGCCGCCAGCGCATCGAGCGATCGGGCGGCCGTGTCGATCACGCTCGATTTGAGCGAGCTGGACCCGGGATTGAGTACGAGTACGCGCATCGCCGCCAAGGCTACCGGTTCTGGTCCCTCCGCGGGACGCCCGGCGCTCCGTCGGCCACGATCCGCCCCTCGGCCATCGCCACCACCCGTCCGAAGCATTCGGCCACGAAGCGATCGTCGTGGCTGACCGCGATCACGGTCCGACCCTCCGCCGCTGCCTCCGCAACGGCCGCCCGCACCCGATCGACGCCCCGGGCATCCTGGCCGGTCGTCGGCTCGTCCAGCACCAGGACGGGGGTTCGCATCGCCAGCACAGATGCCACCGAGAGCAGCTTCCGGCGCGAGCGGCCCAGGTCGTAGGGATGGGCCTCCGCCGCACCTCGCAGGCCCACGAGATCCAGCGCGCCGGCCACGCGCTCCGCCAGCTCGGCGCCCCGAAGGCCCAGGTTCCGCGGCCCGAACGCCACCTCCGTCCGAACCCGACCGGCGAAGAGTTGCCGGTCCGGATCCTGGAAGGCCAGCCCCACCCGCCGCGCCAGGTCGGCCACGTGGAGGCGGCGGACGTCCGCGCCGTCGAGCAGCACCCGGCCGGCCGAGGGGCGGAGCAATCCGTTGAGGTGCCTGATGAGGGTCGACTTGCCCGAGCCGTTCGGCCCGACAACGGCCACCGCTTCTCCGGGCTCGATCCGCAGGCCGACGCGGTCGAGGGCCCGGACTCCGCCCGGGTAGTCGAAGGTCACGTCGGCCAGCTCGATCGACGGCACGGCCGCGGCCGGCGGAACGG
>CAZFLI010000084.1:0-4895 GCA_964519845.1 uncultured Anaerolineaceae bacterium | reverse complement strand
CACCTCGTGGGCCAGGCGAGCCAGGACGTCCACCTTGTGCTCGGTGATGAGGATGCCTGCGCCGGTCTCCGCGGCGACCCTGGAGAGGGCCGCGGCAACCAGCTCGGTCCCGTCGGGGTCTAGCTCGGCAGTGGGTTCGTCCAGGATGAGGTAGCGCGGCCGCAACGCCAGAATGGAGGCCAGGGCGACCAGCTGCGTCTGGCCGCCCGAAAGGCGGGCCGGATCGCGCGGGGCCAGGGAATCGAGCCCGGTCGCGGCCAGCGCCCAGCGCACCCGCTCCACGATCTCGTGCGCCGGCAGGCCCAGGTTGGCCGGCCCGAAGGCCACTTCCTCGAAGACCGTGGCGGCCGTGCCGGACAGCGCCGTCGCCGGATTGGCGAACAGGACTCCGCAGCGCTGGGCCAGGCCGTGTGACGGGAGCGCCGCCGTCTCGGTGCCGTCCACCCGGACCGAGCCCTCGAGCCGCCCGCCGGTGACCGCCGGCGCCAGACCCGACGCCACCAGGCAGAGGGTCGTCTTGCCCGTTTCGTTGGCCCCGACGACGCCCATCACGCGGCCCGGCTTCAGGCTCAAGCTCACGTTCCTCAGAGCGGCCCCGGCAGGCGGCGTCGCCGGGTATCGGAAGGTGACGCCGTCCAGCGTCAGGCCCAGTTCGCTCACGGCAGCCTCACCACGCCCGCCAGAGAGACGACCGCGACCGCGGCTGTGGCAATCAGGACGGCCCAGCGGAAGAGCCGCTGCCGGCCCGAGTCTGGCAGGCGGCGCAGCACCGTCCGCCGGCCACGGGCGGTGAAGGCCCGCGCTTCGAGTGCCATCGTTCGCTCCTCTACCTCGGCCAGCGACCCCAGCACCACCGGCCCGGCCAGCGGCAGCAGCCCACGCGCCCGTCGCAGCGGTCCGCCCTCGGTGTCCAGGCCGCGGGCCCGTTGGGCTTCGGCCACCGCCCGAGCCCGCTCCAGCGTGCGCGGCACGGCCGTCATGGCCGCCCCCACGACAAACGCCCCGCGCCGCCCCAGGCCGCGCCTCTCCAGCTCCACCAGCAGGTCGTCCACGGGCGTGGTCAGGGCGAAGAGCGCCGCCGAAAGCCCGAAGGCCACGACCCGCAGAGTCGCCAGCAGCGCGGCGCCGGCGCCGGTCCAGGTCGGTGCCAGCGGGCCCCAGGCGACGATGGTGTCGTGCGCGCCCGGATAGAGGAAGGCGTTCACGACCAGGATCGAGACGACCAGTGGCAGCGCCGCCAGGAGGAACGGGGTCAGCCGCCGCAGCACCCGTGCCGCGGCGGCGCAAAGGATCACCAGCGCCAGCACGGTGAGCGGCCCGCTCCAGCCCCGCACTGCCAGGGCGCCGATCGCTCCGACGCCCGCCAGAGAGAGCTTGGTGATCGGGTTCAGCCTCCGATAGGCGCCGCCGGGGATGCGCCGCACGTAGTCGGGCAGCGCGAGAGCGGCCGCCCCCGCGGCCTCCGTCCCAGCCGTGGGCTCGGCCGTGTCAGCTCGCCTCGGGTCCGGGTTCATCGTGCCGGCGGACCAGCTTCGCCCCGAGCGGGAACGGGCTCAGCACCCGGCCCGGCAGCGCGGCCAGGATCAGCAGTACCGCGAAGAAGGTGATCGTCTTGTCGATCGGGTCGCTGAGCAGGCCCTGGCCGAGCGAGGCGTTGTAGACATCCGCCCCGCCCTGACGCAGCGCGGCCACGATGAGGTCCGTTCCGGAACCGGTCACTCCGCCGTAGACGTAGGCAGCGACCGGGGCCGAGATCACCGCGGCGACGAAGCCCGTGGCGGCGCCCGCCACGGCGACCCAGGCCCCCGAGGCATCTCGGCGCAGGTAGACGAACAGGGCGAGCGTCACGGCCGCCGCCGCACCGATCAGGACGATGGCCGCATAGACCCAGCTCGGGTAGCCGGCCCAGTCCTCACCGTAGCTCGGGATGGTGTACATCCTCGCGGCCAGCAACAGGATGACGGCGACCGCGAGGCCGGTCTGGAGCGCCAGCTTGATGCCGCCGGCGGGGCGCGGCCGGAAGACGCCGAGATAGCCCCACAGCCCGGCCAGCAGGCCGATCACCGCCGCAGTGCCGGCGAACGGGCCGATGTTGGAGCCCGATCCGATGCCGGGCGCGTACTGCCAGATGAGGTTCGTCAGGATGCCGGTCAGGGCGCCGGCCAGAGGCCCGGCCAGGCAGCCGACGATGATCGTCCCGATCGAGTCGAGGTAGATGGGCAACTTCAGCAGGCTCTGGGTCGTGTAGCCCAGGACGATGTTGATGGCGATCGCGGCCGGCATCGTCACGATCACTCGGGTGGTGAATTGGGCGGCCACCCAGCGCCGAAGTCCGTCCATCTCTCCTGCTCTCCTCATTCGGAGCGCGGCCAGGTCGGATGTGTCGGGTGCCGCGCGCGAGAAGCTTAGCGGGAGGCCGCCAGGGCCGCGACTCGCTCGATGAAGCGGCCGAAGAAGCCGGCGACGTCGGCCTCGACGGCCACGTCCAGGTTGGGCGTCTTGGCCCAGCTGCGCCGCCAGTCGGTGACGGTTTCGCCGGTAGTGAACCGGCCGCCCAGCTCCACTTCCACGGCCACCGCCTCGGTCGTGACGAGAGTGGGATCCAGGGCCGCGGCCAGGGCCAGCGGGTCGTGGATGAAGGCGCCGTAGAAGCGGTCGTAGCGGCTGTGGAACTCCATGTAGAAGCGCAGCGCGTCGGCCAGGTAGCGGACCACCGGGTTCGGCTCGGCGCCCGGGCGGGAGCCATCCGGCGCGCAGCCGGCCAGCTCGGCCAGGCGGGCCAGATGTTCCGGCATCAGCTTGGCGCGCTCGGTTACGTCCAGGCCCAGGGCGATCGGCCGGGTCGAGCCCGATCGATCGGCTGCCGCACCTCCAGCGCCCGAACCCCCGCCGCCGGAGCCGAGCGCTCGGTCGTAGGCCGCTCGATCGGACGAGGCCGAGCGTTCGGGCCCGAAGGCATCGAAGACGATGCGCGCCGACTCGGGATCGACGTTGACGTTCCACTCGGTCGTGGGGGCGGTGTTGCCCGCCGAACGGTACGAGCCGCCCATGATCACGACCCGCCGCAACAGGCGGGGCAGCTCCGGTTCGCGCAGGACGGCCAGGGCCACGTTCGTCAGCGGGGCCAGGGTCACCAGGGTCAACTCGCCGGGGCGGCGCCGGGCCTCCTCCACGATCAGGTCCGGGCCGAAGCGGGGGGACAGGGGCGCGGAGGGCGGCGGCAGTTCGGCATAGCCGATGCCGCGCGGCCCGTGCGTCTCGGGCGTGGTCACCAGCGGCCTGGCCAGGGGCGTCTCGCGCCCCAGCGCCACCTCGACGTCCGAACGGCCAGCCAGCTCCAGCACAGCCAGGGTGTTCGTCGCCACCTGGCGCGCGTCTACGTTGCCGGCGGTGCAGGTCACCGCGACCAGCTCGCACTCCGGCGAGGCGCAGGCGTACAGCAGGGCCAGGCTGTCGTCGATGCCCGTGTCGCAGTCGACCAGGATGGGGATCCGCGGGGCGGCCGGTACGCCGGCCGGAGTTGGCTCGCTCACGCACCGGATCGTAGTCCATGTGGGGGCGCTGGGGCGCTGCCCGCAGGCCCTTGTCGGCCAGACTGGATAGACTTTGCGGCGCGTCCCGGCGGAGGGCGCCGCGGTCGAAATCGAAAGGCAGGTCAGTCGTGGGCATGGCGAGCCGAATAGCGGGCGGAGCGATCGTGCTGGCGTTCGTCGCTGGATGCGGCGGCGGAGCCGCGACGCCGGCACTGTTCATTCCCACGCCCACCCCGGCGGACAGCGCCGCCTCTCCGAGCGGGCCGGTCGCGCCCACCGCGACTCCGATCGAGCCGGTCATCGGCAAGTTCAAGCCGGGCGGGACGATGATCACCGCTCGGTCCGCTTTCACGGCCACCCTCCTGACCGACGGCCGGGTCCTGATCGTCGGCGGCCAGGACGACAACGGCAACACGCTGGACTCGGCCGAGCTGTACGACCCGACGTCCGGCAAGTCGCAAGAGACCGGCTCGCTGTCGGTGGGCCGGTGGGGCCACTCGGCCTCTCTCCTGGCCGACGGGCGCGTGCTCATTGCCGGCGGAGAGGACGCCGAAGTGAACGCCCTCGGTTCGAGCGAGATCTTCGACCCCAACTCGGGCGCGTTCAGTCCCGGCCCCGAGCTGGCCACGCCCCGGGGCGGCCACGTGGCGATTTCGCTCGGCAGCGGGAAGATCCTTATCGCCGGGGGAGTCGACAACGAAGGCGCGGCCCTCGGCTCGGCCGAGCTCTACGAGGCCGGTGCCTTCCGGCCGACCGGCGGGCTGGCCACGCCGCGCTGGGCTGCGACCGCGGCCCTGCTGCCGGGCGACCGGGTTCTGATCGCAGGTGGCACGAACGGCGACGAGATCCTGAGCTCGGCCGAGGTCTACGACCCGGTGCTTGGCAGGTTCGAGACCACCGGTGCGATGTCCACGGCACGCTCGGGCCACACCGCCACGGCCCTCGCGAACGGCAAGGTGCTGGTAGCCGGCGGCCAGGACCAGAGCGCCACGCCGCTGACTTCGGCCGAGTTGTACGACCCGAATACGGGCACGTTCGCCGCGACGGGCGACATGACGATTCCTCACGTCGGCCACACGGCGACTGCAGTGGCCAGCGGCCTGGTGGTCATCGTCGGCGGCACGGACTCCGGTCAGGGCACCAACGTGGCCGAGGTCTGGGATCCCACCGACGGCACCTTCAGCGCCACCGGCTCGCTGGCGGCCAAGCGGGGCGACCACACCGGCACGCTGCTCAAGTCGGGCGACGTCCTGATCCTGGGCGGCCGAGACGGGGACATGACGCTGGACTCGGCGGAGATCTACCAGCCCTAGGGCAACGGCTCGGGCGGCTCCGCCAGGAGAGGCACCGCTCGCCCGTGCG
>CAZFLI010000083.1:0-8735 GCA_964519845.1 uncultured Anaerolineaceae bacterium | reverse complement strand
CCGTTGGAGATGCCGCCCTCCAGGCCGCCCGCATTGTTGGTACCGCGCGGCCAGCTGCCGTCGGCGGCCCGGCCCTCGATGACGTCCTGGACCTGTGAGCCGAGCAGCCGCGTCTGGGCGAAGCCCAACCCAAACTCCACGCCCTTGACGATGGGGATGCTCATGACGGCCCCGGCCAGGGCCGCGTCCAGGCGCCGGTCGGGATGGACGTGGCTGCCAAGGCCGATGGGCAGGCCGGCGGCCACGACCTCAAAGACGCCGCCGACGGTATCGCCGGCCTCGCGGGCCTCGTCGACGCGGGCCATCATCCGGGCCTCCGCGTCGGGATCCAGGCAGCGCAGGGGGGTTTGTTCGGCTTCGGCGCGGGGACGAGTGGCGCGGGCCGGGTCGGCGGCCACTCCGCCGACTTCGGCCGTGTGCGACCAGACGTCGATCCCCAGGCGGGCCAGCAGGGCCCGGGCAACCGCGCCGGCCGCGACCCGGGCCGCGGTCTCGCGGGCAGAGGCCCGCTCCAGGACGTTTCGCACGTCGTCGAAGCCGTACTTCACCGCACCAGCCAGATCGGCGTGGCCGGGCCGCAGCCGGGTAATGGGGGTGGCTCGCTTGTCGCCCGCCGCGGCCAGAGCCGCCAGCTCGGCGGCCTGTTCGTCCGTGAGCGGCTCGACCTGCATCACCCGCGTCCAGTTCTCCCAGTCGCGATTGCGGATCAACAGCAGGATCGGCGACCCCAGGGTCAGGCCGTGTCGGACACCGGAGAGTATCTCGGCCCCGTCCTGTTCGATTGAGGTGCTGCGGGCGCCGCGGCCGTAGCCGCGCTGGCGCCGGGCCAGGTCCAGGCCGATGGCTTCGGCCGTGATCGCCAGCCCGGCCGGGACGCCCTCCAGCGTCGCGGCCAGCGCGGGGCCGTGCGACTCACCCGCGGTCAGGAAGCGAAGACGGCCCACGGCGTGCCTCCTACTCCTTCGCGGCGCCCGGGCCGGTGTCGACGGGCATGGGCCGCAGGCCCTCCGCCCGGGCCCGATCGAGCTCGGCCTGCATGGCCTCCAACGGCGCGGCCCGGCCGGTCCAAAGCTCGAAGGCCTTCGCGCCCTGGGTCAGCAGCATCAACTCGCCGTTCATGACGGTGCAGCCGGCGGCGGCGGCATCCTTGAGAAGCTGTGGCTCGGGCGGGTTGTAGATCAGGTCCATGACCAGCAGATCGGGCGGGATCAGCGGCGCCGGAACGGGAGTCTCGCCGGGCTTCATGCCGACGGAGGTGGCGTTCACGACGACCTTGGTCTTGGCCAGTTCCGCCTCCAGGACCGACTCGTGCCAGGGCATCGCTCGCAGGTCCATGTGGGAGGCGCTGCGGCCGAAGTGCTTGACGATGGCCTCGCCCCGGTGGAGGTGCCGGTTGAAAACCACCACCCGCTGGAAGCCCTCGGTGATGAGCGTGTGGAGGACTGCCCTCGCGGCGCCTCCGGCCCCCAGCACCACGGCGTGGCGGGGCATCTTCTGCTTGCCCACGAGCTTGCCCAGGGCGGTGCGGAAGCCGGCTACGTCGGTGTTGTGGCCCACCAGGCTCTCGCCGTCCCGCGAAACGACGTTCACCGCCCCGGTGGCGGCCGCCTCCTCGGTCAGCTGGTCCACCAACGCCGCCGTGTGCTCCTTGTGGGGGATCGTGACGTTGGCCCCCAGGAAGTCGTCGCCGCGCAGCGACGTCACGGCCTCGGCGAGGTCGATCAACCGTCTGTCCCACAGCTCGTAGCGGGCGTCGATGTCCAGGGCATCGAAGGCAGCCTGCTGCATCCCACCCGAGAAGGAGTGGGCGACAGGGTGGCCGATCAAGACGACGCGTTTGGTCATGCCGTAAGCCTTTCCAGTTCGATGAAGAAGCCCGGATACGAGATGGCCGCACTCTCCGCACGGTCGATTGTCGTCGTTCCGGAGGCGACGAGTCCGGCAATCGCGAAGGTCATTGCCAGACGATGGTCGTCGAGCGTTTCGGTGGCGGCCCCGCGCAGCCGGGTGGGGCCGGTGATGGCGATGTCGTCGCCGCTGACCTCGATCCCGGCGCCCAGGGCCGCGAGGCCGGCCGCGATGCCGGCGATCCGATCCGATTCCTTGTTGCGAAGCTCCCCGGCGCCGCGGATGGTCGTGCGGCCCCGGGCCTGGGTGGCGGCCAGGCACAGGATCGGGATCTCGTCGATCGCCGCCGCCACCTCGGCCGGCCCCAGGTCGACGGCGACCAGTTCGCTCGAGCGGACCGTCAGGTCGGCCAGCGGCTCGCCGGCGTCCGAAGGTTCGGCCGGCCCGAGGGCCGTCTCCTCGATCAGGGCCCCCATGCGGACCAGGATGTCGATGGCGGCCCGGCGAGTGGGGTTGACTCCCACCGCGCGCAGGGCCAGCTGCGCGTCGGGATGGATCGCACCCGCGACGAGCCAGAAGGCGGCCGCCGAAGGATCGGCCGGGACGCGCTCGTCCAGCGCCGCGAGCCCGCCCCCGCCTTCGATCGTCCAGGCCACCGCTCCACCTCCCAGGCTCTCCGCCGGCTCCCGTCGGACCGGCACGCCGCGAGCCCGCAGCATCCGTTCCGTGTGGTCGCGAGTGGCGATCGCCTCTCGCACCGTGGTCGCGCCCTCCGCCCGCAGACCGGCCAGCAGGATTGCCGACTTGACCTGAGCGCTCGGCAGGCGAGTCGTGTAGTCGATCGGGCGAAGCCGCGACCGGCCGATGACGACCAGGGGCGGGAGAGAATGGGACTTGCGGGCGTACAGTTCCGCGCCCATCGAGCGCAGCGGCTCGATGATACGGGCCACCGGACGGCTGCGCAACGAAGCGTCGCCGTCCAGTACCGAGAAGAACGGCAAGCCGGCCAGCATCCCCGAGCAGAGCCGGAGGCTCGTTCCCGAGTTGCGGCAGTCGAGCACGCTCTCGGCCTCGCAGAGGCCCTCGGGGCCCGGCGACTCGACCGCGTAGTCGACGTTGAGCCCATCCTCGCGCACCCGCTCCACGCCGGCGCCGAGGGCGGCCACGATGCCGGCCGTGGCCTGGACGTCGCGCCCGTCGCCGGCCCCGAGGACCAAGCTCCGGCCGCCGGCCAGGGCGGCCAGCAGCAGCGCCCGATGCGAGATCGACTTGTCTCCGGGCAGCCTGGGCTCGCCGCGCAAACGCGCGGCTTTCGAGACAGACCGGGGCGGCTCCCCGGGGAGCGGCGAGGCGGCCATCGAGCTAGTGCTTGCTCGTTCCGTCCACCTTGACCAGGCCGGTCAGGGCGTACGGGTCCTTGACCAGGGTCCGAAGCTCGTCGTGGATCCGCAGCAGGTCGTCGGTCATGTCGGCGAACTGCTCGTAGCTCAGCGACTGCTCACCGTCGGACATGGCCTCGTCCGGCTTGGGATGGACCTCCACCATGATGCCGTCGGCGCCGGCCGCGACGGCCGCCAGGGCCATCGGCTTGACCAGCCAGCGCTTGCCGGTGGCATGCGACGGATCGACTACCACGGGCAGGTGGGTCAGGTGATGCAGCAGCGGCACGGCCGTGAGATCCAGGGTGTTGCGGGTGTAGGTCTCGAAGGTCCGGATGCCGCGCTCGCACAGGATCACGTTCGGCTGGCCGGACGAGACGATGTACTCGGCGGCCATGAGCCACTCTTCGATCGTGGCGCCGTAGCCGCGCTTGAGCATGACCGGCTTGCCCGCCTTGCCGACCGCGGTCAGCAGCGAGTAGTTCTGCATGTTGCGCGTGCCCACCTGCAGGATGTCCGCGTGCTCGGCCACCACCTCGACCTGGCTCGGCTCCATCACTTCGGTGACGGTCGGCAGCCCGGTCTCCTTGCCGGCCTCCTGAAGGTACTTGAGGCCCTCCACGCCCAGGCCCTGGAAGGAGTAGGGGCTGGTGCGCGGCTTGTAGGCTCCGCCGCGCAGGATCGTCGCACCGGCTCCGGCGACCGCGCTTGCAGTGGCCAGCATCATTTCGCGGTTCTCGATGGCGCACGGCCCGGCCATGATGGTCAGCGTGCCGTTGCCCACCCGGGTGCCGTTCATCTCGACGATGGTGTCTTCCGGATGGGACTCGCGCGAGGTCAGCTTGAAGGGCCGGCTGATCGCGGTGACGGTGTCCACGCCAGGCATCACGCTGAGCTTGCTCATGAGGTGGTCCCTCTGGGGCGCCACGTCGCCCAGGACGGCGATCACTACCCGTTGCGTCCCGTAGTTGTCGTGCGGAGTCAGCCCGGAGCTCTTGATCAGCTCGCGGACGTTCTGTGATTCCTGTTCGGTTGCCCCTACTGCCATTACGACGATCATCTGGCGGTCCTCACTGTGTGCGGGCCTGCCGGCGAGGCTCCAGTCGGGAAACAAAAAAGCAGAGGCGCTGCCTCTGCTTCACCCGGCACGACCCGTGATCCCGGGCCTAGGCTCCGGGAACGATCATGCCGGGCTGGTGTAAAAGTAGAACTTGTTCATAGCGGTGGCGCGACAGTAGCGGGCGCACGAGCCGGTGTCAAATAGGGCGCGCGCTCACGGCCTGCAGCAGACGAACTCGGTTGGGTTCCAGACCTGGCTCATCACCTTGCGGCCGTCCGTGAGAGGATCCAGAAGGTTCGGCTGCCCTCCCTCCACCATCACGTACGGATGCAGCCTGAACTGGGCCAGGCGCGGGCCGGAGAACGTCAACTCGACGATCACGCCCTCCATCGTCCAGCGGGCCCAGTTCTGGTCGAACAGGAAGTTGCCGTGGCTGCCCAGAGCCAGGCGCGGCCCGTTGGGAGCCTCTTCCAGGGAGGCCCAGGACGCCACGTGGGTGCCGCTCCCGAGAATGTGGTCGGCGCCGCACTGCCAGAACAAGGCGCGCTGGCGGGTCTGCTGGGAGGTCCTGTCGGCGTGGTACTCGGGCCAGCCCCATTGCGGCATGGCGATCACGACGTCGGCCGACTCGCGGGCTGCCTTGAGCGAGGCGCAGACGTTTTCCTGGGTCAGGCGCGCCACGCCCGGCGAAGTGGCTGTGGCTCCGGTGTTGCCGTCGTCCCAGCCCACGAAAGCGAAGCGGACTCCCCGGACGTCAACGACCGCCGGCGCCAGGGCCGCGGCGAGATCCATACCGGCGCCGGTGTGCGAGATGCCCGCCGCTTCGAGGGCCGCGATCGTCTGGCTGATGCCCTTGCCGCCGAAGTCGGCCATGTGGTTGGAGCCGATGGTCACGGCATCCACGCCCAGCCGCCCGGCCAGGAAGCCGGCGAACCGCGGATCGATCGTGAACCGCGTCCCAAAGTCGTGCTGGCCGAAACCGGAGACCATCGGGCACTCGAAGTCGTTGACGGCCAGGTCGTGGTCGGAGACGAGCGCCGCCAGGGCCCCGGCGTCGTCGTTGCGGGAGAAGCTCGGCACGGGCCAGTTGAAGTAGCCGCGGTGGAAGCCGGTGTAGCGAACGCTGCCGCCGTCGAAGGCCCAGTCCCAGCCCTTGCCCAGGGTCAGGGTGTTGTGGCTGACCCCCCGATCCGGGCAGGTGTCGCCGGTGGAAACCAGGGTCCTGATGGCCGTCGCGTCGTAGGCCGCCCAGTCGGGCGCCGGCCGCCCGTCCGGCAGAGAGGCCGCCAGGGGATAGTCGAGGGCTCGGCGACCCGGCCCGCCGAACAGGTCGGCCGTTCCGATCGGCAGGACCTTGACCCACGGCGAGACCAGCCCCGGCGGGAGAAGCGCGATTACCCCCGGCCTGGTCTGCAGCGCGGCAGCGATCTCCTCGGCCGGGAGGCACGGCGTGTCGCCGCCCGGAACTAGCCGGCTGCCTTCGAGGGTCAGCCCGGAGACTTCGCAGGGAATGGTCAGGCTGCCCTCGACGCCCTGGGCCGCCAGCTCCTCGGGAGTGATGCCTGGTCGGGCGTCGTCGAATCGAGTCACGACCGCGATGGGGAAGACGAATCGGCCGACGGTGGGCGACGGCCCGGGCGTCCGGAGCGCCGCCGCGGTCGGGCTCGTCCAGGGAACCGGCGTCGGGGTGTCGGCGGTGGAATGGTCGGATCCACCGCAGCCGATGGCCGTGGCAACGAGGCCCACGACCGCCGCACCTGCCGCGTAGCGCCGCCAAGATCGCACCTGCCCGACCCTCCGAGCCTCCCCTCGACATCCTGATGCTAGGCCGTGCGCCGGCCCCGCGTGAGCCTGTCCGGCGCCCCGCTACGCGAAACGACCCCGAGGACGGGCCTCGAGGTCGCGATGGCTGCATCTTTGGCGCGCCCGGCGGGACTCGAACCCACGACCTCCAGGTCCGCAACCTGGCGCTCTATCCACTGAGCTACGGGCGCACATGCCGCCGTGCTTCGGAGAGACTGGCGGAGAGGGAGGGATTCGAACCCTCGAGGCAGGTTACCCCACCTGGCGGTTTAGCAAACCGCTGCACTAGACCGACTATGCGACCTCTCCAGAAGCCACAGCGGCCGGGATTCTAGCATGGCCGGCCCGGCTCGCCGCGGCCGCCTCATGCCATCAGCGTGAAGGAGCCCAGAAAGCCCAGCACCGCGGCGTCGTCCGGGCGGGTGACGTCGTAGGTAACCGATACCCTGTAGAGGATCCACTTGTCGATGACGAGCAGGCCCTCGGAGCGCAGGTTCTCCGATTGGGCCGAGTAGCGAATGCCCGGCCGGCCGTCGATCGTGACCGGGGTCGTGGCGGCGATGGTGCCGCCCTCGAGCGATTCGAGGATGGTGTCGGCAAAGCCCAGCGGTGAGCCCGGGGTCGGCGACGGCACCGGTTCGCTCGGCCTGGGCGTGGGCGTGGCCCGAGGGACGGGCAGCCGCGAGCGGGCCACCTGGAAGACCCGGCCGTTCGGATCGGTGTAGGTCCAGAAGGTGGTTGCGGCCGGAGGATTGCCGACCGAGCCACGGGTGCTGGCCGGCTTGTCGGGGATGGCTACCGCGAAGCGCTGCCCGATCGGCGCCAGCTCGATCCAGGTTGACGTGTCTGCCGGGGCGACGGAGGACGTCGGCCTGCCGGTAGGCCCGATGGATGCCTGCCCGGACGTGGTGGGGAGGGCCGATTGGCCGCTTCCCAACGGCCCGGTGGGCGAACCCGATGCGCAGGCGGCCGCGACAAGGGCGGCGAGAACGAGTATCAGACGGCGCACTGGCTACCTCTCGGCCGCCGGCGGTTCCCGTGGAACCACAAGCCTGCGGCAGGGGCATCATTATCCGCACGGGCGCCGATCGGCGCATCCGGGGAGGACTGCCGCAGCGAAGGAGCAGGCATGGAGCGCGTCGGCTTTGCGGGGCTCGGGACGATGGGCGCAGCGATGGCCGCCAACCTGGCACGCGCCGGCGCTCCGCTGACGGTCTGGAACCGCACCCCCGGGAGAGCCGCAGCCGTGCTGCAGCTCGGCGCCCAGGAGGCCGCCACACCGGCCGCGCTGGCCGCAGCCTCGGACGTGGTTCTCATCTGCGTCTCCGACACTCCGGACGTGGAAGCGGTGCTCTTCGGCGCCGGGGGAGTGGCGGAGGGCCTGCGCCCAGGCTCGCTGGTCGTGGACTGCTCCACGATCTCACCTTCCGCCACGGTCGCCTTCGGCGATCGGCTGGCGGAGCTCGGCGCAGGCATGGTGGACGCCCCGGTCTCGGGCGGCTCCGAGGGGGCCAAGCTCGGCACGCTGACCGTCTTCGCCGGCGGGGAGGAGGCCTACGTTGCCAGGGCGCGCCCCGTCCTGGAGGCCGTCGGCCGGACGATCACGCACCTTGGGCCGTTGGGCTCCGGCCAGGCTGCCAAGGCGGTGAACCAGGTGATCATCTGCGGCTACTACGACAGCGTGGCCGAAGGGATTGCCCTGGGCATGGGAGCCGGCCTTGACCCTCATCGGCTTGTCGAGGCGCTCTCGGGCGGGGCGGCTCAGAGCTGGGTGCTGGCCAATCGCAGCAGCCGGATGATCGAGGGCCGCTACCCGCCGGGGTTCCGCCTGGCCCTGCACCGCAAGGACCTGGCCATCGCCCTGGAACTGGCGGAATCGCATCGGCTGCGGCTCCCGGTCGCGCAGCTGACCGCGGCCCTGGAGGACGGTCTCCTCGAGCGAGGCCGGGGCGACGAGGATATGTCGGTGCTGATGGATGCCATCCGCGAAGGCGAGCCCGACACGGCCGGCTGAACGCTCGCGATCTCGCCCCCGAGCCGGGGCCCAGGTTCGATCGGCCCGCCTCGCGATCCCCTATGGGGCCTGTATCATCAGCCCATGAACTACGAACTGTTCATGGGCGAGGCTCTGGCCGAGGCCCAGCTTGCCCTGGACCAGGGCCGGGCGCCGATCGGGGCGGTGGCTGTGGTCAACGAGGCCATGGTCGCGCGGGCCCACGACGGAGTCGCCGCATCGAACGACCCCACCGACCACGCCGTCGTCGGTGCCATACGCGAGGCGTCGCGCAAGCTGGGCCGCGAGCGGTTGGCGGAGGCCACGATCTTCGTCACTCGCGAGCCCTGTCCGATGTGCGTCGGGGCGCTGCTGGCAAGCAACGTCGAGACGCTCGTCTTCGGCTGCGCCAACCTCGTCGACGGCGCGGCGGGCAGCATCGTTCGGCTCGCCCAGGACGAGAAGCTCAGCCACAGGATCAAGGTGGTGAGCGGGATCCGCTGCGAGGAGGCCCAGGAGCTGCTGGCCGGCGCTGGGCCGGTGGAGCGCCTGCGCATCAACGACGCCGATCGCTAGCCTCGGCTGAGCGTTCGCGCGGCTCTGGTATCCTCTCGCGCGGAGAGGTGTCCGAGTGGTTGATGGTGCCGCTCTC
>CAZFLI010000082.1:3267-8746 GCA_964519845.1 uncultured Anaerolineaceae bacterium | reverse complement strand
TCGACCTGGGTGCGGGCGGTCAGCGGGTTGATCGAGCTGGGGTGGCCGACGATCGCCTCGCGGTAGGTGGCCGCGCCCGGCGGAGAGGCCGATGCGGACGGTGTGGTCCAGGTGGAGCTGGGGAGCAGCATCGCCGCGCCAACAGCCGCCAGCAGGAAGGCCAGCGCGAGCAGGGCGAGCCGGTCACGTAGTTTCATGGTGGAAGTCGGCCCTCAAGGCCGCGGTACGCCGGGAGTGGCTCCGGATCGGGCAGGCTGGCCGCCCCACTCCGGGCTATTTCGGCAGGATGTAGGACGCCACGGAGAAGACGCAGAACAAGATCATCAACACGACCGTGAACTGCCAGAGGCGCTTCTCGACGCCGCGGCGGCTGCGATAGACGGAGGAATCGCCGCCGAAGGTGGCGGACAGGCCGGAGCCACGTGCCTGGAAGAGGATGGCGAGCAACAGGAAGATGGCAACCAGGTCTTGGCCCAGAGCCAGCATTAGATTCACGTCTTCACAAACCTCTGTGCGTCTTCGCCGAAGGCGGACCGGCGCATGTTAGCACACGCCCACCTGCATCCGGCCGCGGCGGCCGTGGAGGGCGCCGGGCCGCTACCCGGCCTTGCCTTCGGCCGCGCTCCGAGCACCGGCAGTCAGGGCGGCGGTGGCCACCATACCGGCCATCTCGTCCGGCTTGAGGGAGGCGCCACCTACCAGCGCGCCGTCGATCGACGGCTCGGCCAGAAACTCGCCGATGTTCGCACTGGTCACGCTGCCCCCGTACAGGACCGGAACGGCCTCGGCCGGCTCGCCCCAGTGCAGGTCCGTGTACAGAGTGGCGCGGATCGCCTCGGCCATGGCCGCGGCGTCCGAACCCGACGCGTTGCGGCCGGTGCCGATGGCCCAGACCGGCTCGTATGCGATCACCAATCCGGCGGCCACCAGCATCTCAACGTCCTTGCCCGCAAGCGCACCCCGGAGTTGGTCGCCGACGACTTCGACGGCCCGGCCGCCTTCGCGCTCGGCCAGCTGCTCGCCCACGCACAGGATCGGCCGCAAGCCGGAGGCGACCGCCCGGGCCAGCTTCTTGCCGATCAGCTCGTCGGACTCCAGCTGGTCGCGGCGACGCTCCGAGTGGCCCAGGATGACCCAGCTGGCCAACCCCGACAGCATGCCGGCGGAGATCTCGCCGGTGTAGGCGCCGCTCTGTTCGTGATGGACGTTCTGGGCGCCCACGGCCACCTCGGTCGCGGCCAGCGCCTGGCGGACCGCGGACAGGCAGATGTAGGGCGGGCAGATCACGCGCGTCACGGCCGGCTCCCCGATCCGGGCGGCGATTGTCGCGGCCAGTTCGCCAGCATCCGCGGGGGTGGTGTTCATCTTCCAGTTGGCAGCAATGATCACAGGTCTCATGGCCGAGAATGATGACAGAGTTGGGGGCGTGCCCGGAGGGACAGTCGGCCCCTTGTGCGCCGCCAGATCGGCCGCGCCGGTGGGGTCAGTCGGCCCCGCCGGCTCGTTCAGTCGGTCGCAACGACAGCTGCTCGATCCGCGCCAGGGCCCGCTGCACGGCCGAACGATGGACCTGCAGGCGCTCTGCCAGGTCGCTGAGGGTGGCCTCCGGCTCCTCGCGGCGCGCATCCGCGACAAGCCGAACCAGGTAGGGCTGGCGGCCCAGACGACCGTCGGCGGCCAGCGTCTCGATCGCCTCGAGCTGTCGCGCCGCGGCAGCGACCCCCCGATGCAGGTTGGCCGACTCGGCGTTGAGGACCCGGTTGAGGTCGCCCCGCACGGAGCGCGAGACCTGCCGCGCCTCCAACTCGAGCAATGCCGCGCCGCCTCCGATCAGCCGCAGGAAGGTGCCCACCGTCTCGCCGCTCTTCCAGGTCACCACTCCCCTGCCCCGCCGGATCCGCCACGAGGCCGGCAGCCCAATCTCGCCGAGCCGGCGCGCCAGCACCTCGGCCGAGCCCGGATCCGCCACGAACTCGAGGTGCGTCCGCCCCGAGGCCAGGCTCAGCGAACCGTGAGCCAGGAAGGTGCCGCGCAAATAGGCCGCACGGCAGTGGTCGGCGGCCGTGTTCCACTCGAACCCGGAGTCTCCCGGCGACGCGTCCTTGCGGAGCCTTACCTCCAAACGCGCGACGGCCCGGCGGGTGGGAGCGGCTCCCTCCAGGCCGGCCCGTTCCGCTCGCCGGCAGCACCGCCGCGGCGGGTCGATCGCCGCCAGCTCGGAGCGCAGCGAGTCGACCAGATCGCGGTCGGAGGAAGTCACGCGGACCTGGCCGACGGCCGCGAGCGGCGACGGGTCAGCGCCTCGTGCTCGTAGACGCTCATGACGGCCGCGGCCAGGCGCCCCGGATCGTGGTGGTGCGCGTTGTCGGGGTCGACGACATCTTCGAGCACGAGCCCAGGAGCGGCCCCGGACGGCCAGGAACGCTCGGGCGGCCAGCGTAGCCGCACGGCCTCGGCCGAGTAGGCGCCCGGCCGCCTGGCTCCGAACTGGTTGTTGGCCAGAACGACGTCGATCAGGCCCGGGCCGATGTGGCGCTCGATAGCCACGAAGTGATCGGCCAGGTCGTAGCCTTGCGTTTCGCCCGTCTGGGTGGCGACGTTGCAGACGTACAGCCGTAGCGCCCGCGACGTCCTGACGGCCTCAGTCAGGGCCGGCAGGAGCAGGCTCGGCAGGATGCTGGTGTAGAGGCTGCCGGGTCCAATGGCAAGCAGGTCCGCCTCGGCGATGGCCCGGATGGCGTCGTCGCTGGCCGGCACGTCCTCCGGCGACAGCCAGACACGCTCTATTCCGGCGCTGCGGGCGACCTCCGATTGGCCCACGACTTCCGACCCGTCGACGAGGGCGGCGTGCAGCGTCACCGGAGTGCCGGTGGCCGGGACCACCTGTCCGCGCACCGCCAGGACGCGATTCACCTGCCGCACGGCCTCCTCGAAGTCACCGCCCTGGACCGACGCCATGGCGGCCAGCAGCAGGTTGCCGATCGGATGGCCGCCAAGGCTGTCCGAATCGTTGCCCGGAAAGCGGTACTGCAGCAGCTTGCCCATCAGCGGCTCAGCGTCGGCGAGGGCGACGATGCAATTCCGGATGTCGCCGACTGCCGGGATGGCCAGAGACTCGCGCAGCCGGCCGGACGATCCGCCGTCGTCGGCCACGGTGACCACGGCGGTGATGTTGCTGCTGTGCTCCTTGAGCCCGCGCAGCAGCGTCGACAGCCCCGTCCCTCCGCCCAGGGCAACGATCCGGGGCCCTCTGGCCAGGAAGCGCCTCTGGTAGATGACCTCCGATAGCCGCTGCTCGCCTTCGGCGGGAACGAAAGGCGTCACCAGCGTGTGCACGATCCGCCATGCACCGAATGCGAAGAGCGCCACGCCCGTCGTGCCGACGATCAGGGCCCTGAACCCGTAGGGCAGGAACTGCAGCGTCACGGCCGACACTGCCGTCTGGCCGGGGCCACTGATCTCCACGTCCCGGTAGACCTGGCGCAGCCACAGGGCTCCGGCGAGGGCGAGACCGAGTTCGCCGACGAAGACCAGCAGCAGCCAGCGCTTCACGCCAACCCCCGGGCGCATCCAGCGGCGCAGGCCGGCCGCCGCGGCGCGCAGGTCGGGGAATCTCATTGCCGTTCCAGCTCGCGGTGGAAGACCGCCACCGGCCCATCGCCTCGCCGCTCCAGCCAGCCGCAAAGCTCCTCCGCCAGAACGATGGAGCGGTGATAGCCGCCGGTGCACCCGACGGCGATCGTCAGGCGTGTCTTGCCCTCGTTCCGGAAGCCGGGGATCGTCAGGTCGAGGTAGTCGGTCAGCAGCTCGAAGAAGCGCTGCGCGATCGGCTGGCGCATCACGAACTCGCGCACGGCCGGGGTGAGGCCGGAAAGGTGCCGCAACTCGTCGACGTAGTAGGGGTTCTCCATGAACCGGACGTCGAAAAGGAGGTCGGCCTCGAGGGGGACGCCGTACTTGAAGCCGAAGCTGATCACCTGGAAGACGAGCTGCCCCTCGGAGGGCGTCCCGCCCACGTTGGCGAAGAGTCGCTCCTTGAGTTGTCGCAGCGAGAGGTCTGAGGTGTCCAGCACCACGTCCGCCTCTGCCTTGACCGGCTCCAGCATTCGGCGTTCCTCGGCGATCGAGGCCGAGATTCCGCGATCGCCGGCCAGCGGATGACGATGCCGCGTCTCTGAGAAACGCCGGATCAGGACATCGTCCCGCGCCTCCAGGAAGACCACGCTGGGGCGGATGCCGCGCCCTTCCAGGGCCCCGCGCATCGCCCCCAGGGCCACCGGGACGTCGCCCGAACGCACGTCGAGCACGACCGCCACTCTCCCGAATCGCTGCCGGTCGAGCGACACCAACTCGGCCAGAGTCGGCAGCAGCTCACCCGGCAGGTTGTCGATGCAACGGTAGCCCAGGTCCTCGAACAGCTTCGTCGCGGCCGTCTTGCCCGCCCCGGACAAGCCGCTGACGATGACCACCCGCTGGGACTCTGGAGGCTGCTCGTCGGCCGCCGTTTTGGATGAAGGTGGCCGCTGTGGCCTGCTGCTCATGGCCGAAGTCTATAGCGCCTCGACCCGGCCGAGGTCAGGACGCGATCCGTAGCCGCGAGGCCCACTCGGCGGCCGCCGCCGCCAGGGCCGCGGCCACGGCCGCATCGCCCTCCGCGCCAGCCGCAGCGCCCGCGATTCCGCGCGAGACGGCGACCAGCAGCCCGCCCCCGGGTTGCGCGCCGGCCGGTTGCGCCGTGGCCGGACCGTGGCACAGCACGGGCTCCACCTCGCCGCCCTGAGCTCCTACGCCCGGAACCAGGAACGGCAATCCTGGCGAGATCCCCCTGATTCGCTCGAGCTCAGCCGGCGCCGTAGCTCCCACGACGAGGCCCACCGTGCCGCCGGGGCCCCATCTCCGCGCCCGCCTCGCGACCCGGGCATACAGCGGCTCGTCCGGTGCCTCGATCTCGGGGTCGGCGGCCACCTCGAGCCCCTGCAACTCACCGGCTCCCGGGTTGGAGGTCCGGCACAGCAGGTAGGCGAAACGATCCGGCCGGCTCAACAGGGGCTCCACGGCCTCGGACCCGAGGTACGGGTTCACCGTTATCGCATCGCAGCCCAGGACATCGAACAGGGCCACCGCCTGACGGGCGGCCGTGGTGCCGATGTCGCCCCGCTTGGCGTCGCCGACGACGAGGAGTCCGGCGGGCAGGCTCGCCCGCAGCCGCTCCAGGACTGCCATCCCGGCGGAGCCGAACGCCTCAAAGAAGGCCAGGTTTGGCTTCATCGCCGCAGCAAAGGGCGCCCCGGCCTCGATCAGGATCCGGCAGAAGCGCTCGATTCCGGCCAGATCACGAGAGAAGCCGCCCGGAAGCGTCTCGGGCACGGGATCGATGCCGACGCACAGCACGCCGCCGGTCGCGGCGGTTCGCGCGCCGAGGCGCTCCAGGTAGGTGCTCATCGTCTCAAGGTTGCCCCGCCGAGGAAGGCGAGAGCGA
>CAZFLI010000082.1:0-3167 GCA_964519845.1 uncultured Anaerolineaceae bacterium | reverse complement strand
GCGAAGGCGAAGGCGACCCGGTGCCCGGAATGTACCAGGCCGCCCGCGAGCCCCCGTCGAGGCCCGAGTAGTCGGTCAGGTCCGCCTGGACGCGGAAGGTCATGCTCGATCCCGTCGCTTCGATGCGCAGCATTGCGAGGTTGGCGTTGCCGTTGCTCATCCGCATGTAGACGAGCGAATCGCCGGCCGGCGACCAGACCGCCCCCCACGAGACTCCGTCCGAGGTAGCCCGCCCGATCTCCTGTCCGCTGGCCGCGTCGAGGACGACGACGTCCAGCCGGTCGCCCTCGACCTTCGTGGCGGCCAGGTACCTTCCGTCCGGCGACCAGGATGGACCTCGGTATCCGGCCGCCAGTCGCCGGGCGGTCCCCGACTTGCCCTGGTAGATCCAGATGCTGGGTGCGCCGTACTTGCCGCTGCGGCCTTCCATGACGTAAGCGATCGAGCGGCCGTCGGGCGAGTATGCCGGCTCCGAAAGCCCGAACGGCCAGGTCTCGGCGAGCCTGAGGGCCGGCCCGAGCTTGCGGGTGGACAGCGGCACAAGGTGCAGCACGTTGTCCGATCCGCCGGGCCAGGTCGGCCCGTCCGAGATCACGGCCACGGTCGAACCGTCCGGCGAGACCGACGGCTGCCTGATCCAGTAGAACGTGCGCAGCGAACCGCTCCTTATCAGGCCCGAGAGGATGTCCTCCTGACCCGTTCCATCGGAGTGGATGCGGCACAGGACCGGGTAGGTGAGCTTGTAGTCGACTATGGCGTTTCCGTTGTTGGGGTCATACCAGCGCCCCGTGGCGATGCGCGTGTCGACGTAGTAGATCCACTGCCCGTCGGGAGACCAGGCCGGGCCGGAGACGGACGACCCGTTCTGCGACAGCGTGATCTGGCGCACGGCAACCCCGGACTGGACCCACAGTTCGCCGTCCCGCACATATACCAGCGTCCCAGGGATGGTCGTCCTGGATTGGATGACAACCGGCGTGACGTCGGGCGTCTGACCGCTGGCAAGAACGACGACGGTGGGCGAGGCGGTGCTCCTTGCTGCCAGCGACGGCGTCCAGGTCCGATAGATCTGGACGGTGGCGGCCGCGATGACCGCCAGGCAGCCGATCGACAGCAGCGGACCGAGCGGCGCCCGCCGGGCAGCCCTCATGCCGGCGCTCCGACGCCGCGGACGGCCGCCTCGGAACCCTCCTCGGCGACGTCGAGCACCTCGAGCTGGATTGACTCATACCCTCCGAAACGGCGGCTCACGGCCCTTGCCACCACGTCTACGCGATCACCTTCCTTCAGCAGTCCGGCCAGGTCGGCCCTGCGAAATGCGATTGCGTCCAACACGTCCCTGTCTCGACCCAACACAAGCTGAGTATGCCCTCCCGCCGCGCTTCGTGCCCGTATGACCCGAAAGCCGGTCAAACCCAGGGCCGGCGTCGGGTTGCCGGGTCCGAACGGCGCCAGCGTCCCGAGCTCGCGAACCAGGTCGTAGTCGATTGCCCGTGCCGGAAGAACCAGATCCAGACGCAGGTCCCGATGCCGGGGCGACGGCGGAGCCTCCCGTGCCAGGTCCAGGAAGCGAGACTCGAACTCGGGCCACCGATCGGCCTCGATGTCGAACCCGGCCGCCGCCGCGTGGCCCCCATGCCGGACCAGCAGGTCGCCGCAAGCATCCAGTGCCTCGGCCAGACTCCAGCCTTCCGGGCCGCGGCACGATCCGCGCAAGGAGCCGATCTCGCCGGCTGCCGCGGTCTCGCCCCCGATGGGCGACGCGACCACCACCGGCCGCCCCGTCTCATCCGCCAGACGCCCGGCGATCAGGCCGATGACGCCCACCGGCCACTCGCCTCGCACAAGCAGAGCCGGCGGAATGCCCCCGGACGCCGTCGCGCCTTCGGCGTCGCCGCCGGTCGCCGCGGTCCCGCCATTCACCTCCCCGGCCGGCTGGACCAGGCCCAGAGCGAGACGGGCCTCCCCCAGGGCCGCCCGGGCCAGGTCGCGGCGCTCGGTGTTGGCCGCCTCCAGCTCGTCCGCCAGGTGTTCGGCTTCGGCAGGATCATCGGCCAGCAGAAGGCGGGCAGCCCGCGCCGCCTCCCCCACCCTGCCGGCGGCGTTGAGGCGCGGCGCGATCGCGAACCCAATCGAATCGAGATCGAGGCGATCCGCAGCCAGCCCAGCACGGGCCAGCAGCGCGGCCAGCCCCGGTCGGCCTCCGCGACGCAAAGCGTCCAGGCCCAGCCGGGCAAGGGCGCGATTCTCGCCCAGGACGGGGGCGAGGTCGGCCACCGTGCCGATGATCGCCAGATCGGCCAGGTCCGCGGCCGGTATCCCGCCCTCCGCGGGCGGCCCGGCATCCCGCAGCAACGCCTGGGCCAGCTTCCAGGCCACGCCCGCCCCTGTCAGTCGCTTCTCCGGGTAGGTGCTGTCGGCCCGCTGTGGGTTCACGACGGCCACCGCGCCCAGCGGCCAGGTGGCGGCGTGGTGATGGTCCGTAACCACGACCTCAATCCCCCGGCTGCGGGCCTCGTCGATCTCCGGCCCGCTGCTCGTGCCGCAGTCGGCCGTCACGATGAGCGTTCGTCCTTGCGCCGCGGCCTGCTCGATGGCCCGACGCGACAGGCCGTGCCCGTCGCCGATCCTCTCCGGGGCATAGGGCGCGACGTCCAGCCCCAATCGTCGCAGGGCAATCGTCAGGATGGCCAGGCCGGCCAGGCCGTCGGCGTCGAAATCACCGTAGACGAGCAGCCGCTCCCCCTGTCGGGCGGCCCGGGTCACGCGCTCCAGCGCGGCCGCGGCGTCCGGAAGCAGCAGCGGATCGTGAAGCCCCTCGGCGGCCGGCGCCAGGAAGACGCGGAGATCGTCTGCCTGGTTCACGCCCCGCTCCGCCAGCAGGCCCAGCAACCGCTCGGAGACCCCCGCCTGCGCCCCCACGGCACGGCAGCCGGGATCCACCTCGACCAGGCGCGGCGACAGCCAGCGATACAGGGGCTCTATCACGGCATCAGCATGACACGAGCGGCTTATCGGCCGCGTATTCGCGCATCACCGGCGGCCATTGCCGGCCTGCATGGCCCGCCTAGCGGCGCCTGGACGAGCGGGCCAGGGCCAGTTGCTCGGCCTTCCTGCGATCCGCCCTGAGCTGCCAGATCACCAGGAGCGGACTGGCGTTGAAGATC
>CAZFLI010000081.1:0-8946 GCA_964519845.1 uncultured Anaerolineaceae bacterium | reverse complement strand
CGCGCTGCCGCATGTGCTGGCTGGGCTGGATGAAGGTCCGGCCGCTGTAGCGGTTGCGGACCATGCCCTCGCTGTAGGGGATACCCGAGCCGGCGGCGTAGCCGGCCGCGGCGGGGGCGCCCGTGTCGGGCACCGGCATAACCAGGTCGGCCGGAACGGGCGACTCGGAGGCCAGGGCCATGCCCATTCGACGCCGCGACTCGTAGAGGTTCCGGCCGAGCATGTACGAGTCCGGCCGGCCGAAGTAGATCAGCTCGAAGACGCACAGCTGCTGGCGGCCTTCGGCGAAGCTGACCGAAACCGGCTCCTTGCCCTCCTCGAGGATCACGATCTCGCCCGGCTCGACGTCGCGCACAACGATCCCGCCGGCCACGTCGATGGCCGCCGATTCGGAGCTGAGGAGCCAGGCGCCCGATCGACTGCCCTGCGGATCGTCCGGAGCGGGGGCGATCCGGCCCAGCACCAGGGGCCTGATTCCGAAAGGATCGCGCACGCCGATGACTCGCTTCTCGTCGAGAACAACCAGCGAATAGGCGCCCTTGACCAGCGGCAGCACCGTCTTGAGGGCTTCCACGACGTCGCCCGATGGATCGTCGGCCAGCAGCGCGGTCAGCAGCTCCGTATCGGTCGTGGCCGGCAGGCGCGATTTGCCGCCTTCCAGGCGCGCCAGCAGTTCGCGGGTGTTGACCAGGTTGCCGTTGTGGCCGACGGCGATGGCCCGGCCGTGGCCCATGCGGAAGGTGGGCTGGGCATTCTCCCAGACCGTCGACCCCGTCGTGGAGTAGCGGCAGTGGGCGATGGCCAGCGGCCCACGCAGGCTGGGCAGGCGCCGCTCGTCCAGGACCTGGGCGATCAGGCCCAGATCCTTGTAGAGCATCAGCTGCTCGCCGTCGCTGACGGCCAGGCCGGCCGACTCCTGGCCCCGGTGCTGCAGCGAGAAGACGCCCAGCGCGGCCATGCCGGCGGCGTCGGCGCCGGGAGTGACTGCGCCGAAGATGCCGCACATGTCAGGCCGTCCCCTCGCCGCCGTGCGACCCCTCGATGTCCAGGACCCGGGCCAGGCCGTTGTCCCAGGCGTGGCGAAGGTCGGCCAGCGAGACGTCCAGGGCGTCGGCGACGCGCGAGCCGCGCTCCTCGGCCGCCCCGGTCGCGCCCTGACCGGTCAACTCGATGCGCAGCCGGTCGCCCCCGGTCGTGCCCAGAACCCGCGTCGGCAGCCCAAACTGGCGAGCCAGCAGCTCCACCGCGCCGGCATGACGGGGGCGGCAGGAGAGAACCAGTCGCGACGGGCTCTCCCCGAACAGCTCGATGGCCGGCGAGCCGGAGATGCCGAGCCGCAGGTGCGCGCCCAGGCCGCCCCACATGGCGCATTCCGCGATGGCGACCGCGAGGCCGCCCCCGGAGACGTCCTGGGCCGAGGCGACAAGGCCCCGGCCGATGGCCTCGCGGATGAACGACTGCAGAGCCCCTTCGGCCTCCAGGTCAAGGTCGGGCGGCGAGTCCTCCGAGGCCAGGCCGGCCATGGCCGCGTAGGCCGAACCGGCCAGGCCGGGCGCGCTATCGCCGACCAGCACGACCGCGTCGCCCTCGGCCTCGAAGGGTGGCCGGACGAGCAGCGCGATGTCTTCGAGCAGGCCCACCACGCCGATCAACGGCGTGGGCGAGATGGCCCCGCCGGGGTACTCGTTGTAGAGCGAGACGTTGCCGCCGGTGACGGGCACGCCCAGCGACAAGCAGGCGTCGCCCATGCCGCGCACCGCTTCCTGGAGCTGCCAGAAGGCCTCGGGCCGCTCCGGGTTGCCGTAGTTGAGGCAGTTGGTGATGCCGAGCGGCCTGGCGCCGGTGATGCTGACGTTGCGCGTGGCCTCGGCGACCGAGAGCTGCGCTCCCAGGTACGGATCCACTGCACTGACCGACTGGTTTCCGTCCGTGGTTGCGACCAGAGCCTTGGCGGTGCCCTTCACTCGCAGCACGGCCGCCCCGTGGCCGGGCCACTCGGCGGTGTTGCTCTGGACCGACGAGTCGTACTGCTCGTAGACCCAGCGCCGGCTGGACAGGTTGGCGCTGCCCAGCAACGCCACCAGCACCGCGGCCGGGTCCATGCCTCGCTCCGGCAGCCCGTCCTGGGCGGTCAGCGGAATGCCCGGGGCCGGCGCCTGACGGCGCCGGGCGGGCGGAGCGGCCTGCCGGTAGTGGACGATCGCCTCGCTGGTCAGAGCCTTCGCCGGCACGCGGGCCACCGTCCGAAAACCCGGGTTCGGCTTGCCGTCCGGCCCGATGCCGCCCTCGACGACGTGGATGTCGCCGTCGGCAGTGACGCGACCCACCAGGGCGATCGGGATGCCCCAGCGCTCGCAGACCTCGCGCACGGCCGGGTAGTTCTCCGGCCGGCAGGTGGCCGCCATGCGCTCCTGGGATTCGGAGATCATGACCTCCCAGGGCTCCATGCCGGGCTCGCGCCGCGGCACTGCGTCCAGATCCAGCAGGATGCCGGTGCCGGCCTTGTCGGCCGATTCGGAGGTGGCGCAGACGATCCCGGCCGCGCCGAGGTCCTGGATGCCCTCGACCAACCGGCGGTCGATCAGCTCCAGGCTGGCCTCGATCAACAGCTTCTCGGCGAAGGGATCGCCGACCTGGACGGTGGGCCGCTTGTTCGGGTCGTCGTCGGCGAACGTGGCGCTGGCCAGCACGCTGGCCCCGCCGATGCCGTCGCGGCCGGTCGTGGAGCCGAACAGGACGAAGTAGTTACCCGGTCCCGGCGCCTCGGCCAGGATCAGCATCCGCTCCTCGAGCAGACCGATGGCCATGACGTTGACCAGCGGGTTGCCCTGGTAGGACGGGTCGAAGACGAGCTCGCCGCCCACGGTGGGCACGCCGACGCAGTTGCCGTAGCCGCCGACGCCGCGGACTACGCCGTCGACGAGGTGGCGGGTGCGAGGATCTGATGGATTGCCGAAGCGGAGAGCGTCCAGGACGGCGATCGGCCGGGCGCCCATGGTGAAGATGTCGCGCAGGATGCCGCCGACGCCGGTGGCGGCGCCCTGGTACGGCTCCACCGCCGAGGGGTGGTTGTGGCTCTCCACCTTGAAGGCCACGGCCAGGCCGTCGCCGATGCGGACCACGCCGGCGTTGTCGCCGGGGCCGGCCATGATCCCCTGGCCTCGGGTGGGCAGGGTCTTGAGAAGCGGCTTGGAACTCTTGTACGAGCAGTGCTCGCTCCACATCACGCTGAACATGGCCAGCTCGGTGTGGTTGGGGTCGCGCCCGAGCTTGCCGCGGACGGCCTCGAACTCATCGTCCGTCAGACCCAGCTGGCGGTGCAGGGGCGCGGGGGCGGCGAGCTCGGCCGGCACCGGCTCGGCGGGTTCGATCGGCAGGCCGACCATCTCGTCGCTCATCGGGCCGCCTCCCAGGCAGCGGCGCTCTCGACGAGCGATCGGATCACCTGCAGCCCGTCGTCGCGGCCCAGGACCGGCTCGCACATCCGCTCCGGATGCGGCATCAGCCCGGCCACGTTGCCGGAGGCGTTGCAGACACCGGCTATGCCGCGCAGCGAGCCGTTGGGATTGGCCGGATCGTCGGGATCGGAGGCCGGGGAGCCGTCTTCGTGAACGTAGCGGAACAGCACCCGGCCGTCGCGCTCCAGCTCGTCCAGGGTGGCCTCGTCCGCGTAGTAGCAGCCCTCCCCATGGGCCACCGGGATGCGCAGCGGCTGGCCCGTGGCGGCCCGCGTGAACGGCGAGTCGAGCCGCTGGGGCTTGATCCGGATCAGCCTGCCGGCGAAACGCAGCGAGCGGTTGCGCAGCAGGGCCCCCGGAACCAGCCCGGCCTCGGCCAGGACCTGGAAGCCGTTGCAGATGCCCAGGACGTAGCCGCCCTTCGCAGCGAACTCCGACACGCCGCGCATGACCGGGCTGAAGCGGGCGATGACCCCGGCCCGCAGGTAGTCGCCGTAGGCGAAGCCACCGGGCAAGATCACGGCCGAGACGCCCTGCAGGTCCGGCGATTCGTGCCACAGCCGAACCGGCTCCACGCCGGCCACGGCCAGGCCGTTGAGCGAGTCCACGTCCGAGTTGGAGCCGGGAAAGATGACGACGCCGATCCTCACTTGGCCTTCACCTTGGCCCCGGACCTGGTCGACGACGTCCCTTCCAGCAACTCGATGGCGTACGACTCGATGAGCGGGTTGGAGAGCAGCTCTTTGGCGAGGCCGTCGACGACGGCCCGGGCCTCGGGCTCCACGTCGGCGGCCACGGTCAGTTCCACGCGGCGTCCGACGCGCACTTGCGAGACGTTGGTCACGGCCAGGTGGGGCAGGCTCTGCTCGACGGCCCGGCCCTGCGGATCCAGGATGCCCGGCTTGGGCAGGACGTTGACGGCGTACCGGAAGTCGCTCATCGGGCGATCACATCCTCCTGCAGGTAGCGTTCGAAGCTGGCCCCGGTGATCCGCTCGAAGGCGGTGACGTAGCGCCGGCGAGTGTCGGCGACGATCTCGGGCGGCAGCTCGGGCCCGGGGTAGGTCTTGTCCCAATCGAGGGTCTCCAGCCAGTCCCGGACCGGCTGCTTGTCGTAGCTGTCCTGAGGACGGCCGGGCTCATACTCGGCGGCGTCCCAGAAGCGGCTGGAATCGGGCGTCATGACCTCGTCGATCAACATCAGCTCGCCGGTGTCGACCGAGGTCCCCATCTCGAACTTGGTGTCGGCCAGCAGGATGCCGGCGGTCCTGGTCAGCGATGAGCCGCGGTGGTAGAGGTCAAGGGCGACCTCTCGGACCCGCTCGGCCGTCTCGCCGCCCACCAGCTTGACCATCTCGTCGAAGCCGATGTTCTGGTCGTGGCCCTGCTCGGCCTTGGTTGAGGGCGTGAAGATCGGCTGGCGCAGTCTGTCCGACTCGCGCAGACCGGCCGGCAGCTTGATGCCGCAGATCGAACCCGTCCTCTGGTACTCCTTCCAGCCCGAGCCGGCCACATAGCCGCGGACGATGATCTCCACCGGCAGCACATTCGCCTTGCGGCAGATCATCATCCGGCCGCGCAGCTCCTTCTTTCCGGCTTCGTCCGTGAACTTCCAGGGCAGCGAATCCGTGTTGGTGCTCATCAGGTGGTTGTGGATCAGGTCGTTCGTCTCGGCGAACCAGAAGCGCGACAGCCCGGTCAGGACCCGGCCCTTGTCCGGGATCGGCGTCGGCAGCACGACATCGAAGGCGGACAGCCGATCGCTGGCCACCAGCAGCAGGCTGTGGTCGATCTCGAACAGGTCGCGCACCTTGCCCGAGCGCACAAATCCGGTCGGCTCAGCGGGCATCGGCGGCCTCCTTTGTGGCGGGCGGAAGAAGAGCGTCCAGTCGGGCCAGGGCGACCCCGACGTTTCGCAGGAAGTGGCTCTCGTCGAAGCAGGCCGCCAGTGCTTCGTCCGATAGGCGCCCGGCGACATCCGGGTCCTCGGCCAGCGTATCGTGCAGCTGAAGGCGCTCGTCGGCGGCCCTCATGGAGTTGCGCTGCACGACGGCGTAGGCATCCTCGCGGCTCATCCCGGCCTGGTCTACGAGGGCCAGCAGGACGCGGCTGCTGCAGTGCAGGCCGAGCCCTCGCTCGATGTTCTCGCGCATCCGTTCCGGCCGAACGACCAGCCGCTCCACCAGGCCGCGGGTCTTGACCAGCATGTAGTCCAGCAGGATGGTCGAGTCGGGCAGCAGCACCCGCTCGGCGCCGGAATGGCTGATGTCGCGCTCGTGCCAGAGGGGCTGGTTCTCCATGGCCGCCCCGGCGTAGCCGCGCAGCAGGCGGGCCAGCCCGGCGATCCGCTCGCACAGGATGGGGTTGCGCTTGTGGGGCATGGCGCTGGAGCCCTTCTGGCCGCTCTTGAACGGCTCCATCAATTCCCCGATCTCGGTGTGCTGGAGATTGCGGACCTCCGTCGCGATGCGCTCCAGGCTGCCGCCCGTGATGGCGATCGCGGCCAGCAGGGCGGCGTGGCGATCGCGCTGCACGATCTGGGTTGAGATGGGATCGCGGTGCAGGCCCAGGGCGCCCAGGACCTCGTCCTCCAGGTCCGGGTCGAGGTGGCTGTAGGTGCCGACGGGCCCGGAGATCTTGCCGGTCGAGGCGTCGTCGACGGCAGCCGCCAGGCGAGCCCGATCGCGGGCGATCTCGAACGCCCAGCCGGCGATCTTCATGCCCATGGTGGTGGGCTCGGCGTGGACCGAATGGGTTCGGCCCATCATGACCGTGCCGGCCTCGGAGCGAGCCCGCGCCACCAGCGCCGCGATGAGCGCGTCGGCATCCTCGAGCAGCCGCCGCCCGGCGGCCTGGAGCTGCAGGGCCAGTCCCGTGTCGACGACATCGCTGCTGGTGAGGCCCAGGTGCAGGAATCGGCCTTCCTCGCCCACGGCCTCGGCCACCTGGCTGACGAAGGCGATGACGTCGTGGTCTGTCGTCTTCTCGATCTCGGCGATGCGACCGACGTCTATGCGGGCCCGGCTCTCCATGGCCGCGAGAGCCCCCGCCGGGACCATGCCCCGGCTGACCTGTGCCCGAGCCACGGCGATCTCGACGCGGAGCATCTGCTCGAAGCGGGCCTGGTCCGTCCAGACGGCGCCCATCTCCGGGAGCGTATAGCGCGGGATCATGAGCGGCCCTCCGGAGTGGCCCAGTCTGCCCGGATCGGCGACGGCGACGAGGGGCCGGCCGCGGCCGGCAGCCGGGCGGCGATGTCGCGACGGCGCTGCATGCCGTCCCAGGCAATCTCGTCGGCGGCCCGCTCGGCTCCGGCCCGGGCGGAGGCCAGGCTGCTGCCCAGCCCCACCACGGCCATGACCCGGCCGCCGTTGGTGCGGTAGCGGCCGTCGTCGCCGCGGACCGTTCCGGCGTGGAAGATCGTGGCCCCGGCCCGGGAGGCTTCGTCCAGCCCGTCGATGACGTCGCCCTTGCGCGGCGCCTCCGGGTAGCCGGCCGCGGCCAGGACGATCGCCACGGCCGCGTCGCCGGTCGTGGGCAGGACCGTGCCGTGCAGCCGCAGCTCCGAGGCGGCGGCGGTCAGGTTGCCCCTGGCCGCGGCCAGCAGGAGCGGCCCCAGCGGCACGGACAGCCGCGGCAGGATGGCCTGCGCCTCGGGATCGCCGAAGCGGGCGTTGAACTCGAGCAGCACCGGCCCCTCCGGCGTCAGCATCAACCCGGCGTACAGGGCGCCGCGGAACGGGATGCCGCGCCGGGCCAGCTCGGCCAGCACCGGCAGGTGGATCGTCTCCAGCAGCGTGGCGCTCAGGCTCTCCGGCATGTCCGGCACCGGCGAGTAGGCGCCCATGCCGCCGGTGTTCGGACCGTCGTCGTCGTCCAGCAGCCGTTTGTGGTCCCGGGCTGCCGGCAGCGCCAGTGCGGTATGGCCGTCGGAGATGGCGATCAGGCTGGCTTCATGGCCGACGAGCAGCTCCTCCAGCACGACGACCGGCTGGGCCTCCGCTCCTACCCCACCCCCACCCGGCAGATCGGCGAACAGCGCCCGCAGCGCCTCCTCGGCGCCGGCCAGGTCGTCGCATACCGTCACGCCCTTGCCGGCCGCCAGGCCGTCCGCCTTCACGACCACTCCCCGCGACCCACGGGCGCCGGCCAGCTCGCGGGCGAAGGCCAGCGCCGGCTCGATCGAGGCGAACGAGCCGCCCCGCGCCGTGCGAACCTTGGCTGCCGCGGCAACGTCGCGGCAGAAGGATTTGCTCGATTCGATCCGGGCGGCGGCCTGCACCGGCCCGAAGCACGGCACCCCGGCGGCAAGCAGCGGATCCGCGACGCCGGCCGCCAGCGGGGCCTCCGGCCCCACCACGACCAGGTCCACTTTCTCGGCCCGGGCCAGGGCCAGAACCGCGGCCGGGTCCAAGGCCGAGACCTCCGGCACGCAGCGCACCTTGCGCTCCGCGTCGATGGCGTCGCTGCCCGGAGCCACGACCACCGACTCCACGTCCGCTTCGCGAGCCAGGCTCCAGGCCAGGGCGTGTTCGCGTCCGCCCGACCCCAGGACGAGCACCCTGGCGGGACCGACGGCCGGCGGCTTGGATCTGGCCCTGCGGCTCATGGCGCCTTCTTCGCCCCCTTCGCCTTCGGCCCGCCGTTGGCCTTCGGCCGCTTCGGCCGCTCCATGCGGACAATCGTCTGGTGGCGCTCCGGGCCCACCGAGACCAGGCAGATCGGCGTGCCGGACAGCCGCTCCACGGCGTCCAGGTAGCGCCGGGCATTCTCCGGCAGGTCGTTCATCGAGCGGCAGTCGTGCAGCGGCTCGGGCCAGCCGGGGAAGCGCTCGTAGACCGGCTTCGCCCGCTCCAGCACGTCGGCGTCCGAAGGCCACCAGTCGACTCGCTTGCCGTCGACCTCATAGGCCATGCAGATCAGCACCTCGTCCAGGCCGGAGAGAATGTCGATCTTGTTCAGCATGATCGAGCTGACGCTGTTGACCGCGGCCGCATAGCGCAGCGGCACGGCGTCGAACCAGCCGACCCGCCGCCGCCTGCCGGTGGTGGTGCCGAACTCGCGGCCACGCTCAGTGATCCCCTCGCCGACCTCGTCGGTCAGCTCCGTGGGGAACGGGCCCGCCCCGACGCGGGTGGCGTAGGCCTTCATCACGCCGATGATCTCGTCCACCTGCAGCGGCCCGATGCCCCCGCCGGTGCAGGCCCCGCCGGCTATCGGGTTGGACGAGGTGACGAACGGGTAACTGCCGTGGTCGAGGTCCAGCAGCGCCCCCTGCGCGCCCTCGAACAGCAGGTGCTCACCCTTGGCCAGGCGCTCCTGCACCAGCTGGGTCGTGTCGGCCAGATGAGGCTTCAGGCGGCGCCCCCATTCGACCCCCACCACTACCAGGTCTTCCAGGTCGAAACCTTCCATGTGGTGCTGGCGCTGGAGGGTGGCGTTCTTCTCGGGCAGGATGCGGGCCAGCTTGTCGCGCAGGGCCTGGCCGT
>CAZFLI010000080.1:0-8948 GCA_964519845.1 uncultured Anaerolineaceae bacterium | reverse complement strand
CCGCAGCCCGAGATCGTCAGCGGCGCGCGGCCGGGCGTTCGGCCTCGAGCAGGCTGTTGAGCTCAACCAGGCGCAGGGCCAGTGGCTCGCCCGGGATGGCTCCGCCGATGACTCCCGTCAGCTTGCGGTAGTAGTCCCGCTTCACCTTCTCGCCGCCCTTGAAGCGGCGCCAGACCGCCGGGCCGTGAGCCCGCAGGTCGACCACGGTGGCGCGGATGTTGCTCACGCAATCGGCTGCCTTGAGGCGGACCACGTCCGCGTCGCGCGTGTCCAACGCCCACGGAGCCTTGTACCAGCGCCTGGTCACGCCCATTACCATCCGCGCCACATCCTCCCCGAACCGCTCCGCCAAATCCTCGCGGCGGACGTCGGTGTCCTCGATCGTGTCGTGGAGGAAACCGGCCGTGACCAGGGCCGGGCGGTCGGGGTAGTGGCGCGCCAGCAGCGCTCCAACCTCCAGCGGGTGGACGGCGTAGGGCTGCTCGGTGCCCTTGCGGAGCTGGCCGTGGTGGGCCGCCTCGGCGAAGGCGATAGCCTCCGCGTAGCGCGCCCGCTCCCCGATCGAGAGAGCCGTCGGCTCCAGCAAGTCGTCCATTGCGCAAGCCTCGCCTGCGGCCGGCCGGGCGTCAACTCCGGGCCCTGTCGCATGCTGGGCCGGCCTCCCGGCGCTGCCGGACGGGCTCCTTCTCGCACCGATGCATGAGACATTCGGCTACTTCTGGATGCCCGACGGTACCCCGTTCGGGTCAGCCGGGCCATAGGCCGGCCGGGCGATAATCCAGACCTCAGACCCCTTCGGGTGTTGTTGCCCGCTGCAGACCGAGGAGTCACGGCCCGCGACGTACGCGGGAATGTGACGATAGAGGGTCAGTATCGACAGGCCGACGCGCGGCGGGATCGCGTCTGCCGGGGCCGGTAGTGCCGGCCGCGCGGCTCCGCCAACAGAATCGAGGCCGCCGAAGGCCCAGCCGACGGCGCCGTTCCAACGCGCGCCCGAGAAGGCGGCGGGCCGATGAGCAGAAACGTCGCGCTGGCCGGCCATGGCCTCTTCCCGAGGACTCCCGAGACGAAGCTCGACCTCGGCGCAGGGGCCGTCCCGGCGGCCGATCGGCGCGGGCGGCTGGACCACCCCGGCCTGGTTCTGGCGGCAGGCGCCCTGGCCACCGCGATTCTGGCCACGGTCGGCGCCCTGGTGCCGCACGGTGAAGGCTGGCCGGGCTCGAGCCTGGTCGTCCTGACTTCCTGCGCCCCAGGGGTCGCGGCCATGCTGCTGATGGTTCGCCGAGGGGACGGTTCGATTCTCGTCTACCGGCCCCTGACCATGGCGCTGGTCGTGGCCGGGTTGGGCATGGCCGCCCTCGATCTGACGCCGACCTTCGGTCGAGGCACCACCTGGCTGATAGCCAACGTGCTGTTCGCCGTGGCGGGGGCCATATCCATGACCGTCCTGGCTCCCGCCTTCTACCGGCGCCTGGATCGGCGATCCGCGGCCTCGGCCGGCCTTGACGGCGTGATCATGCTCGCGGCGGGCACGACGGTCCTGGTCACGATGTGGCGGACCGGCACCGGGGCGCCGTCCGGCCCGGATGGCTACCTCGTCCCGATCATGGCCGCCGGCCTGTTCGCCAGCAGCGGCATGGCAGCCGTGGCCGCGTTCTCGATGCGGGCCGCGCCGGCCCTGAGGGGTATCTGGGCGGGGCTCCTGGCGGTGTTGATCCTGGGCTTCGCCTGGATCCTATGGGCCGACCGGATGCTGCAAGGCCTGGACCGTGACGCGCTGGCCAGCATCTCGTTCGGCAGCGGCATCCTGGTGGTGAGCTACGCCTGGGTGACCTGGAACGACGACACCGGCGGCGGCAAGCTCTACCGGACCGTCGCCAGCTCGCTGGCGGATTGGCTGCCCGCGGCTGCCATTTTCGCCTGCGTGACCGTGTCGGCCTTGCCGCACGGCCGGATAGGCAACCTGGACCCGGCCCCGGCAGGCACGGCCGTTGTGATCCTGCTGACAATCGTCCGCCAGCGACTGTTGGTCGCCAGCGAGAGATGGGCCTCGCGGCGCCTGGCCACCGAGCTGCAGGAGCGAGCCCAGGCCATGCTGTCGCTGGCGCGGCTGGAGCAAGCCGACACGCTCGAGGACACGGCCGGGAGCATCTGCGTTGAGGCCATGAGGCTTGAATCGATCGACTCGGCCTGCGTGTACGCCTTCGGCCCGTCCGGGGCCGTCGTCCCGCTGGCGATGCGCGGCGCCAGCCAGCCCGACGAGACCGTCGGGCAGCCGATACTGTCGCGCCGGGCCGAGCACATACGGGCCGCGGCGGCAGAGGGGATATGGGTCGACGTGCACGACGACGACGGCGCCCCCGAAGGGTCGGCCGTGGCCGAGGCATTCGCCGCGATGCGCTGGGACGATCGCGTGGTGGGAGTGGTAGGAGTGGGTACGACCCGGACGGAGGACGCGGAGCGGCTGCACGATCGCCTATCAACGCTGACGGAGTTCGGCGTCGTCTCCTCCGCGCTGATGGGCCCGGCCCTCGAAGAAGAGTGGCGGGTGGCCGATGTCCGAGCCCTGCTGGCGCAGGTCATCGACGAGCACGCCTTCCGCCCCGTCTTCCAGCCGGTGGTCGTGCTGCGCAACAGCGAGATCGTGGGCTACGAGGCTCTGACCCGATTCGCCGACGGCACTCGCCCGGACAAGCGCTTCATGGAGGCCCACATGGCCGGCATGAGCGTCCGGCTGGAAATGGCCTGCGTGGTCGACCAGCTGGAAGCCGCGACCTGGCTGCCCGAAGGCACCTGGGTAAGCCTCAATGTCTCGCCGGCGCTGGCCTCGGCCGTAGTGCCGCTGGTGGCCTCCCTGGAGCGCGCCGACCGCGAAGTCGTCCTCGAGATCACCGAGCATGTCGAGATCGCCGACTACCACAAGCTCGTCGGCGCCCTGGAGTTGATCCGCGGCCGGGCCCGCCTGGCCGTTGACGACGCCGGCGCCGGCTACGCCGGCCTGCGCCACATCCTGGAGCTGCGACCCCATTTCGTTAAGCTGGACCTCTCGCTGGTCCGCAACGTCGACACCGACGCGGCCCGCCAGGCCATGGTGGCCGGCATGGCCCACTTCGCCCGCAACGCCGGCTGCGAGCTGATCGCCGAGGGCATCGAGACTGAGGGCGAGCGAGCCGAGCTCATCCGGCTGGGCGTCGGGCTGGGCCAGGGCTACCTGTTCGGGAAGCCGGGCCCGGTCGGCTGACGCTCCAGCCGCGGCCGGTCTCGGGCGTCCCGGGAGTCGCGCGGTGTAACCTCTGCGCTGACCCACACCGGAGGATCGCCCGCTGACCCCCAGGACGCGACCCGGCACCACGACCGGTCAGCGGCTGCTGGCCCTCGAGCCCCAGTTCGCCGAGCGCATCTGGGGCGGCCGGCGCCTGCGCCACGACGGTCCGCCGGTGGGAGAAGCCTGGGTCGCCTTCGAGGACAGCGTCGTGGCCGCGGGGCCGCTGGCGGGCGCCAGCCTGGCGGAGTTGACTTCCCGCTACGGCGCCGATCTGGCCGGCACAACCGTGGTGGCGCGCCACAGCGACCGATGGCCGCTGCTCATCAAGCTGCTCGACTGCGCCGACTGGCTCTCGATCCAGGTCCATCCCAACGACGAGCAGGCGCGGCGGTTGGCCGGCCCGGGCCAGTCTGGCAAGACCGAAGCCTGGTTCGTGCTGGAGGCGGCTCCGGCCGCCTGTATCCTGCTCGGCGTCAGGCCGGGCGTCGACGCGGCCGAGCTGGCCTCGGCCATTCGCGAGGGCAGAGTCGGCGACGTTGCCGCGGAGGTGGAGCTCGAGGCCGGGCAGGCGGTGTTGATCCCGGCCGGCACGATCCACGCCCTGGGTCCCGGGTTGCTGCTGTACGAGATCCAGCAGCAGAGCGACATCACCTACCGGGCCTACGATTGGGGGCGCGCTGTTTCGGCCGGACGGAGCCTCCACATAGAAGAGTCGGCCGAGGTGGCCGCGCCGCTTGAGCCACAGGCTCCGCGGCAGCCGGCGCCGCCGCCGGAGGGCGGCCTGACCGTTGCCGTCGAGTGCCCATACTTCCTCCTGGAGCTGGGCCGGGCTGGACCCAATCGCCTGTCCCTGGCCACCGACGGCCGCAGCTTCCACGTGGTAACGATGGCCGGCGGCAAGGCCGAGGTCTCGACCGGCGGCGAGTCTGTCCGGCTCGATCGCCACCAATCGCTTCTGGTGGCGGCGGGCACAGGCGAGTACCTTATCCAGGCCATCGACGGCCCGGCCACTTTCCTGCGGGCGTCGGTGCCCGGCTGACAACGTCCCAATCCACTCACTGGAGGCCACAATGCAAGTAGGCCTGCTAATCCCCCAGGGCTGGAAGTACGAGTACAACGGCTGGGATCCGGCCGCCGCCTGGGCCCGCACACTGGAGCTGGCCCGCGACGCCGAGGAGCTCGGGTTCGAGTCCGAGTGGGTGTTCGATCACTTCCACACCGTCCCCGACCCGCTCGACGAGATCACCTTCGAGTCGTTCACGACGCTGGCCGCGATCGCCGGCGTGACTTCGCGCGTCCGCCTGGGCCACATGGTCGTCTGCACCGGCTTTCGCAACCCGGCCCTGACGGCCAAGCTCGCTTCCACGCTCGACGTGGCCAGCGGCGGCCGTTTCGAGCTGGGGATCGGCGGTGGCTGGAAAGAGGACGAGTGGCTGGCCTACGGCTACGGCTTCCCGCCCATCGCCGACCGCCTCGGCGCCCTGCGCGACCATCTCGAGATCATCACCCGCATGCTGGCCCCCGGCCGCGCCACCTTCGAGGGCAAGTACGCCAGCGTTCGAGACGCGGTCAACGTACCCAAGGGAATCCAGAAGCCGCGCCCGCCGATCGTCGTCGGGGGCAACGGCAAGGACGTCACCTTCCGCCTCGCGGCCCGCTTCGCCGACGAACTGAACCTGGTCTACGTCGGCACCGAGAAGGCCGCCGAGCTGATCCCGATCGCCCGCTCGCGCTGCGAGGAGATCGGCCGTGACCCGGCCACCCTGCGCCTGTCGCTGTACTGCGCCGACGACGATGTCGAGCAGCCCGGCCAGGAGCGCATCGACTTCATCGGCCGCTGCATCGACCTGGGCCTGGACCGCCTGACGGCCTTCCCCACCTGCAAGCAGCCGACCCGCGAGGTCCAGGCGGCCTTCGCCGACGATTGCCGCAAGGCCGGAGTGAAGCTGGCGTCGTAGCCGGTCTCAGATACCGGGAGCGGTCCGCACCGGACCGGCGCCCGCCCCGGTCGCCTCGATCGCGGCCACTATCTGGGCCTGGTCCTCGTCGGTCAAACGCAGCGAGCCGCCGGGCAGCCAGCCGTCGACCTGGCCCGGCCGTCGTGCGCCGACGATCGCCCCCGTGACGCCCGGCCAGGCCACGACCCAGGCCACGGCCACAGCCGATACGGTGGTCTTGTGGCGCCTGGCAATCGGCTTCAGGGCGTCGCGCAGGGCGATGTTGCGCGCCAGGGCCGGCTCGATGAAGTTGACCGCGGTGCGACGCCAGTCCTCGAAAGCCATCTTCGCGACACGCTCGGCCGAGAACGAATCGGTAAGGATGCCCGAGGCCATGGGGCTGTAGCAGATGACGCCCGCGCCGTGGGCGGCAGCCCAGGGGATCAGCTCCGCGCCGGCACCGCGGGCCAGAACGGAGAACTGCGGTTGCAGCGAGTCGACGTGGCGGATCTTCTCGCAGCGCTCGAGGAGCGGGACGTCGTAGTTGCTGACGCCGATGGCCCGAACCTTGCCTTCGTTCATGAGGCGGCTCATCTCGGCCCAGGATTCCTCCACCGGCAGACCCGACTCGTCCGGCCAGTGGATCTGGAAGAGGTCGATGCGCTCCACGCCGAGGCGCTTCAGAGAGGCCTCGCAGTCGCGGCGCAGCGAGTCCGGTCGGGAGATCCGCTTGACCGGTCCCAGCTTGTCGGCCGGATCCCAGACCAGGCCTCCCTTGGTGAAGACCATCGGCCGGTCGGCCGGGGGGATCTTCTTGAGGGCCTGCCCGACTACCTCCTCGGAGTGGCCGTGGCCGTAGGCGCCGGCCGTGTCGATCCAGTTCACACCCGATTCGACGGCGTGGACGATGGCCTTGATCGAATCCGCGTCGTCCTGCGGCCCCCAGCCGAAGATCCAGTCCCCTCCCCCGATCGCCCAGGCCCCAAGACCGACTGTGGTGATCTCCAGATCGCTCGTGCCAAGCCGCCGGGTTTCCATGGTGCCAGGTCCTCCGTCGTTCGAACCGCCGTGCAGGCCCTCATTGTGCCCGCCCAGCCGAAAGGCAGGCTGCGGCTGATCCCGGTCGGGACATTCGGCCCCTCCGATGTGTGCCGTTCGGGCTATCGCGCCGATATCTTGCTGATATCATTCGCCTCACCAACCGAAAGGAGTCTGTTTCGATGATCAGAGAGAAGCCGGCGTTTGCGCTGCCGGGATGGCCGACTCTGTTTGCGCTGATCGTTGCGTCCATCGTGATGACCTGCGGTCTCCTGGCACTGGCAGTGCTGGATCCCCAGTTCATCACGGAGCAGTGGGTGCTCTTCACCGTCATGGTGATCGTGTACGGGCTCCATTGGGTCCTGTACGGCGGATTCACCGCCGTCGCCCCCAACGAAGCACGGGCTCTGGTCCTCGTCGGCCGCTACTCGGGCACTATTCGCGGCCAGGGCTTCTGGTGGGTCAACCCCTTCGCCTACCCGCGCAAGAAGATCTCGGTCAAGATCCGCAACTTCGAGAGCTCGCGTCTGAAGGTGAACGACCACGATGGCAACCCTATCGAGATTGCCGCCGTCGTCGTCTGGAAGGTGGTCGAGACGGCCGAGGCGCTATTCGAGGTCGACGACTATGAGCAGTTCCTCATGGTCCAGACCGAGGCTGCCATCCGGACCGTCGTCACCTCCTACCCGTACGACTCCCACATCGACGGCGAGATCTCGCTGCGGGGCAACCCGCACGAGATCGGCGAGAAGGTCCAGGTCGAGATCCAGAGCCGCCTGGCGAAGGCAGGCATCGAGATCATGGACGCGCGCCTGAGCCACCTGGCCTACGCCCAGGAGATCGCCAACGCCATGCTCCGCCGCCAGCAGGCCAACGCCGTGATCGCCGCCCGAACTCGTATCGTCGAGGGTGCCGTGAGCATGGTCGAGATGGCGCTCGAGCAGTTGAGCGTGAAGAGGATCGTCAAGCTCGACGAAGAGCGCAAGGCGGCCATGGTGAGCAACCTGCTCGTGGTGTTGTGCAGCGAGCACGAGACCCAACCGGTGGTGAACACCGGCACCCTGTACCAGGGTTGAGGCAATGAGCGGCTTGACGGGGCCGCGACATGAGAGGCGGCCGGTTACCACCGGCCGCCTTCTCGGCCGCTCCCCCACTCCGGAGCGCTGACATGGCGGAACGCGTCCCGTTCCTGCTGCGCCTCGACCCGGAGACCCTCAGCGCTCTGCGGCGCTGGGCGGGCGACGACATGCGCAGCCTCAACTCGCAGATCGAGTTCCTGCTCCGCCGCGCCCTCAGGGACGCGGGCCGGTTGTCGGGCGAGCGGCGCGAACCCCCGCCCCAGCGATAGGGCAAGCGGGCGGCCCGGCCGGCGGCGGCCCGGTCGCGTACTCTTCGGCCGTGAGCACCCGCAGAAGCGCCGGCATCCTTCTCTTCCGCCGCTCGGGCGATTCGCTCGAGGTCTTGCTCGGCCATCCCGGCGGGCCGCTCTTCGGCCGCCACGACCTCGGCAGCTGGTCGATCCCCAAGGGCGAACCCGGCCCCGAGGAGACCGATCTCGCGGCCACCGCCCGCCGCGAGTTCGAGGAGGAAACCGGCCATCGGGTGCCGGACGGACGGCTGATCGACCTGGGGACTGTGACTCAGCGAGGCGGCAAGGTCGTCCATGCCTGGGCGGCCGAGGGCGACCTGGACCCGGCCACTGCCAGCAGCAACACCTTCTCCTTCGAATGGCCGCCGTTCTCGGGCAAGATCCGGACGTACCCGGAGATCGACAAGGTCGAGTGGTTCGGCCCGGACGAGGCCCGGCGGCACATCAAGGCGGCGCAGATTCCGCTGATCGAGCGCCTCGAGGCGATCCTCGGCGGAGACGAGCCTCAGTCGTAGATCCGGGCCATCTCTCGCGCGAGGGCCGCCAGCCTCTCCCTCAACTCGAGCGGCTCCAGCACCTCGGCGTCCGGGCCCAGACTGAGGATCGCCGGCTCCGCGCTCCGGAGGTCCTCCAGTCTGATGGGGACCGTCCGCCGCCCGTCCGCGTCCGCGTCGCCGGCCGCCTCGAGTGCTGCCCGCGCGGCCGGCAGGCCGATCACTCCGCCCAGGCGCTCGGCCTCCACGTTGCGCAGCCGCAGCACGGCCTCGAAGGAGGGCATGCTCTCCTGGTAGGCCGCCACCGAGGCGTCCCAGTAGCCGGCCAGTTCGAAGTCCTCCGGTCGCTCGAACTTCTCGCCGAGGACCTGAAGGTCCTGGATGCGTGAGACTCGATAGGTACGGCTGCCATTCTCGGCCCGGGCGACCATGTACCAGATGCCGCCTTTGAGGACCACGCCCAGCGGATCCACGACACGCTCGACGGTTGCGTCGTCGCTCCCGCGCCTGTAGCGCATCTGCAGCCGTCTGTCCGACCAGACAGCCTCGGCGATCGGCTGCAGGAAGGCGGCCGACTCGGGCTCCTGGAACCAGCCGGGGGCATCGAGGTGGAATCGTTGGCTGATCCGCGTCGCCCGGCTCCGCAGTTCCGGTGGTAGCGCCGCCAGGACCTTGAGCTGGGCCGCCGCGAGAACCGTGCCGAGCCCCAGCTGAGCGGCCGGGCCGGGGTAGCCGGATAGGAACAGAGCCTCCGCTTCCTCGGGAGTGAGCCCGGTGAGCCTCGTCCTGTAGCCCTCCACGAGCTGGAACCCGCCGTGAACGCCGCGATCGGCGAAGATCGGGAT
>CAZFLI010000079.1:0-9011 GCA_964519845.1 uncultured Anaerolineaceae bacterium | reverse complement strand
CTCGGTCACCGAGTCGCTCAAGCACGCTGCCTGGGCTCACGAGGTGGACGTCAAGGTCCGTTGGGTGGATTCGGAGTTCCTGACCGACGAGTCGGTCGAGGGAGCGCTGGCCGGTGTGAGCGGGATAGTCGTGCCGGGCGGCTTCGGCCATCGCGGCATCGAGGGTAAGGTGCAGGCCGCCCGCTACGCCCGTGAGAAGGGCGTGCCCTATCTGGGTCTGTGTCTGGGCCTGCAGGTCGCGGTGATCGAGTTCGCGCGGGACGTGCTGGGCACGCACGATGCCAACTCGACCGAGTTCGACATGTTCACCGAGCACCCGGTCATCGACTTCATGCCCGACCAGCGCGAGATGGAGGAGAAGGGTGGCACGATGCGGCTGGGGCTGTACCCGGCCCGCCTGACGCCCGGCTCGAAGGCCGCCGGCGTCTACGACGCGGAGCTCATCTACGAGCGCCATCGCCACCGCTTCGAGGTCAACAACCGCTACCGGCCGTTGCTGGAGGCCGCCGGCATGGTGCTGTCGGGGCAGTCGCCGGACGGCCGCCTGGTCGAGATCGTCGAGCTCAAGGATCACCCCTGGTTCGTGGCCAGCCAGTTCCATCCCGAGTTCCGCAGCCGCCCCGATCGCCCCCACCCGCTGTTCGCCGGCTTCATGGCCGCGGCGGTCGCTCTCTCGCGGGGCCGCGAGCCGGAACCGCGCGCCACGGCGGCCCAGCCGCCGGCCGCCGGCGAGCTCGTGGAAACGGCCTCCGCCGAGGGCTGACGCGCCGGCCGCCCGTCCACCTGCACGATCGATCGAACCTCTGGCGCGGTTCGCTCGTCCTTCTTGATGGAGGAGCAATCCTCGTGCGAGCGCGGCTGAGGTCGGCCGGCAGGCCGGTGAGAGGCGGCGATCTCAGCCCCGCCGCGAGGGCACGAGGCGGCGGCGACTGATACGATCAACAGGCTGCATTCGAACTCACGAACTGCCCGTCTGGCGACCGACAGCCGGCGCGCGGGCCCAGGAGCTGCCCTAGATGAAGATTTTCCTCGACACCGCCGAGATCGAAGAGATCCGGACCGCCGCCCGCTGGGGCATCCTCGACGGAGTGACCACCAACCCCAGCCTGTACGCGAAGGTTGGCGGCTCCTACGACGACATCCTGGCCGAGATCTGCAAGATCACGTCAGGGCCCGTCTCGGCCGAAGTCATCGCCGATGACGTCGAGGGGATGCTCGAGGAAGGGCGCCACTTCGCCAAGATCGCCCCGAACATCGTCATCAAGGTGGCGATGAGCGAGAACGGCCTGGAGGCCATCTCGCGCTTCGCGGCCGAGGGGATCAAGACCAACTGCACCCTGATCTTCAGTTCCAACCAGGGGCTGCTCGCCGCCAAGGCCGGGGCGACCCTGATCTCGCCGTTCGTCGGCCGCCTGGACGACATCAACCAGGACGGCATGATCGTCATCCGCGAACTGGCCGAGATGTTCGCCATCCACGAGCTGGAGGCCCAGGTGCTGGCCGCCTCGATTCGGAACCCGCTGCACGTCACGCAGTCGGCGCTGGCCGGCGCTCACATCGCCACCCTGCCGTTCAAGGTGCTCCAGCAGATGGTTCGCCATCCGCTGACGGACAAGGGCATCGCCCAGTTCAAGAAGGACTGGGAGACGGCCCGGGCCGCGGCCGCGGCCAAGCAGGGCTAGCGGCCCAACCGCCGGGGCGGGCGGGGCGCCGGAGCGGGCAGCACGATGCGCCATCCCCGCCCGGACGCGCTCCCGCCCGAGCTCCTCGTTCTGACGGGGATCGTCTCCGTCCAGTGCGGGGCGGGGCTGGCCACGGCCCTGATCCTCGACTACGGGCCGCTGCCGGTGGCGGCCATGCGGATCGCGCTAGGGGCGGTCCTGCTTCTGGTTGTCGTGCCGGCGCGGCTGCGCGGCGTCGGGCGGGCCGCGCTGTTGAACGGCGTGGCGCTGGGCGTGATCCTCGCGGCCATGAACACGTCCTTCTATCTCGCCCTGTCCCGCATACCCCTGGGCGTGGCCGTGACGATCGAGTTCTGGGGCCCCCTGGCGGTGGCCGTGTTCGGCTCGCGGCGGCCGCTCGATCTGTTGTGGGTGGTGTTGGCCGCGGCCGGGATCTACGTCCTGGCAGGGGGCCACGCCACGGCCGACGACGCGGCGGGGGTGCTGGCGGCCGCGCTGGCCGGAGGCTGCTGGGCCCTGTACATCCTGGTCGGGCGGCGCATGGCGCGCCACTGGCCGGACGGCCGCGGCCTGAGCCTGGCCATGCTGGTGGCGGCGCTGCTGGTAGTGCCGGCGGCGACCCTCTTCTCGGACCCGCGCCCTCTTCTGGCGGCGCCGGCCGCCCTGGCGGCCGGGCTGGTCGTGGCCGTCTTCAGCAGCGTCATTCCATACTCGCTCGAGATAGCCGCCCTGCGCCGCCTGCCGGCCGCGGCGTTCGGCGTGCTGATGAGCCTCGAGCCGGGCGTGGCGGCTCTCGTCGGCTTCATCGGCCTGGGCCAGGTTCTGGGCCTGCCGGCCGTTGCCGCCGTCGCCTGCGTGGCCGTGGCCTCGGCCGGGGCCAGCCTGTCGGCTCGCCGCCGCGCCGTTCCGGGCGAGCTGGAGGCAGCCTGAGCGTCGACCCTACCGCTTGTAGCTAGGCCGCGGCCGGTAGCTGGTGTGGAGCAACTGCTCGGACTTGTGGCCGCCGGGCTCGCCCAGGTAGTCGGCGTAGAGCGCCTTGACGTAGGGGTTCTCGTGGGCACAGCGCCACAGGCCGGCCTGGTCCTCCTGGTACAGCCCGGCCCCGCGCAGGGCGCGCAGCTCGTCCGTGACGCCGTAGGGCTGACCGCCCCCGCCGACGCAGCCGCCCGGACAGGCCATGACCTCGATGAAGTGGTAGGGCGGCTCGGTGCCTGCGTCGCGCGCGGCTCTTACGCGCTCCAGGACCGTCTCCACGTTGCCCAGGCCGTGGGCAACGGCGAAGCGGATCTCGTGGCCGGCGATGACGGCCGTGCCCTCCTTGACGCCCTCCAGGCCGCGCGTCTTCTGGAAGTCCAGCCGCGTCGGGCTCTCACCGGTCAGCAGGAAGTGGGACGTCCGCAGGGCGGCCTCCATCACGCCGCCGGTGGCGCCGAAGATCGTGCCGGCGCCGGTGTAGGCGCCCAGCAGGTGGTCCGGCTGCTCCTCGGCGACCTTGGGGAAGTCGATACCCGACTGCTTGATCATGCGGGCCAGCTCGCGCGTCGTCAGCGAGACGTCGACATCCTGGAAGCCGGAGGAGTGCATCTCCTTGCCGCGGATGATCTCGAACTTCTTGGCCGTGCACGGCATGACCGAGACAACGAACACCTTCGCCGGGTCCAGGCCCAGTCTCTCGGCGTAGTAGGTCTTGGCCAGCGCCCCGACCATCGCCTGCGGCGACTTGCAGGACGAGAAGTGGGCGATCATGTCGTCGTGGAACTTCTCCATGAAGTCCACCCAGGAGGGGCAGCAGGTCGTGATCAGCGGTAGCACCGCCGCCGGATCGGCGAACCGCTTCACGAACTCGGTGGCTTCCTCCATGATCGTCAGGTCGGCGCCGAAGTTGGTGTCGAAGACCCCGTCGAAGCCCATCCGCCTCAGTGCCGCATAGGTCTTGCCGGTCAGGTTCGTGCCGACCGGGAATCCGAAAGCCTCGCCGATGGCCACCCGGACGGCCGGGGCGAGCTGGGCCACGCAGTAGGTGTCCGGGTCGAGCAGTGCATCCCAGACCTCCTGGGTGTTGTCATGCTCGACGATGGCGCCGGTGGGGCAATGGGCCGAGCACTGGCCGCAGCGGACGCAGGGCGAGTCGGCCAGCATGATGTCGCCGGCCGGGGCGATGCGCGTCTCGAAGCCGCGCTGCAGGAAGCTGAGCGCCCAGACGTCCTGGATCTGCTGGCAGACCTGGATGCAGCGGCCGCAGCTGATGCACTTGCGCGGGTCCAGGACCACGGCCTTCGTGGAATCGTCCAGCGGCAGGTCCGGCACCACGCTGTCCAGGCAGATCTCCCGCAGGCCGAAGTCGGCGGCCAGGGTCTGCAGCTCGCAGTTCTGGTTGCGCCCGCAGGTCAGGCACTCGTTGGGGTGTCTGGACAGGATCATCTCGATCACCGAGCGGCGAACCTGGATGATCTCCGGGTTCTCGGTGGTGATGTCCATGCCCGTCTCGACCGGCGTGCAGCAGGCGCGCAGCATCTTGGAGCTGCCGGCTACGCGGACGATGCAGATGCCGCAGGCCGCGGTGGCATCGAGGTCGGGGTGTTTGCACAAGGTGGGAATGTGGACCGAGACCGCACGGGCCGCGTCAAGGATCGAGGTTCCCTCGGCGACCTCGACCGGCAGTCCGTTGATGGTCGCAGTGACTGTTGCGGGGGAGGCGATGGTGGGGGTCGTCATGGCGGTCACTCGGCTCAGTTCTCGGCCGAGGCCAGCCGGCCCCGGAACTCGGGTTCGAAGTAGCGCAGGGCGGACAGGACCGGGTTCGGCGCTCCCTGCCCCAGGCCGCACAGCGACGCTTTCTGCATGGCGTGGGCCAGCCGTCGGATCGTGGCCACGTCCTGATCGGTGCCCTTGCCGGCGGCGATCCTGTCAAGCAAGCGCAGCATCTGCGTTCCACCGATCCGGCACGGGGCGCACTTGCCGCACGACTCGTCGACGCAGAACCCCAGGTAGAACCTTGACAGCTCGACCAGATCGTCGGTCTCATCCATGACGATCATGCCGCCCGAGCCCATGTAGGAGCCGAGCCGCTGCAGGTGCTCGTAGGTGATCGGCGTGTCCAGCTCGGCGCCGGGGATGAGCCCGCCTGAGGGGCCGCCGGTCTGGACGGCCTTGATCTGCCCGCCGCTCGCGGCCCCGCCGCAGATCCCCTCCACGACCTGGCGCAGAGTCATGCCCATCGGGATCTCGACCAGGCCGGCCTGCTTGACCTTGCCGGTGACGGCGAAGACCTTGGTGCCCTTCGACGGGCCCAGGCCGATCTGGGAGAACCATTCGCCGCCGCGGGCCATGATCTGGGGCACGTTGGCCAGCGTCTCGACGTTGTTGATCATGGTAGGGAAGCCCCACAGACCCTTGACCGAGGGGTAGGGAGGGCGAGGGGTAGGGGTGCCGCGCTTGCCCTCGAGCGAAGCGATGAGAGCCGTCTCCTCGCCGCAGACGAAGGCCCCCGCGCCCAACCTCACTTCAACGTTGAAACTGAAGTCCGTGCCGAGGATCTTCTCGCCCAGGAGGCCGGCCGCCCTGGCCTGGCGAATAGCCCGCTCGATGCGCTGGATGGCCAGCGGGTACTCGGCCCGGATGTAGAAGAACCCGGACTTCGCGCCGATGACGTAGCCGCCGATCAGCATCCCCTCCAGCACGGCGTGCGGGTCGCCCTCCAGGACGCTGCGGTCCATGTAGGCCCCCGGATCGCCCTCGTCGCCGTTGCAGACGATGAAATGCTCGTCGGCCACCGGCTCGCGGGTGAGCTGCCACTTGAGCCAGGCCGGGAAGCCGGCCCCGCCGCGGCCGCGCAGGCCCGAAACCTTCAGCTCCTCGATGACCTGCTCGGGCGTCAGGCCGGCCAGGACGCGGGCCAGCCCCTGGTAGCCGCCGCGGTCGATGTACTCGTCGATCTCCTCCGGGTCGATCACGCCACAGTTGCGCATGACGATGCGGTACTGGCGGGCCTCTCCCTCAGGGGCCGGGGCCTCTCCGGCGGAGCGGGCCAGCTCGGCGATGCTCGGCGCGCGGTGCTCCACCGGCAGCGGTCCGCCGCCGGCGACGGCCGCAACCAGAGCCCGGGCGAAGTCGACGTCCACTTCGCCGAACATGACCGGGGCCTGTCCGGGCAGGGCCACTTCGACCAGTGGCTCCATGCTGCACATACCGGCGCAGCCGGTGCGCGACAGGCGCCACTCCAGCGATCTGGCGGCGGCCTCCTCGGCCAGGGCGCGGAAGACGGGCTCGGCGCCGGCGGCCAGGCCGCAGGTGCTCATGCCGACCTTGACGTCGGGTCGATCCGGGGCGGGAGCCGGGGCCTGTCCGCGCGCCTGTAGCTCCGCCAGACTCAATCGCGCCATGTCACGCCTTCCCGTCTTCGGTGGGGCTCGACGTCCGAAGGCGGTCTTCGAGCGTCTCGCCGGTCACCTTGGCCATCAGGTCCTCGTTGACCGTGACTACCGGGGCCAGGCCGCAGCAGCCGACACAGCGGACCATCTGGAGGTGGTACCGGCCGTCGGCCGTCGTCTCGCCCGGCTTGATGCCGAGTTGCTCCGAGGCCCGCTCGAGCAGCGCCGGGGCTCCCTTGAGGTAGCAGGCGGTGCCCATGCAGACCGAAACGACCTTGTCGCCGGGCGACTCGAGGCGGAAGTAGTTGTAGAACGTCAGGACTTCGTAGATGCGCGCCAGCGGCACGTCCATCTGTTCGCCCAGGCTCATCGCCGCCTCGCGGGGGACGTAGCCGTAGCGGTCCTGCAGCCCGTGGAGGGCCATGATCAAGGTGCCGCGCTTGCCCTTCCAGCGTTTGGCGATAGCGGCGACTTCTTCGTCGGTCTCGGTCGGGATCACGGAGTCTAGCCTGCCTCTCAAACGCGTTCGGGGGTGCGGGGGCAGCACCAACGAAATGATGCTGCGACGGTAGCCGCAGCCTGAAGCGGGCACAGGGGCCGATATTCACCTTGTGTAGGGCCGCCGCGGGCGCAATGTCACCCTGCGGGGCCTCGAGCAGGGGCCGCCTGGGCCGGGCCGCCTGGGCCGGGCCTCCGACTCAGGTGAGGTCGGCGATCCGGACAGCCTCGAGAGTCGTCTGGCGCAGGGTGCCCTCGTCGGGCCTGGAGATGAAGATCCAGCCGCCGGAGAGGCCGATGCCGTCAGCGATGGCGCGAGGCGCTGCGTCTTGAGGCCTCAGGACCATCATGCGGCGGTTGCTTAGTTTGTAGTCGAACCATGCCATCCAGCCGGCGGAGACCCCAGCGCTGCTGACGGACGCACCCGTTGGCGGGCGAGCGGGCTGCCATTCGGGCCTGCCGGCCACCCAGACCTCGTTGCCGTAGCCGCTCATGTCGCTGTCGTCCCACATGAGCCGACCGGGCTCCGCCTCCAGCGAGAAGGGGTCGGTCGCCACCTGGCGAGCCGCAGTCGCACCGGCCGGGAGGAGCATCAGACGAGTGCCGGTGTAGTAGCGCGCCTGGCCATGGCCCGCCTCGAGACCATCGGTGCGCAGGTCGGTGCACTCGATCCAGGCCAGATCGCTTCCGGCCCAGCGCATCTCCTCGATCATCGCCGACGGCCGGACGGTCCGCTCCTCGCCCGACGACAGCGTCACCAGGTGCAGCACGAAGCCGTGTGTCAGGTCGCCGGTCGAATAGGCCAGCGTGTCTGCCGACAGGGCCAGCCGCGGCAGGACGTCCTCGCCTCCACCCAGGACGGCGAGCGGCGTGTTCACGGCTTCGGTGATGGCGCCAGAGGCCACGATTCGGTCGGAGCCAGCGGCCAGGTCGGTCAACCGAATCTCCCAGGCGCTGCAGACGGCGCTGGAGCCGCCTACTGAAGACTCGGTTGGCCACACGCATGTCGTGTCCAGCCAGGCGACTCTCGAGCCGGCCACGCTGGCGTCCCCATGGTGGTCGGCCAGGCGCTTGCTCGCTCCGGTGCTGAGGTTGAGGGCGTAGAGCTGGTCCTGATGACCGTTCGGCTGGCCCTCGAAGAAGAGGTTCGCAACCAGCCATTCGCCGTCGGCGGCGAGGTTGCCGAACCGCAGTTCCGCGCCCGCCGGCAGGGGCACCTCATGCAGCAGTCCAGGAGGCATGGCCAGCTCGACCGGGGAACCCGGCGACGGCGACGCGGCTTCGACCAAAGGCGTATTCGAGGAGCCGGGCAGGCCTGCTCCTGAAGGGCTGGGCGTCGCATCGGTCGCCGCCGAGCCCGCGCGCCACCAAAGCAGCGTTCCTGATACCAGAGCGCCCACGACCAACACGGCCGCCAGGACGCCGAACCGCACAATCGTCCCCCGCGCGATCATGATCCCCTCGCACTTCTGGGCCGCGTGGTCACATAGAACCGGCCACGCTCCTCGTCCCGGATGCATTCTAGGGGCACTCGCAACGGAAATCGCGGCTGGGAGCGCGAGCGCACCGCACCCGAGCGGCGCGCCGGGGGCGACCGCCAGCTCCGCAATCTGGCCGAAACGTGAATTCGGAGGCGTTCTACCGATTGACGTGCCCGAGCGGGGCCGCTATCCTCCGTTCGCCCCACCGTGAATCGCCGCAACCATTCTTGCGCGATGCGGCACGGCATCTTCCCCACACAGATCCTCGTCCCCACACAGGTTCTGCCACCTATGCCTGCCAACGTTTCAGATCACTCCCGCAACCGCCGTCCCCGCCGTCGTCCGTCCGGCCGCGCCCCCCAGGCCGATTTCGATGAGTACCAGGACGGGGACTCGCGCGATCTCGGTATCGCCGAGCTGAGCGACATGAATGTCGCCGAGCTCGAGGCCGTCGGGCGCGAAATGGAGATGGAGGCCGGCCCGACCGGCAAGGACGAGCTGGTCGACCGCATCCTGGTGCGCCAGAGCGAGCTGGCCGGCCACGCCTACGCAACCGGCATCCTGGACGTGGTGGACGAGGGTTTCGGCTTCATGCGCCGTCACGGGCTGATGCCCGGGCCGGACGACGTCTACGTCAGCTCCAGCCAGATCCGCCGCTTCGGCCTGCGGATCGGCGATCGCATCAGCGGCTCCGTCCGCGCCCCGCGCGAGGGCGAGAAGTACTGGGGCATGATCCGGGTCGATCGCGTCAACGGTGTGGATCCGGAGACGGCTCGCCGCCGGCCCAAGTTCGAAGACCTGACGCCGATCCACCCCGACGAGCTGGTCAATCTCGAGACGGACTCCAAGAACCTCTCGCAGCGCCTGATCAACCTGGTCAACCCGATCGGCAAGGGCCAGCGCGCCCTCATCGTCAGCCCGCCCAAGGCCGGCAAGACGATGCTGCTCAAGCACATCGCCAACGGCATCAGCACCAACTA
>CAZFLI010000078.1:0-9125 GCA_964519845.1 uncultured Anaerolineaceae bacterium | reverse complement strand
TACGTGGTGGCCGAGAAGATCCGCCGCGAGGTGAGCGACCTCCTGGTCGAGGCGGAGGGCCAGAGGATCACGACCTCGATGTCGATCGGGGTGGTGCGCTACCCCGACGACGGGCAGACGGCCGACGAGCTGATGATTGCGGCTGACGAGGCCATGTACTCCTCCAAGCGACTGGGCAAGAACAGGGTCGTGGGCTACGCGGATCCGGGCGGCGCGTCGGTGTCGTTGGGCGTGCTCGGGGTCCAGTCGGTGGAAGGGTTCCCCTCCGTCGAGGTGACCGGATTCCGACCGCTGACGGGCGACTCGCGGGGCGCGGGCGACTCGCGGGGCGCGGGCGCGGGCGCCGGCGGCAGCAAGAGCGGCGGCAGCAAGAGCGGCGCTGCGGGCGGAGGTGCTGGCCGGCGGACCGGGGTCGAGGACGGGCACCGTGGCGGGTCCGATCGCAGGGGCAGCTCGCGCGACACGGACGCCGGGTAGACCGCCCGACGATGTAGCATCGCGCCATGGCTGGCTTCTCGACCCGTGCCGTCAGGGCTTCAACCCGCGTCCCGCAGGTGGATCAGGCCGCCTCGGTCACGCCCATCTACCAGGCCGCGGCCTTCTCCGCGGCCGACGGCGCCGAACTGGCCGACATCCTGACGGGAGCCGTCCCCGGCTACGCCTACAGCCGCATCGCCAATCCCACCACGGACGTGCTGGGCGCAGCCGTGGCCGAGCTGGAGGGCGCGGAGGCCGGGCTGGCCTTCGCCAGCGGCATGGCTGCCATCCACGCCGCGATCGTCTCGGTGGTCCGGGCCGGCCAGACGATCGTGGCCACTCAGGCCGTCTACGGGACGACCCGCGATCTGCTGACCCGCGTCCTGGCCGGGCTGGGCATCGCCACCGAGTTCGTGGACCCGACCGACGCGTCGGCCGTCGAGGAGGCCCTGGAACGGACCGGCGCGCCGGCGCTGTACGTCGAGACGGTCTCGAACCCCACCCTCGTCGTCACCGACATCTCCGCCCTGGCCGAGATCGCGCATCGGCACGAGGCAGTCCTGCTGGTCGACAACACCTTCGCCTCGCCGTACGCCTGCCGGCCGATCGAGCTGGGCGCGGACCTGGTGGTGCATTCGGCCACCAAGTACCTGTCGGGCCACAGCGACGTGGTGGCCGGCGTGGCCGCAGGGTCCAGGGAGCGAGTGGACGCCCTGCGGCCGATCCTGGTCGACGCAGGCGGCTCGCTGGCTCCCCTGGCGGCGTTCCTCGTCCTGCGGGGATTGCCCACCCTGGCCATCCGGATGGAACGCCACTCGGCCACGGCCCTGGCGTTGGCGGAGTGGTTGTGGCGCCAGGAGGGCGTGGCCAGAGTCCACTATCCGGGCCTGCCCGGCGATCCGGGCCACGCCGTGGCCTCGCGACAGATGGCCGTCTCGGGGGGGATGCTGTCATTCGAGTTGGCCGGCGGCCGCGAGGCGGGCCGAGCCTTCATCGACGCGATGACCCTGGCCGAGCGCACCGCGACGCTGGGCTCGGTGCGGACGATCGTCACCCACCCGCCGTCCACCACTCACCGCCAGCTCAGTAACGAGGATCTGCGCGCCGCAGGCATCGCCCCCGGCCTCCTGCGCTGCTCGGCCGGTCTCGAGGACGCGGCCGACCTGATCGCCGATTTCGCGGTGGCCCTGGCCGCGGCCCACGAGTCCGTGTAGCGGCCCGGCGCCGCCTGCTGCGGCCGCTCGCCAAAGAGAAGCCCCTCCGGCCACAGGCCGGAGGGGCTTCGATTCGCTTCTGCGAGGGGCTCAGTACTGGAACAGCAGCTCCCGGTACTTGGGCAGCGGCCAGAGCCCATCCGCGACCAACCCTTCCAGCTGGTCGGCAATCTCGCGGACCTTCTCCTGGGCCGGGATGACCGTGGCGTAGAACGCCTTGGCCTCGGCGTGGACCGAGCCGGCTTCGTGGGCCCCGTGCTGGGCCTTTTCGAGAGCCTCGGCGGCCGTGACCAGCTCGTCGGCCAGCCCGGCCACCTTGCCGGCGAGGCCGGCGAGGCCCTTCGAGGCCGACGCCCCGCCGAGCTCGCCCAGGTAGCGGGCGGCCGCCGGCAGGATCATCGTCCGGGCGATCTCCAGCGTCGTGTTGGCCTCGATGTTCTGGACCTTGACGTAGCGCTCCCAGTTGACCTCGACTCGAGCCGCGAGCTCGCGCTCGGAGAGCACGCCGTACTTGGAGAACAGCTTCTTGGCCTTGGGCGCCTCGAGGTCGGGCAGCGACTCGACGGTGCTCTTCCTGTTGGGCAGGCCGCGCGCTTCCGCTTCCGCGTGCCAATCCTCGGCGTAGTTGTTGCCCTCGAAGAGGACCTGCTTGTGCTCCTTGACGATGGCCGAGAGGATCGTGGACAGGCCGGCCATGTCGTTGGGCTTGAGCTTCTCGAGCTCGTCGGCAAGCTGGCAGAGCGAGTCGGCCACGGCGGTGTTGAGCACCGTCTGCGGCCAGTAGATCGCGGCCCCGGAGCCGACGGCCCGGAACTCGAACTTGTTGCCGGTGAAGGCGAACGGCGAGGTGCGGTTTCGGTCGGTCGCGTCCTTGGGCAGAACGGGCAGCGACGAAGCGCCCAGCTCCATGCTGCCGCCCATCTTGGACGAAGCCGCCGAGCCGCCTTCCAGCTGAGCGATGACGTCCTCGAGCTGCTCGCCCAGGAAGACCGACATGATCGCCGGAGGGGCTTCGTTGGCGCCCAGGCGGTGGTCGTTGGCCGCATCCGCGATGCTCGCCCGCAGGATGTCGGCGTGAGCGTTGACGGCGCGGATGACCGCCACCAGGAAGGCCAGGAACTGCGCGTTCGCGTGCGGGTTGGTGCCCGGATCGAGCAGGTTCTCACCCTCGTTGGTGGCCATCGACCAGTTGTTGTGCTTGCCCGAGCCGTTGACGCCGCGGAATGGCTTCTCGTGCAGGAGGGCGGCCAGGTCGTGCCGGGCGGCGATCCGGCGCATCAGGTTCATCACGACCATGTTGTGGTCGGAGCCGACGGTCGTGGCCTCGAAGACGGGCGCGATTTCGAACTGGGCAGGCGCGACCTCGTTGTGGCGCGTCTTGGCCGGAATGCCGACCCGCCAGAGTTCGCGGTCCAGATCCATCATGAAGGCCAGCATTCGCTCGCGGATCGTGCCGAAGTACTGGTCTTCCAGCTCCTGGCCCTTGGGCGACGGAGCGCCGAAGAGGGTGCGCCCGGTGAGGATCACATCCGGCCGGAGTTCGGCCAGGCGGCGATCGACGAGGAAGTACTCCTGCTCGGGGCCGATGGTGGTGAAGACTCGCTGGACGGTCTCGCAGCCGAACCAGTGGAGGATGCGCAGGGCCTGCTTGCCCAGGGCCTCCTGCGATCGCAGGAGCGGGATCTTGAGGTCCAGGGCCTCCCCGGTGTAGGAGACGAAGGCGGTTGGGATGGTCAGGGTCACGCCGTTCGGCTCGACCTGCAGGAAGATCGGGCTGGTCACGTCCCAGGCGGTGTAGCCGCGAGCTTCGAACGTGGAGCGGATGCCGCCCGACGGGAACGAGGACGCGTCCGGTTCGCCCTGGATGAGGCCCTTGCCGGAGAACTCGGCCAGGACGCTGGCGTCGCCGATCGGCTGCAGGAACGAGTCGTGCTTCTCGGCCGAGGTGCCGGTCAGCGGCACGAACCAGTGCGTGTAGTGAGTTGCGCCGTGAGCCACCGCCCACTGCTTGACGCCCTGGGCGACCGCGTCGGCGATGGCCGGGTCGAACGGCTCCAGGCCCTCGATGGTGCGGCGGAGCTTCTTGAAGACCGGCTTGGCCAGGTACTCGCGCTGAGCCTCTTCGCCGAACACGTACTGGCCGTAGATATCCTCGCCGGCGTGCTCGAGGTAGTTCTGGGTGGAGGCGACTTTGCGGCTGGCGATTGCCTCAATCGCGTCCTGGCGAGCGGTCATTCTTGACTCCTATCGATCGTCAAATGTCGTAGCTCCTCGCGAGGTTCCCCCAAGGTCGGCCGCCATCAGCCTGCGGCCCGAGACGAGATGCCGAACCCCATCCCTGAAGGAGAACTCCAGTAGCCGGCGTGATGTTCTCACACGGAATCGGCTGCCGAGGAACGTTGCGGGCGTTCCATGGTATCGAATGGGTTTCGCAACCTTTGCGAATGTGAAAGTTGCGGCGCGCGCGGCTCCGGCCGCCGGAATGCGGCGCTACAGCAGGTCCGGCCGCTTCCACTCCTTGCCCAGGACATGCTCGTCCAGGAAGGCCAGCACGGTCTCGTACCAGAGCTGGGCGTTGCGCGGCTTCAGGACCCAGTGGTTCTCGTCCGGGTAGTAGAGGAAGCGGGCCTTCACGCCGTGGCGCATCAGGTCCGTCCAGAGGGTCAGGCCTTCGCTCAGCGGCACGCGGAAGTCGCGCTCGCCGTGGATGACCAGCATCGGCGTCTTGATCTTGCCGATGCTGGCGGCCGGCGACTGGCGGTCGTACAGCTCGGGCTGGGTGTACGGGTTGCCCATCTCGTGCTCCCAGTCAACGCCCGAGTCGGTCGTCCCGTGAAACGGCCGCAGGTCCCATATTGAGGCGTGGGTGACGATCGCCTTGAAGCGGGTGGTCTGGCCGGCAACCCAGTTGGCCATGTAGCCGCCGAAGCTGCCGCCCATCAGAGCGATCCGCCGCGAGTCCAGATCCGGGCGCTTCAGGACCGCCTCGGCGGCGGCCACGATGTCCGTGTAGGGCGCCTCGCCCCAGCGGCCCCAGCCGCGTTGGATCATGCGCTGGCCGTAGCCCAGCGAGATGGCCGGGTCCGGCAGCAGGACCGCGTAGCCGCGCTCCACGAAGAGGTTTGGGTTCCAGCGCCAGCTCCAGCCGTTCCACGAACCCAGAGGCCCGCCGTGGACCCAGACCACCAACGGAGCGGGGCTCTTGGCCGAGGCCTCCGGCGGCAGAACCAGCCACGAGCCGATCTCCTGGCCGTCGCCGGCGCGGGCGGTCACTCGCTCCACCCGGCCGCGCCCTTCGATGGCACTGCCGCCAACGCTCTTGCGCAACTCCACCGCGGTCTGGTGCTCGCCCCGGGCGGCGAAGCGGACGATCCGCGCCGGCGCGGACACGGTCGCCCGCAGCGCATACACGACCTTGCCGTCCGGCGAGGGGCACAGGTCCGAGAGCGAGCCCTCCGCCACCAGGACGGTCACTCCCCCGGCCAGGTCAGCGCGGAGGGCGGCCACCGATCCGAGCCGATCGGCGGTGAAGAAGACGGCACTCGAATCGTGGGCCCAGGCCAGCGACTCGGGCCAAAGGCCCAGACTTGGAGTGAGGTCACGGCCCTTGCCGCTCGCCAGGTCGATCAGCCATAGCGTTGCCTCGGCGGCCAGCTTGGGCGTGCCGAAGGTGGTTCGAACGGCCGCCAGCCAGCGCCCATCGGGCGAGAAGCGGGGGTGGAAGTAGTAGGCGTCTCCGGTGGTCAGCTTGCGGCGGGCCTTCGAGGCCACGTCCAGCAACACCAGGTCGTACGGTGTGGCCGGCGGCTTCGACCAGTCGCCCCAGCCGGTCGCAACCGTCCGGCCGTCGGGCGAGATGTCGAAGTCGGGTTCCGGGAAGGCCGGCCCGGCATCCCCGGTCAGGTCCCTGGGCTTGAGTCTGGCCTCGTCGCCGGCCGGCATGGAGCCGGCGAAGATGCGCTGCCGCTGCGGGCCGAGCCAGTGGTCCCAGAAGCGGATCGGGAAGTCCTCGAAGAGGATCGCCTCGACTTTGGCGTCTCTGCGGGCCTTCGTCCGTTTCGCGTCGTCCTCGAGACTCGTCGCCCCGGGATGGAGCGGGATGCCGAAAGCCATGGCGGCGGCGGCGCGGGCGGCGGCCAGGCCGTCGATCCCACCTTCGGGCGCAAGGAGCAGGCGAGCCTCGCCGCCATCGGCCGGCAGCGACCAGAGGGCCAGGATCTTGCCGTCCGGGTCCGCCTTGGCGTCGGGGTCCGGCCGGGTAGAGGTGAAGAGGAGCGAGCCGTCGCGGGCGAAGGCGGCCTGCGATTCTCCGGCGGACGAGCGGGTCAGGCGGCGCGGGGCGGCCTTCTCGGCCGGGTCCACCTGCCACAGGGCGGTCTTGAGCTGGTTGGATTCCGGGCCGGGCCGGGTGACGGCCACGACGAGGCGTCTGCCGTCCGGGGAGAGCCGGAGGCCCGACAAGCGGGGGGTTGAGTAGAAACGGTCGAAACTCAGCGGCTTGGTCATGGCGCGATCATGGCGTTTCGCCGGCGGGGGTCAAGAGTGGAGTTTCGCCCGTCCGGCTGGGCGAGCCGGGCGGCACTCGCCGCGCAGTCTAGAATCGAGGCCATGCCCTCGCGGTCTTCTTCACGTGCCACGCCGGTCTTCTTCGGGCTCGTGACGTCCGCCTACGCCATCGCGTCGGTCTGCGGCCTGCCCCTCACCTACGACGGCTCCTACTACTACTTCCGGACTCTCGACGCGCAGCGCGCCTTCACGCCCTACAACCGCCTCATCGACCTGGTCCAGCTGCCGATGCTCGCGGCCAGCTCGGCAACACACGACACGCGGCTGCTGGCGTTCCTCTTCTCCGCTGCTCACATGGCGGTGCCGCTCGTCTCGCTCATGGTCTGCTGGTGGATCGTTCGCGAGCGTCACCCGCGGCTGTTCGTCTGGCCCGTCCTGGGCATCTGCCTGTTCTCTTTGCCGGGCGAGGTCGCATCCATCTATCAATCGATGTCGGCGACGCAGCTCGCCTGGCCCATTCTCCTGGCCTTGCTCGCCGGCTACCGCCGCATGAGCTGGCTCGTCGTCGGGGTCTTCGGCACGATCGTGGCGTTCTGTCACCCTGTGGCGGTCGTTCTGCTGGCCGGCCTGACCTGCCTGGCCGCGACCGGCCGGTTCGCCAGGCCGAGATTCGGCCGGCAGTACCTCGGGCTGGCGGCGGTCCTGCTGGCGCTGGCCGGCCTCGCGGCTCTTCGGACGGTGATGTCCGCCGAGCTGGACGCGGACCACCTCGAGGAGCCTCTGCTGACAACGCTCCGCGCGGCCACTGCCGGCAACATCCGGGTGATGCTCGTCCTCGGCGCGGCCGGAGCGCTGCTGCTCGTCGGCGCGAGCGCGCTCCGCCGCCGAGGTTCGGCGATCTGGGCCACGCGCTCCGAGATCGCGGGCCTCCTGGCACTGGCCGCCGCGGGCGCTGTGCTGGTCCCCTGGGCCGCCGACCCGCATGCCCTGCCGGCAAGCCAGCCGTACCGCTTCGTGGTGCCGTTCACGACGGCCTTCCTCATGGTCCTGGCGGTGGCCGACGCCTGGCTGCTCGGCGCCCTGGTGGATGGCCCCGCGCCGGCACCGACCGCTCCCCCCGCCGAATCCGAGCCCGGCGACGCGCGCGTTCGGAGCTGGCTCGTGCTCAGCCAGGCAGCTCTGCTGCTTGCGGTGCTTGCCACGTGCTCGCTCGTCTGGCGGGCCGAGACCGATCGGCTGGAGGCAACCCTCGATTCGAGCGCTTCGATCTGCGTGGGCGTGGATACGCTCGACTGGACGCACGGAACGCTGCTCGACAACTGGTCGGTCACGGCCACCTCCATCGCAATCCAGGGCCGGACCGCGACTCGGGTCGCCGCCCCCTCGTGCCTGTTCGACTTCGCGCCCGGCCTGCCGATGATCCAGCCGCGGCCGATCTATACGCCCTACGACCGGAGCTGGTTCGACCTCTCGGCCCTCGCCCAGCTGGCGCCCGGCCCCGCCGCCTACTTCGAAGTCAAGATCGTGACCGCCTACGAGGCAGGCAAGCCGCACAGCATCACCGTCATTGCCCGCGACGCGAAGGGAAACCTGGCCACCGGCTACCGGGGCACCGTCACAATCACCAGCTCCGATCCGGCCGCGATCCTGCCGGCCGAGTACACCTTCACCTTCAAGGACAAGGGGTTGCACTACTTCATGTTCCAGGCGACGCTGTGGACGCCGGGCGCTCAATGGCTCTCGGTCACCGACGTCTCAGATCCCACGATCACGGGCAGCCAGCAAGACATCGAGGTTCGCTGACAGATGAAGCGGCTTCTCAGCGCCGTCGCCGCCGTGCTCGTCGCAGCCTCGTGCGGAACGTCTGCGGGCTCTCCCGGTGCGGCGCCGACGAGCCAGGGGACGTCCGCACCGTCCCCCACCCCCGACGGGTGCGCCCTGCAACTCGGCGTGGCCGGCCTGATTCCGCCCCACTTCCCCAGCTCCTCGGCCGCGGACTGGACCGCCATGTACGAGAACCTTCACGAGACCGGCCCGCTGCTCGGCGTCTACACGAACTGGAGCGATTCGGCCGAGAAGGCCGGCCAGGTGCCGGGCAGCGTCGCCACCGCCTTCGGCCTGGCGCCCACCTACGGCTTCACGCCGTTCGTGGCCCTGGGATTCACGCGGGACGTCGCCGGCGGAGGCGTTGCCTCCACGATCGACTGGACTGACCCCGCGCAGAAGGAGCAGGCGCAGCAAGCCGCCGTCGAGGTCGCCCGCAGGTTCGAGCCCGCCTACCTGGGCCTCGGCGTCGAGGTCAACCGCCTCTACGAGAGCGACCCCGCCGGTTTCGACAGCTACGTCGCCGCCTATGTCGAGATCTACGAGGCCGTCAAGGCCGCCTCCTCGTCCACCCTCGTCTTCCCCGTCTTCCAGCTCGAAATGACCCGGGGCGGCGGCTACCTGATGGGCGACAGCGACACGCGCCGGCCCGAATGGTCGCTGCTGGAACGGTTCGCGGGGCACATGGACCTGGCGGCGTTCACGACCTACCCCTTCCTCGACTTCGCCTCGCCGGTAGCCCTGCCGGACGACTACTACTCCGAAATCGCGGCTCACACCGCCGTGCCGCTGGCCTTCACCGAGATCGGCTGGCCTTCGGCGCCGCTTTCGACCGCCCCGACTTCCGAGTACGGCGGCACCCCCGACGAGCAGGCCGCCTTCGTCACGCGCTTGGCCGAGCTGACCCGAGGACTGGACGTTCGGGCGGAGCTGTGGTCCTTCCCCGACGACCTCAACCCGGACTTCGGCAACCCGGCCTTCACCAGCGTCTCCCTTCGCTCGAACGACGGCACGCCGAAGCTGGCTCTCGCCCTCTGGGAGGCACGGGCGCAGGCGCCCTGCGGATAGCCGCCCGGTCCGCCCCCCTACTGCCCGAGGGTCGGT
>CAZFLI010000077.1:8213-9346 GCA_964519845.1 uncultured Anaerolineaceae bacterium | reverse complement strand
TTGCCGTGGCTAACGGGGCTGCCGTCAACTGCGTCTGGTACAACTACAATGCTGGCATCGTCTACACCTCGGCCAGCTGGTACAACAGCGCCTACGGAGCGGGCGTCGTGAAGTCCGGCACGAGCTACGGGTACACCATGTGGTGCGAGGGCGCCGGCACGGTCAAGCTCAAGGTCATCCACAATGGCGTGACCAGCTGGTCGAACCCCATCACCATCGGGCCCACGGGCTGCTGAGCCGGGCCGGCTGAGCCCGGCCGCCGCGGATCTCCCACGTTCCTCGACCGCGTTTCGGCGCGCGCGCACACTCGGCGCGGGTGATGCCGGGATTGGGGCTCGACGCTACGGGGCCGACCAGGATCAGGTGGGCACGACCAGATTCACGTGAACCGATGCGGCCGTCTTTCCGCCCAGGTTGCACTCCGCCCAGACGGCGTACGTTGCGCCGGAGGTCCAGAGGTAGGAGGTCCAGCGGATGGTCAACTGGCCGGAGGCGTTCGCCGGCGCCCAGGGCAGCGTGTAGTCCGAATAGCGCGTCGTGCTGGTGCCCGATTTGATCCGCGCCATCCTGCAGGTGGCGCCGGCCAGCGTATAGACCTTGAACGCCGGCTCCTGACGGCCGGTGCTGCCAACCGACCAGGTCACAGACCACGTCGGCGCAAGTCCGTGCGTCGGCTTGGGCGTCGGTCGAGGCGTCGGCTTCTTCGTCGGAGTGGGAGTCGGAGTGGGAGTCGGAGTGGGCGTGGGGGTGGGAGTCGGCGTGGCGGTCGGCGAGGACGAGGCTTCGTCGCCGACGACGGCGATCGGGAGAACGCTGGCCGAGGGATCGGGCGTATGGGAGGGGCCGGGCGTCATGGCCGACAGACCGATGGTGCCCATCCCCAGGACCGCGAAGGACAGCAAGGCTCCGGCCAGGATCACGATCCCGCGCCGGTGGCGCCGTGGCCGCCTGGCCTCGACTGCCGGGGCCGGGGCCGGGGCCGGTACCGGCACGATGACCGTGGTCGGCGGAGGTGCGGGAGGAACGACCGCGATGGCCGACTCCGTGGTCGCCACTTCGTCGTTCAAGGCGTGGACTGCCAGGCGCACGTGGTCCAGATAGTCGTCCGCCTCCACCCCGTATCGGGCCCCGAT
>CAZFLI010000077.1:0-8113 GCA_964519845.1 uncultured Anaerolineaceae bacterium | reverse complement strand
GCTCTTCGGCCGCAGCCGGCTCTTCGGCTACCGCCGGCTCCTCGGCTACCGCCGGTTCCTCGGCCGCGACGGGCTCTTCGGCTACCGCCGGCTCCTCGGCTACCGCCGGTTCCTCGGCCGCAGCCGGCTCTTCGACCGCCGCGTGTTCGGCAGGGGGCGCCTGCTCGACCGCGTCCGGCGCGGCCTCCGGGGCCGGCACCTCGACCGCGGTTGCGTCGGCGGGCGGGGCAGCCTCTGACTGGCCCCCGCCGCTTGCGCCGGGAACCGCCTTGGTGAGGTGCGGCTGCTTGCCAATCCACAACGGCATTGCGCTGCTAAGTGTCCGTTCTGGCGGCCGCAAGACAATGGGACGAAGGTAATCCTGTGGCTGAACCACGTGCGCCGGGCGCCCGAAGCGGTCCGCCCGACGCCGCCCGCTCCGCGTTTGTGGCAGATGCTCCTACCAGGAGCGTTGTCCGCGATTCGTGCGCGGGCCGGGCGCCGCGAAGGGGGCGAGTTAGCCGCCAGCGGCTGATTCAGCGGACGAATCCACCCGAATCGCGGGCCTGAGCGGGGCGCGAGCGCCTCTGCTCGCAGTTAGCGCTCCCACCAGGCGAATCTGACGCAAACCGGTCGCAGTCGCGTCCCGCGCAGCGGCGTCCCGCGTGGCTGCGGCCGGGGCTGCGGCCGTGGCGGTCGCACCGCCGGCCCGCTGGGTCTCATAATCGCGCTGCGGCGCCCCTCATCCCCGCGCCGGTCCGGCAACTCGAAGCGAGGCGCTCAGATGACGAAAACGGCTCCCGCATCGCCGTCCGGCCTGTTCAAGCTCGTCGAGGCGGGCGATCGTGTCTGGGCCGCCATCGCGACCGACTGGACGGACGCCGTCGGCAATGCCTCGATCGTCGACCTGGGCGGGCGGGCGCTGGTCGTCGACACGTTCATCTCGGCCCGGGCGGGAGCCGAGTTGCGTGAGGCGGCACGGCGGCTGACCGGGGCGGAAGAGGCCTGGGTCGTGAACACCCACTTCCACAACGACCATTGCGGCGGCAACGAGGTCTTCGCCGAGGCCGCCCGGATTGCCGCGACGGAAGGGACGCGCGAGAAGATCCTGGAGCGGGTGGCGGCCCTGCCGGAGCGAATCGCGTCCGCGGAGGCCCGGCTGGCGGAGCTCGGGGGCCCCGGCGGCTCGAGCCGCCGGGCGGGCACTGCGGCCAGCGATCCAGAAGTCGCCAAGCAGCGCCGCGAGCTGTCCTCTCAGATCAAGGTGATGCGGCGGCTGCGCATCGTCGCTCCCGAGGCCGTCTTCTCGGATCGCCTCACGATCCACGGCGAGCGGCGCGCGGCCCAGGTCGTGGCCGTGGCGGCGGCCCATACCACGAGCGATGCCGTCGTCCACCTGCCGGAGGAGCGGATCCTCATCGCCGGAGACGTTGTGCTGAACGCAACCCATCCGTGGGTCGGGGACGGCGACGTGCGGTCCTGGGTCGCGGTCCTGGGCCGGCTGGCCGAGCTGCGGGCCGCCACCGTGGTCCCCGGTCACGGCGAGGTGGGGCAGGGGAGCATCGTGGTCGAGATGGGCGCCTACATGCGCGACCTCCTGGCCCTGGTGGAGGCGGCCACGGCCGCCGCTCCCCGCGTGGCGCCGGAAGAGCTGCCGGTGCCGGAGATCCCCGAGCGCTGGCGATCGTGGGGCTGGGCGGAAGGCTGGGCCGACGACTTCCCGGCGGCGGTGCGGGCGTCGAGCCGCCCGGTCTAGCTGTCGCGAGCCAGGACCGCGAACAGGGTTCCCGGCGCGCCGAGCGGGCCGTATTGGAGCCTGGCCTGTCCCGCGTCCGGCACCGCGAAGACGACGAGCCCCGAAGCCTTCTGGCCGACTGCGAGATCGCTGCACGGCCCAAGCGTCGGCGTGGGCGGGTAGAGGAGGGGGTACCACCAGTAGGTCGTCCCCGCGACGTCGACCGTCCAGTCCACCTCGGCGCAGCCGACGCCGCTCGCCAGCGCCTGCTGCTCCACCCTGGCCTGAAGGAAGACGTCGCTACTCTGCATCGGCGCCATGTCGCCCAACGGCGTCCAGTAGGAGGTGTGCGTCTCGACCGCGGTCACCGTCACTCGTGCCCAGGGGCCGGTGCAGCTCATGATGGTCACCGGCTCGCCTATGGCCACCAGGCCGGAGATCGGGGCGCCGGATGCGTCGAGGGCGCGCAGGCCCGTGCAGTCGGTGGTGCGCGGCGTTGGGGCGAGCTGCGTCTGGCCGGTCTCGAGCGGTGGCTCGTCGGCCGGCGCGGCCGCGACGAAGACGAGGGCGGCTGCCGCTACTGCGATCAGCAGCGCGGCCACCACGGAGACCAGGACCGCGCGAGTGCCGGCTGCCTCGGGCGTGGGCGCGGGCGGAGAGGGCTGGGGTGGGGCGGACTGCGCCCACGGGTCGAATCGGTTGGGAATCGGCGCCGCTGCTGGGGCCAGCGGAGCGCCGCACTTGCCGCAGAACGAATCGTCGTCGGGGACGAAAGCTCCGCATTGCGCGCACTGCCGGTGTCCCGACATTCGACAGCCTCAGCCTCCCGCGATACGAGGACGCATCCCAAGTCTACCGGGACCCAACCGGCGCAGGGCCCCGCCCGTGCTAGCGGCCGGGCGGCGCGAACACGATCAGGCAGCCCCCGATGACGCAGTGCCGCTTCGCCTGCTCGTAGCCCGGCGGCAGCGGCGGCGGATCCACATCCGGGTCGGCGACCCAGAAGACTCGGCCCCCGCTGCCGGCGACATCGCCGGGAATAGTCGGGACCACGGCGCCCTCAGGGTAGGCGGCCGTGCCGAAGTACCAGGGCGGGCTCTCTGCGGCCACCAGGTGGAGGCGCGAGGCCAGGAGCGGGCTCCCCCGGGCCAGCAGGGCCAGGTAGTGGTTCGGGTCCGCGGCAACGAAATCACTCGAGGTGATGCCGGCCTCGATCTCGGCCGTCAGGGCGTCAGTCTGTGGGTGGGTGACGGCGCCGCCCAGGGCCAGCGACGGTACGGCGACGGCGATCAGGGCCAGGGCGGCCAGGCGGCGGGGAAGGGCGGCCAGGCCGACTCCGGCCAGGGCGAAGAGCGGGAGCCACATGATCCCGGCGTAGCGGGCCTCGAATAGCGGCTGCCAGACGCTGGCGGCGGCCAGCAGCAAGACCCCGGCGCAGGCGATCAGCATGAACATGGCGCGGCGAATGGCCGGCCGGCCCGCGGTTCGGGCCCACAGCACGGCGGCGACGAGGGCGGCCAGACCGGCCACGATCGAGATCGCCTGGAGGGCTATGAGCAACTCGCGGCCCGGCACTCCCTGATCGATGGGTGGGCCGGCGAAGAGCTGGGCCAGCGTTCCGGCGATCGAGCCGGGGCTCATCGGCGGGACCCAGAAACCCCGGCCGGCATGCCCGAACTGCTCCCCGGCGACGAGGAACCACGCTGCCAGGCCGGCCACGGCGGCTCCAGTGGCTACGGTCGCGGCCACCAGCCCCCGGATGGGCGGCCGGAGCCATGTCAGGGCCAGCAGCACGCCGAGCAGCGCCGCGACGGCGAAGTAGTCGGTCCAGACCGCGGCCGAGGCAACCAGCCAGTAGGCGAGCCAGCGGCCGGCGCCCCGGCGCCAGCCGGGCGTCTCGAGGGCGCGGCAGCCGAGCAGCAGCGCCGCCACGACCAGCGTCCCGGCGAGCGAGTACATGCGGGCGTTCAGCGAGACCAGGAGCGTCGCCGGCAGGAACGCCGCCAGGGCGGCCGCCCACAGTCCGGCGGCGTCGCCGGCCACGCGGCGGGCCAGGGCCGCCAGCAACGGGATCAGGGCAATCCCCGCCAGCGCCGGCACCAGGCGGAGGGCCCATGTTTCGGCCGAGACGTGGGCCACGAACCACTCCAGGGCATAGAAGAGCGGCGGCCCGCTGTCCCGGCTCACCGCCGCGAGCATGTCGCCCAGGGGACGGGTCACGACCGCGGCCGTGAAATCCTCGTCGTAGCCCAGGGGCTGGCGGGCCAGCAGGGCCAGGCGCAGGACCGCGCCGGCGGCCACGACGCCCGCCAGAGAGCGGCCGTAGGTGAGGCGCCGGCGGGCAGGCCGCGGCGCGTTCACGGCGTGGTGGCCCAGACGACCGGCTGCCCCCACGGATCCCAGGCTACCGGCACCGCCCGCTCGACCGCGGCATCGCCGAGAGCCGCGCGGAAGTCTTCGGTAGAGAGCGCCAGGAAGACCGGATGGGCCGTGGGGCTCGGCACCGTGGCGCCGGGCCTGTAGACGGCCGTTCCTTCATCCGCGTTCAAGAACTCGACGACGTAGCCGGAGTGCTCGTCCAGGATCGCGGCCGCGCCGGGGTGGTCGGCGGCGTAGGAAGCCATCTCGGTGAGCGGGTAGCTGAAGGCCTGGTAGCGGTCGGCGACCGGCCGCGAGAGGTAGACCAGGCCGCTCCAGGTGGCCGTCGCGGCCAGCAGCGCGGCCACCAGGCCGGTCGCCAGCGGGCGGCCCAGCCGGCCGGCGGGAGACGAGTCGCGCGCCCTGTCGGCGAACTCGGCGGCGCCCAGCCCGATCGTCACGCCCAGCGGCGCGGCCAGGCCCAGGGCTCGCAGGAAGTGCGGCGAGCCGCCATCCACGGCCACAAGGGGCGGCACGAGGAACACCGGCAGGGCCAGCAGGATCAGCGAGCCGGCCGGGTCGCGACGCATTCGCCACAGGCGGACCAGGCCGGCCAGGACGATGAGCGTCAACGGGATGGACAGCAGCGGCAGCCCGGCTATGTCGTGACGCGCGTTCGGGTCGCCGGTGAAGCCGAACATGCCGATCGTGCGCAGGGCGTGCTCGAGAATCCCGGCGTCGGCCTCGGCCGCCGGATTGAAGGGGCTGGTCGCGGCCATCCGCCCGAAGTAGTTGGCGGGGTTGGTGACCGCCACCGCCAGCATCGGCGCGGCCACGGCCAGGAAGGCGGCGCCGAAGGGCCGAATCCCCGGGCGGAGCCGATGGTAGGCGGGTTGGTTCGAGCGGCGCAGCCACAGCAGCCAGAGGGCCGCCAGCACCGGCAGCAGCTTGAGCGGCTGGTACGTATAGAGCGCCGCCAGCGCCGTCACCGCTCCGGCCAGCAGGGCTGCCCGCCGCCCCGCGCCTGGTCCTGCGCCCGCCCGGTCGGACCATCGCAGAAGCGCGGCCAGCGCCAGCGCCCCGAAGAACGGCACGATGGCGTTGCGCATGCCGTCTCGGCTGACGCAGATCAGCCACAGCGAGCCCGCGGCCCAGGCCGCGGCAGACAGCGCGGTCCACGCCCCGAAGCGCCGGGTCAGCCACCAGACGGCGGCCACTCCCGCCACTCCGAAGGCGGCCGCCACTCCCCGCAGCACGGCGGCCGATGGGCCGAACACCCAGAAGGCCCCCGAGACCACGTAGGCGAACAGCGCCTCCCGCCCACCGTCGTCGGTGAACCAGACCAGGAAATCGGGGCGGAAGCCGGCCTGGTGGAGCATCCGCCAGGCGTCGAGGCCCTCGGCCGCTTCGTCGCCGTAGAGCCCGCCGGGATTGGCCGCCAGGTCCCAGAAGCGGAGCAGCGCGGCCGCGGCCAGGATGAGCCCCAGGATGGCCGCAGGGGCGAGCCGCTCGCGAATGGCCTCGACCCCTCGGGCGCCTCCGACCGGCTGCTCGCCGGGCGCCTCGATCCCGGCCACCGCCTAGACCCGGGCCGCTTCGGCCAGGCGCTTCAGGATCGCTTCTCGCTGAATGGTCTCGCCGCCTTCATGGCCGTTGTAGGGATAGACCTCGATCGACTTCGGCCCGGCGTAGTGGTTGTAGGCGGCGAAGACAGTCGAGGGTGGCGTTATGTCGTCCATCAGCCCGACCGAAAACAGCGCCGGCGATTTGGCCCGGGCGGCGAAGTTGAGCCCGTCGAAGTAGGAGAGCGTTCTGAAGATGAGGTCCACCTTGTCGCGGTGGATTCGGGCGAAACGCACGATCTCGTGGTAGGGGTCGCTGTTGGTGATCTCCATGGCCCGGCGCCAGTGGCACATGAACGGCACCTCGGGCAGCGACAGCAGCACGTCCGGGACCAGGGCCGTGGCCGCCAGTGTCAGCCCACCACCCTGGCTGCCGCCGGTCAGGGCAACTCGCTGCGGATCGACCAGAGGGTTGGTCCGGGCCGCCTCAACGGCCCGAGCGGCGTCGGTCATCAGGCGGCGGTAGTAGTAGGTTTCGGGGTCGAGGATGCCCCGGGTCATGAAGCCGGGCTGCTGGCCGGTGGTTGCCGCCGGATCTCCTTCCACGTCCGGCGTGTCGCCGGAGCGCCAGTAGCTGCCCTGGCCGCGAGTGTCCATGACAAGGGTCGCGAAGCCCGCGCTTGGGTAGGTGAGCCAGTCGATGGGGCGGCCTCGCCCACCGCCGTAGCCGATGAACTCGACCACGCAGGGCAGCCGGCCGTCGCGGGCGTACGGCGAGGCGGCCACGTCGCGGGGCGCCAGGAACCAGCCCTTGATCGGCTGTCCGCCGAAGCCGCTGAAGGTGGCGTCGAAGACGTCCAGCGTGGCCAGCCCGGCCTCGTAGGGCGTGAAGCGGGCCTCCAGGGGATGCGATCGGGCCTCGGCCAGCGTTCGCTCCCAGAAGGCGTCGAAGTCGTCCGGCTCGGACCGCTCGGGCTTGTAGACCATCAACTGCTCTATGGGCAGATCCAGGAGCACGACCGCCTCCTCGCTTCTAGTTGGCCTGCTCGTCCCGCTCCGCGCGGGCCGCCTCGACGGCCTGGATGAAATCGGCCCACAGCCCCTCCATCTCCTGGGGCGTGGACTCGAGCCGCTCGGGGTGGCACTGCACGCCCACGACCCAGCGTTCGCCGTCCATCTCGAAGCCCTCCACCAGCCGCCCGGCTTCGCTGTGGGCCCAGGCCACCGCGCGCAGGTTGCTCGCCAGCCGGGCCGCGTCGACGGCCTGGTGATGGAAGGAGTTGACCTCCAGGTGGAGCTGCGTGTCGCCGGCCTCCGTGCCCGTGAAGCCGTCGGGGGCCCGCTCGGCGATGGCCCGGGCGAGAGTGCTGTCCGGCTCTATGTCCAGGTCGTGAGTCATGGCCGTGCCCCGCCCGTACGCGGTCCCGGCGTGGCTTGGCACGTCCTGGATCAGGCTGCCGCCGCAGAAGACGTTGATGATCTGGTGGCCGCGGCAAATGCCCAGCACCGGAATGGACCGCCGTTCGGCCGCCTGCCAGGCCCCGAGCTCCATGTCGTCGCGGCCCCGGTCCATGTCGCGGGCACCCGCCGGCGTCTCGCCGTACAGGGCCGGGTCTATGTCGCCCGACCCGCCGGAGAGCAGCAGGCCGTCCATCGCGGCCAGCAGCCGCTCACGCTCGGCCGCCGGCGTGCTGACGTGGAGGGTGGCCGATCGGCCGCCGTTCCGGGCGATCGCTTCGGCGTAGAGCTCCTGCTTGCGCAGGGTCAGCGCCGGGTCGTCCGTCTGGGCGGGGTCCGTCGCGGTGATGACGACGAGCGGTGCGTTCGAATCGGAAGCGGGCTGTGCCATGGGCGGAGCATACCTCCCGCCCTGCCGCCACGTGACGGTCGGCCCGGCGGGCGGCTCACACCTCGGCCGGCCACGGCCCATCCAGGCCGGCCAGCGGGTGGTCGCGGTCCGGCGGGCGAGGTTCCGCGGCAACGGCCAGCCAGCCGAAGTAGAACAGCAGCCACCAGTTGGGGTTCATGGCCCCGGCGCCCAGCAGCAGCCACACGGCTGTGCCGCTCTCGAGCAGCAGGACGGCGGGCAGGGCGAAGGCGAAGCCGTGGGGCCATAGGGCGGGCGAAGCGAAGACCGAGGCCAGGCCGAGGCCGGCCAGCGCGCGTCGGCCCCGAAAGGCGAGAGCCGCCAGGACCAGGGCCGCGGCGATGCAGCCGAACAGCGCCGAGGGCAGCTCCTGCGCGAACGAGTTGCCGTAGAGCGAGATCACTGCCGCCTGCGAATCGGCCCGATACCCCAGGCCGGCCCACCAGTCCTGCCAGGGGCCGATGCCGGTGAGGGGCAGCGTCGCCAGCACGATTGCCGCGACCGCGGCCGCGCCGCCGGCCAGGCTGCGCCAGCGTCTCTCACGCACCAGCCACAGGACCGGCAATCCCGCCTGGGGCTTGATCAGGCCGCCGGCCACCATGGCCGGCCCGG
>CAZFLI010000076.1:0-9365 GCA_964519845.1 uncultured Anaerolineaceae bacterium | reverse complement strand
TGGTCACTGATCAGGTAGCAGACGCCGCGAGCCAGCCACAGCCCGGCCAGCGTCGCGATGAACGGCTGGACCTTCAGGTAGGTGATGAACAAGCCCTGCACCATCCCGAAAACGGCGCCAATGAACAGGACGATGGCGAAGGCCACCCATGGATTGAAGCCTTCGTTGATCAGCGACACGGAAACCACCGTCCCCAGGGCGAGGACCCCGCTTACGGACAGGTCGATCCCGCCCGAGATGATCACGAACGCCTCGCCGACCACGCAGACGATGAGGAACGGGGCGGCGTCGAACAAGTTGAAGAAGGCCTGCTCGTGCCGCATCGCGTCGAAGGCCAGCCACCCACCGACGTAGATGGCGATGAACAATACGAAGGTCGAAGCCAGCGGCACGAACTTCCGGTTTCGCTCAAGGGCGAGCCTGAGTGTCGCGGTCACTGCGCTGCCTCCTGAGGCGCAAGCCTCCTGTTCAACCCCCGAACGAATGCCTGGGTCTGCTCCGCATAGAGCAGGATCACGAGAATGACAACGAGCGCCTTGACGGCGATGATCGCGCTGGCCGGCACGCCGAACGACAGCATCGAGACCACGGTCGTCTGCAGGACGAGCGCCCCGATTGCGCTGCCGACGAGAGAGAACCGGCCGCCCGACCCGAGCACCGTGCCGCCGATCACGACGGCCAGGATCGCGTCCAACTCGGTGTACATGCCGATGTTGTTGGCGTCCGACGTCCGGATGTTGGAGGCAATGATCAGTCCGGCGACCCCGGCGCAGAAGCCGCAGAAGGCATACGCGAAGAGCTTCACGCGACGTTCGTGGAGGCCGCTGTAGAAGCTCGATCGCGCGTTGATGCCGACCGACTGAACGTAGAGGCCGATGGCCGTCCTGCGTGTCAGCAACATCGACGCGATCAATACTGCGCCTGCGACATAGAGGGCGAACGGCACCAGGATGAAGCCGTTGCCGATGTAGGCGTAGGTGTCGTTGAAGACGATGATCTGCATCGCATTGGTGATGAGCTGGGCGATGCCGCGGCCGGCGATCATGAGGATCAGGGTGGCGACCATCGGCTGGATGTTGCCGTAGGCCACAAGCATGCCGTTCCAGAGGCCGCACAACGTGGCAATCGCCAGCGGAACGAGGATCACCAGGATCAGCGGCGCCCAGCTGTACTGAGGATTGTTGATGAACTCCCTGGGGTCGGCCAGGTTCAACCCGACGATCGTGGGGTTGATCATCAGGCAGGCCACCGAGGAAGAGATGGCGATGATCGCGCCGACCGAAAGGTCGACCCCTCCGGTGGCGATCACGAGCGTCATGCCGATCGCCAGGATCATCGTCGGCGATCCGTGCCACAGAATGTCAACGATGTGCCCGTACAGTTGGCCTTCCCTGAACTCGAGCTTGAAGAACCCGGGGATCAGGAAGAAGTCCGCGACACATATGAACAGCAGGGCGAGGGTCGGCATGAAGACCATGCTCTCCGAGAACCTCGTCCACGCGGAGCCGATGCTTCTCATGACAGTGTCCCTGCGATCGAATGCATGAGCCTCTTCTCGTCAACCTGACCGGAGAATTCGTCGACCTTGGCCCGGTCGCGCATGACCACCACCCGGTGACTGGTGCGCAGCACCTCGTCCAGCTCCGACGAAATGAACACGCACGATTTCCCTTCATCCGCCAGAGAGAGGACCAGTTGCTGGATGTCCGCCTTGGTCCCCACGTCGATGCCGCGGGTCGGTTCGTCGAGGATCAAGACCTCGGGGTTTGCGGCGAGCCACCGAGCCACGATCACCTTCTGCTGATTGCCGCCGCTCAGGTTGCGAACCTTCTGGTCCGGGCTGGGCGCGCTGATGCTGAGGAGCTTCATGTACTTGTCCGCGATCTCGTACTGCTCCCTGGTGCCGATCCGGCTGAACCAGTGGCGGCCGGCCTGCAGGGCCAAGATTATGTTCTCTCGGATGCTGAGATCGCCGACGATGCCCTCGCCCTTCCTGTCCTCGGGGCAAAGCGCAACCCCGCGACCGATCGAGGCCCCCGGTGAGAACGAATCGACCGGCTTGCCGGCCATGGTCAGCTTCCCACCGTCCGGCTTCTCCACTCCGAACAGGAGGTTGGCAACCTCGGTCCGACCCGAGCCCAGGATCCCGGCGAGCCCAACGACCTCCCCCTTGTGAAGCGTCAGGTCGAACGGCTCGATCGATCCCGACAGGCCGAGTTGCTCCGCCTCGAGCAGCGCTTCGGTCGCGATGCGCTGGCGGCTCTCCATCTTGTGGGCCGTCATGTCGTCGAGGGCGGTGATGCTGCGTCCGAGCATCAGGCGGATCAGTTCGAGCCGCGACAGCGACTTCGTCTCATACGTGCCGACGAGCGCGCCGTTCCTCAGAACCGTCACCCGATCCGACACCTCGAAGACCTGGTCGAGGAAGTGGGTGATGAAGATGATGGCGATGCCTTCGCCGCGCAGCTTTCGCATGACCTTGAACAACTGCGCCGTCTCGTTCACGGTGAGGCTGGACGTCGGCTCGTCGAGGATCAGGACTTTCGCATCGGCGGCCGTGATGGCCCGGGCAATCGCGACCATCTGCTGGATTGCGATCGAATAGGAGCCCAGGGGCTGGGTCACGTTGATTTCGATGCCCAAATCCGCCATGTATTGCGCGGCTCGCTGGTTCAGCTTCCCCCAGTTGACCCCGACTCCGAGCAACCTGGGCTGGCGACCGATCAGGAGGTTCTCCGCCACAGTCAGGTTGGGGCAGAGGTTGATCTCCTGATACACGGTGCTGATGCCGAGCTCCTGGGCGTGCAGCGGAGAGCGGACAGTGACCGTCCGAGAGTCGAACTGGATCGTCCCCCTGTCGGCCTTGTCGGCCCCGGTCAGGATCTTGACGAGGGTCGACTTCCCTGCCCCGTTCTCGCCGACCAGGGCGTGGATCTCACCGCGGCCCAGGGAGAAGGACACGTTGTCCAAGGCGTGAACGCCGGGAAAGGTCTTGTCTATGCCCGTCATGACTACGATGTCGTTGCTGGAGTCCGGCATGAGTCACCTCAGTCCTGAGAAGCCCGCGACGCGGTCCCGGTCGGGCATCGCTCGCGGGGGGTCACTCCCGATCGGCGCGGGCAGTGTTCGCCTGTGACCGAGCCCAATGCGGCTGTTCTCAGGTCTTCTGCGAAGGCTAGGCGTTCGGCGTTCTGAGATGGCGGAAGGGGGAGCTGGGTTGCTCGGCTCCCCCTTCGCCCTATGAGCTAACTAGTACTTGCGGGTGTCGAGGATCTTCTGGAGCTCGTCGGCGCCCTGGGCGGCAAAGAACTCGCCCTCCTCCGAGGGGACCCACTTCGGCGTGCCTTCGACGCCGTTGAGGCCGTCGAGAGCTGCCTTGTAGACCTGCGGGGCCAGGAGCGGGTTGCACTCGATGTCCGCGCCAAGCTCGCCGGAGATGAGGTACTTGAAGCCGTTGGCCGTAGCGTCGACACCAACGAACTGGATGTTCTCGCCCGGCTTCAGGCCGGCAGCCTTGGAGGCCTGGATAGCCGCGATGGCGAGCTCATCGTTGTGACCGAAGACGCCGTCGATCTTGGGGTACTTCTTGAGGAAGGCCTCCATGATCGACTTGCCGACGGTCGGATCCCAACCGGCAGCGTACTGGCTGTCGAGGACGGTGATGCCGCAGTCGCCCATCTTCTCGCGGAAACCCTTGCCGCGGTCAACGGCGGCCGAAGCGCCCTGGTCGCCACCGATCTCGACGACGTTCTTGGTGGCCGAGTCCTTGAGCAGGCCGCACATCGCGGACGCTGCCTTCTGGCCCTCAAGAGCGAAGTCGGAGCCGATGTAGGTGTAGTACAGGCTGGAGTCGGCGTCGATGCGGCGGTCTTCGATGACCACGACCTTGCCGGCAGCCTTGGCCGCCTTCAGGACATCTTCGTATCCGGTGATGTCAACTGCGGCAAGAATGATCACGTTGACGGCCGGGTCCTGGATGAAGCCGTTGAAGGCCGTGATCTGGTTCTCGATCTTGTTCTGGGAATCGTAGAACTTGAGCGTAATGCCGAGCGACGTCGCCGTCTCCTTGAAGGAGGACGTGTTCGCGGCGCGCCATCCGCTCTCGGACCCGGTCTGGATGAACCCAACGACCATGTCCTTGTACTCGTAGACCTTCGCCATGCTGGGCTCGGGCGTGGCCTCGGCGGTCTGAGTCGCGGCCGGCGTGGCCGAGGTGCTCGAGCAGGCGCCAAGAGTCGCCACGACAGCGACCGCAGCAGCAATCCGGAGCATTCGCTTCATATTTCGGTATCTCCGTGTCTTCATCCGACTAGGGGCCTGTCACTGGTTCGGGAGTGCGGTCCTCCCCGCGTCGCTGGTCGCCATTAGCCCCAGGACGCGCCAGCCTCTCCTCCGCTGTCAGTTGGCTCGTGACGCTATCCACACCTCCTCCGGGTCGGTCGACCAGCCACGTTCAGAATCCAAACCGGCGGCTGGGCTGCCTCCCATGAGCTTCCCTGTACGCGAACGCAGCCGCTGCGTCGGTCGCAGGGCCATTCAGTTTCGAGACGGACCGTCTACTGGCACTCCGGCGCAGCCGTCCAATTGCAGCCGGCGCCCGTCGGCGAAGCTCTCAGACTCGATGTCGCGCTTCCGACCTACAGCCGTCACGGCGGCGGACCGTGCTCCAACCTGCGCGATCGATCGAGTTGCGCTTTCTCCTCCCATACCCTCGGGTCGTTGTCGGGACTGTCTCTGTGCCCGATCCGCTCATTGCGTACTTCCCGGCCCGGTGTTATCGTTCCCGTTATCGCTAACGGTAGCGGTAACGGTGGGACCTTACACGAGCGGCGCAAGGGAGTCAATAGGCGAAGTCGGAGCTGTGGTTCACTTCGCATGAAGCGCTCGATGCTCGGAGGAGCCGCACAGTGGCCCAATCGAAACGCCCGACCATCCGCGATGTGGCGGCTGCAGCCGGCGTCTCCACTCAGACCGTTTCGCGGGTTCTGAACAACAGGCCCGACGTCTCACGCGAGACGTCGGAGCGCGTCCGGCAGGTCATCCGCGAGACCGGCTACGCGCCGAACATGCTGGCCCGAAGCCTGACCCAGGGCCGGAGCCACGTTCTGGGAGTCGTGGCCTACGGGCTCGACTACTTCGGTCCATCGCAGGTGCTAATGGCCATTGAGCGCGAGGCGGCCCAGCTCGGCTACGCCATCATGCTCAACCTCATCCTCGAGCCGGAGACGGGCGCGGTCGAGCACCTGCTCGACGGGTTTTCGGCCCGGCAGGTTGACGGCGTGATATGGGCGATACCGGAGGTGGGCGGCAACCGGGCCGCCCTGCGGAGTTGCGTTGCCGGCCTGCATCTGCCTGTGATCCTCGTCGGCGGCACGACCGGCGAGCCTTGCCTGGCCTCCTTCGCCATCGACAACTACGCGATCGGGCGATTGGCCACGGAACACCTCATTGCGGGCGGAGCGCGGCGCGTCGGGATCATCACCGGGCCGATGAACTGGTCGGAGGCACGGCAGCGCTTTGACGGCTGGCGCGACACGATGAACGCTCACGGTCGCCCGATCGAAGACTGCCTGATCGTCGAAGGCGACTGGATGGTCACCAGCGGCGAGAGGGCCTTCGGCGAGATGGTCGAGGCCTGCCCCGACATCGACGCGATCTTTGCCAGCAACGATCAGACGGCGCTGGGCGTTCTCCATGCCGCCCTGTGCCGGGGAATGCGCGTCCCGGAGAATCTGTCTGTGATCGGCGTGGACAACATCGCCGAGGCCTCCCACTTCTGGCCGCCCCTGACGACCGTCGATCAACCGCTCGGACGGGCCGGTGAACTGGCGGTGAAGGCGCTCGACGCGGCCATCACCGGTTCCGGCGCCGCTGGACGAGTCACCGAGATGACACCCGAATCGGTGCTGCTGGAGCCGGCCCTGATCGTGCGCGCAAGCAGCCGCCCGGTGGTGGCCGTCACCGCCCCCGCCGCAACCGGCCAACCCGTCGGCAGCGAACGTGCCCCCTCCGAAGGACTGGTCGTTTGACGGCGGCTTCCGGGTAGGTCGACCGCCCCTTTCGGCAGCCGCTCTGGCCTCCTGTGATCCGCCGGGATCGCTGCCGCGTAGAGACATTGACAGTCCGGTGGACCGTCCCTAGACTCCGCAAGGTTGCCGACCGGCAGCAAGCAGCACGAGGTGCGCTTCGTGAACGCAATCATCCTCATGGCTAAGGCAGGGACCGCTCATGCGAGCGGTGATCCCGCCGCGCCCGGGAGATCTGCGCCCATCGAGAGCTAGCTGTGGCGGCAAAGCCGCCAGGACGAACCTCCGAGCCGCGGGCCAGATCGGGCCCTCGGCTTTTTTGATGCCCGCAGCAGGTGCGCCGTAGATGCGCCCCCGGGCAGGCCGCGAGCCCGCTTCCCACCTACCCAACCCAGCTCGCGGCGTCAGACCGCGAGCTCACTGGAGGAAACGACATGAGCATCGCGGCCCTGGAGACGACGCCTCGGGCCCAGCACACCGGCGCGGCAGGGATGCCGGCGCCGGAACCGACGGTCCGGCCCGCACGCCCGGCCGGTCCGGCGGCCCTGGTCGTGGAACACGTCACCAAGCGCTTCCGGGTCGACCGCCGCAAGCCGCCGGTCACGGCCGTGGACGACATCTCGCTGCGCATCGAGCGGGGCGAGATCTACGGCCTTCTCGGGGCCAACGGCAGCGGCAAGTCCACTCTGATCCGCCTGGTGAGCGGCCTGCTGACCCTCGATACGGGACGCGTGGAGGTCTTCGGCCTCGACCTGGTCCGCGAGGAAATGGCAGTCAAGCGGCTGATCAACCGGGTCAGCGTTGACGCCGCCTTCTTCAAGAAGCTCTCGCCGGCCGAGAATCTCTCGTTCGCGGCCCGCCTGTACGGACTCGATGTCCGCCAGGCAAGGCTCAAGTCGATCGAGATCATGGCCCGCCTGGGCATCGGCGAGAAGCGGCTCGGCCGCCCCGTCGAGGAGATGAGCCGGGGCATGCAGCAGAAGGTGGCGATCGCTCGCGCGATCCTGACCAGCCCGACGCTGCTCCTCCTGGACGAGCCGACCACGGGGCTCGACCCGCGCTCCAAGCTGGACGTGCAGACGTTCGTAGAGGAGTTGAGGGCCGAGCACGACGCAACGATCCTGCTGACGACGCACGACCTGGCGGAAGCCGAGCGGCTGTGCGGGCGGATCGGGATCCTGGCCGGCGGGCGCCTGGCCGTCGAAGACACGCCGGAGCGCCTGAAGGCCAGGGTTGCCCTCGACCACGACCTGCCGCCGACGCTCGAGAACGTGTTCATGCAGTACACCGGCCGCTCCCTCGACGACGACGTCGAGGAGGGCGAAGCCGATCCGGACAAGTAGGCCGGATCGGAAGACGATCGAAAGGGACGCAACGTTGTTCTCGTATCACATCGCCAGACTCATTCACCAGGAGCGGGAGCGCGAGCTCGCGGAGCGCCTGCGGCTCCGCGCTTGGCGGGACGAGCTCCGCAGCCGGCCATCCCTGCCACTGCGCAGGCGGCTCGGCTTCGGGCTGATCCGCCTCGGCCGGGCCCTCGCCTTCGACGGTCCGCTCCATCCCTCGACTACGAGCTTCGGCTCGCCGACGGAGACACGACAGTGATCGCCCTATCGCACGACGCGCGCGCCAGCTTCGCGTTCGTCGAGCGCAACTTCAATCTGACCAAGCGCTACTGGGGCTGGGAGGTCGCCTTCCTGGTCTACGCCATCGCCGGCTCGCTGTCGGTCTCGCTGATCGGCGAGTCGATCGGCGACCGGCGCCTGCTCATGTCCCTGGTGGTGGGCGCCGTCTTCTGGAACTACCTCTCGGTGGTCTTCCAGTCGATCGGCGACACCATCACCTGGGAGCGCTGGGAGGGCACCCTCGAGTACACGATGATGGCCCCCGTCCGGCGCTCCGTGCAGCTTCTCGGTTCGGCGCTGTTCGCGGTCATCTACGGTCTGGCCCACACGACGGTGCTGCTCATCGTCCTGGTGCTGTTCTTCTCCCTGGACCTCGGCCAGGCCAACTTCGGGGCGGCGGCGGTCTTCATGGTGGTGGGCTCGGCCAGCCTGATCGGAATCGGCATGCTGGCCGCGATTCTGCCGATGATGTCGGTGGAGCGCGGCTCGCAGATGGTCTTCGTGCTGCAGTCGTGCCTGCTGCTCATCAGCGGCGTGTACTACTCGGTCGACATCCTGCCCGGCTGGATGCAGATCCTGTCGCGCGTGTCGCCGGCGACGTACGTCCTCGACGCAGTCCGTAAGGCCCTCATCGACGGAGCGCCGATCGACGCGCTGCTGCCGGACCTGTGGCCCCTGCTGATAATGGCCGTGGTCTTCATCCCGGCCGGCATCTGGGGCTTCGGTCGGGCCGAGCGCTACGCCAAGCGGACCGGCAAGCTCAAGAGAGTGGGCTGACATGGACATTCGACACGGCGCTCTCGAAGACTGGGGCTGGGACGGCGGCTGGGCAGCCGAGCTGGCGGCCGCCGCAACCCCAACTCCGCTCACGCCCGCCCGGGTCGTCGCCCAGCACCGCGGCTTGTGGCTCGTGGCCACGGCCGACGGCGAATCCCAGGCCCTGCCCACCGGGCGGTTCCGCCACCAGGCCGAGGAGGGCGGTCTGCCGGCCGTCGGCGACTGGGTCGGCGGGCTCCCCTCCCCTCACGGCGGCGAGTTCCGAATCGACGCCGTCCTACCCCGCCGGTCGGCCTTCCGGCGACGGGCGCCCGGTTCGCGGGTGGCCGTCCAGATCGTGGCCGCCAACGTGGATACGCTCTTCGTCGCCACCTCGCTCAACTCGGATCTGAACGCGCGGCGTCTGGAACGCTACGTGGCCATGGGCCGCGAGTCGGGAGCCGAGCCGGTGGTCCTGCTGACCAAATCGGACCTCGCGGCGGACGCCGAGCAGACGGCCGATCGGCTGGCCGCTCAGCTGAAGGTCGAAGTGATCGCCCTCAGCCCCAAGACCGGCGAGGGGGTTGATTCGGTGGCCCGCTGGTTCGCGCCGGGGCGGACGCTGGCCCTGGTCGGCTCGTCCGGCGTGGGCAAGTCGACGCTTCTCAACCGCCTTGCCGGCGAGACGCTGATGGTGACCCGCGAGATTCGCGACGACGACTCGCGCGGCCGCCACACGACGACCCACCGCGAGCTGTTCCGGCTGCCCGGTGGAGCGCTCGTGCTCGACACGCCGGGCATGCGCGAGCTGGGGCTGTGGGACGCCGAGGAGGGCCTGGACGACACCTTCGCCGAGATCGCCGAACTGGCGACCCGGTGCCGCTTCGCCGACTGCAGCCACGAGTCCGAGCCAGGCTGCGCCATCACGGACGCCGTCCGCGCCGGGCAACTGGACCCA
>CAZFLI010000075.1:0-9440 GCA_964519845.1 uncultured Anaerolineaceae bacterium | reverse complement strand
CACATATCATTGGGCTCGGCCGGGTCATGCGCGCACCCAGGCGCCCCCGGCGCGGCTACAAGGCGGGAAGGAGTCGAGGGATGCGAGGGTTCGGCCGGTCGGCAGCGATTTCGGCTGCGGTTGCGCTGGCGATCGGGCTGGCCGGATGCGGTCACAGTTCGGGCACCGCAGGCGGGGGCGGCGCCGTCCCCAGCTTCCCGGACTGGGCCGATAACCCGGGTCAGAGTTACGGCGCCCTCGAGGTCTGGCCGTCCGGAATGCCCGCGGACATCCCGCCTTTTGGCGGCCACATGGGCATGATCATGAAGCGGGGCGAAACCGACAGCGGTTACAGCGTGCGCATGTTCTTCGACGGCATCTCGGACGGGCAGTTCGAGGCCTACCTGGCCACGCTTCGGGCGGCCGGCTACTCGCTGAAGGGGGAGGTCTACTACACGCCGCCCGAGACCGAAGATGAGGCCAAGGCACGAGCCGCCCGAGGCGACTACGACGCCTGGAAGGCCACCAGGTCGCCCCGCGAGGTGGCCCTGTCAGTGCCCAAAGGCAGCGGCCAGGTCGTTGTCGACGTGGACGGCCTGACCCAGGCCGAGAGCGACGCCCTGCCGGACGACGAGGACCTCATCAAGGCCCGCTTCAGCACGCCCTCCCCGGGGCCCGGCATGAGCTGGCCACCCGAATGGACCGGCAAGGTGCCCGCGCCCGACGGCTGCTACCTGGGCGCCAACAACAACATGAGCAGCACGCCGACGGAGCTCTTCGTCGCCTGCGGCTATCCGGATGCCGACCCGGCGCACCACCAGGCGATCGACGACGCCTACAGGGCCAAGCTGGTCGCGGCCGGCTTCACGACGCAGGGCGGAGGCCCCGACACCGGCACGATGACCGTGTACGAGAAGGACTCGATCACCGTAGTCCTGATGACCGGCTCCGAGGACTGGCTGACCATCTCGGTTACGCAGCGCTAGGGACGCGGCGCGCCGGTGGGCCGCCCGCCCAGAATCAGGAGGCCGGGCTTTCGCCCGGCCTCCGTGCTACCGCTCTGGCGGGGCCCAGTCCCGCAGCCTACTTCTTGGGCTTGGCCGGGGCCGGTGCTGGGACCGCAGCTTCCATCGCCGGATCGCCGAAGACCTCCTGGCCCAGGCCGAAGAACCGGCGCGTGCGAACCTTGGCGTCCTCGACCAGCGAGTACACGACCGGCACCACGATCAGGGTCAGGAAGGTTGAGGTGAACAGGCCGCCGATGACCACCGTGGCCAGCTCGGAGGCGATGATCGTGCCGCCCGAGAGACCCAGGCCCAGCGGCATCAGGGCCAGGATCGTGGCGATGGCCGTCATCAGGATGGGCCGGACTCTCGTCCGCCCGCCCTGCATCAAGGCCTCGTGCATCGGCATGCCGCGATGCCGGTGCTGCTCCACGAGATCCAGTAGAACGATGGCGTTGGTTACCACGATGCCGATCAGCATCAGGAAGCCTATCAAGGCGCTGATGCCGATAGCCCGCTGCGTGAGGAAGAGCGCCGGGAAGGCGCCGATGGTGGCCAGCGGCAGGCTGAACATGATGACCAGCGGGTCGATCAGCGAGTCGAAGACCAGGACCATAACCAGGTAGACGAGCAGGATGGCGATGGCCATCGAGAGGAACAGCCCGCCGAAGGCCTCGTTCATCTGCTCGGTCACGCCGGATAGGGTGACGGTGACGCCGGACAGCTTGCCTTCGGCGGCCAGGGTGTCGATCACCTCCTGCAGCTTGGCGGAGACGGCGCCGGTGTCCTTGCTGGTGGCGTCGGCCGTGACCGTCGCCGCCGGCGACTGATCGACACGGGTGATGCGGGCCTGAGTCTGGACCAGGTCCACCGAGGCCACGCTGGAGAGCGGGGCCCTTGTGGTGCCCACGGGCAGGAGCCGCAGAGCCTCGATCGAGCTGAGACCGTCGACGTCCAGCTTGAGGTAGACGTCGGCCGGCCCGGTCGCCAGGCTGACCGTGCCTGCCTTCGTACCCACCAGGGCGTTGTGGATCTCACCCTGGATCTGGGCGGTCGTCAGGCCGGCAAAGAGGGCCTTGTTCGGATCCACCTGGACCTGGATCTCAGGGGTCTGGACGGCCAGGTCGCTCTTGACGTTGATTAGATCAGGCTGCTTCTTGAGTTCGGCCATGACGAGGGTGGTGGCGTTGGCCACATCCTCGCCGTTGGAGCCGGCCACGATGATGCTGAGCTGGGTGCCCGAGGTCAGGCTCTGCTGGGCGACCTCGATCTGCCACGTGCCGGTGGGCAGAGAATCGGCGATGGCCGCCAGCTGCCCGCTGAACTTCTTCTGAGTGGCGTCGATGTCGGAGCTCTCGTTGAGCCTGACCAGGACCGTGGCAGTGTTGGGGGCGCGGCCGGTGAAGGCCGCGGCCAGCGCGCTCAGGCCGGTGTCGCCGTCGCCCGGCACGGTCGTCTCGATCAACTCGACTTCGCTGTTTGTCTGGAGCTGCGTCTCGACGAGTCTGGCCACGTCAAGAACCTGCGCCGAAGGCGTGCCCGAGGGCGGCGCGACGGTCACCTGCAGGTACTTGCCGGCATCGATGTTGATGAACTGGGTGGGGATGAACGGCACGAGGAGGCCCGCCACCACGACCATCAGGGCGGCGATGCCGATCACGCTCCAGCGCGAAACGCGGCTGGCCAGGGCGGCCCTGAGGACCGGCGTGTAGAGCCGCTGAACCCAGGTATCGCGGTGCTCGGGTCCCGCGTCGGGGTTCAGCTTGACTCGATCGATGAACAGGCTGGCCATGACCGGGACCACCGTCAGAGCGCAGACCAGAGAGGCCAGCAGGGCGAAGGTGACGGTCAGGGCGAAGGGCAGGAAGAACTGGCTGACGATGCCGCCCACGAAGCCGATCGGCAGGAAGACGGCGACCGTGGTCAGCGTGGAGCTGGTGATGGCGCTGGCCACCTCACGCGTACCCGAGACTACGGCTTCCCTCATCGGTTCGCCCCGGCCGCGGTGGCGGTAGATGTTCTCCAGGACGACGATCGCGTCGTCCACGACTCGGCCGACGGCGACTGCCAATCCGCCCAGGGTCATGATGTTGATGCTGATGCCGGCCACGAACATGAGGACCAGCGCGGAGAAGATCGAAACCGGGATGCTGACCGCGGCAACCAGCGTGGAACGCAGGTTCAGCAGGAAGAAGAGGATGGTGATGACGGCGAAGAGGGCGCCGAGACCACCCTCGCGCACCAGGCTGTCGCGCGATTCGATGATGAACGTGGACGAATCCTGGATCACCTCGACGTGGAACAGGCCGGGGTTCTGAGCCTCGAGCTCGCTCAGCCTGGCCAGAGCACCTTCGACGGTGCTGACGGTGTTGCCGTCGCTGGTCTTGGTTACTGAGAGAACCAGCGAGGCGGCCCCGTTGATCTGAGCGTATCCGGTGGGCTGGACGGAGATCATCTCAACCTTGCCCAGCTGGCCCAGGACCACGGGGGTGGGCTGCTGGGTCGCCGAGTCTGCGGCCGGCATCTTGACGCCGACGACGAGCCCCGCGATCTCCTCGACGCTGGTGAACTGATGCTGGGCCGAGACCGGAATCGAAATGTCCGAGGTGGGCAGCGAGCCGGCCGGCAGGATCAGGTTGTTGGCCGCCAGGACTCCCTGGATCTGGGTGATGGAGACGCCCGCGTCGGCCATCTTGAGCGGATCGAGCGAGATGAGGAGCCGCTTCTCGATTGCGCCGCTGACATCAACCGAAGCCACGCCATCCAGGCCCTCGATGGAGGGCACGATGCTGGTCGTGGTGAATTCGTTGAGTTGGTCCTGGGTCACGTCGGAACCCGGAGGGGCCGTGATTGCGACCATCAGGGATGGGAAGGCATTTATGTCGAACGACATCACCTCCGGAGACGCGCCGGACGGCAGCTGCAGCGTCGCCAGGTTCGCCTCGATGGCCGTCTTCGTCTCCTTCACGTTGGTGCCGTAGGAGAAGGAGGCGACCACGATCGAGATGCTGTTGACCGAGCTCGAGTTGATGTGGTCCAAGCGGGGCACGCTCGAGACAGATCGCTCGACCGGCTCGGTTACCTGGGTGGAGACGTCCTGCGCGCTGGCGCCGGGCATGGGCGTGATCACGACCAGGAACGGGAACTGGATGTCGGGCAGCAGCTCCTGCTTCAGCGACGCCCAGGAGAAGATGCCGCCCAGAAGCATGGCCAGCGTGATCAGGACGGTCACGCTCCGCTTGGACACGGCCAGTTTCGTCAGTCGAATCACCGGTGGACTCCTTGCCTGCTAGTGCCTTCCAGTCGTTTGCATGGTCGGCAGCCGGGGGACGATCGGCTGGTGGTTGCTACTGCTGCTTGGACCCCCCTGCGCGCTCGGACGTTCGCTGATGGACGATCTTGACCAGCTGGCTCATCTGGGCCAACTCCTCGTCCGAGAGCACGCCCAGCGTTTGACGCACGACCTCCCGCCGCAGGCCGCCGATCTCGGCGATCAGCTCTCGGCCCTTGTCGGTCAGGCAGCACTCGACGACACGGCGGTCGTCTTCCCGGTGCCGCCGGGCGACGAAGCCGTGCCGCTCGATGCGATCCACGATGCCGCTGGCAGCCGGGAGCCCCACCCCGAGCCACTCCGCCAAGCGGCTGATCGGCGAGGGGCCGCGCGTGGAGAGAAGGTAGAGCAGACGCATCTGGCCGAAGGTCAACTCCTGGGCGACCCAGTCGGGCACGTCCTTGGCGTCTTCGCCCCACAGCACGTCCAGCGACTCGATGATCGTCTGGACCGCCTGCTCGCGAGCGGCATTCGAGCGGCCGAATAGTTTGCGCACCGGCGAATGATAGCGCCAACGCGAATAGCTTGCCCTCATGCGAATTGAGTAGGCGAGAGCTGGGCCGAACGGGTGGGCGGGGGATGCAGGTGCGTCATCAAGTGGGTCGGCTCGGGCAGGGCCGAGACGATCGCGCCGGTGCGGCGCCTCGAGCACGGCGGAGGGCCCCGTCTCGACAGGTCGATCCAGATGCGCCCAGACCCAGCCTTTGCGGAGCAGCCTCGCTGCCGGCCGAGAACTGATCGGCGGCTTCCCTGTTGCATTCCGGCAACAGTACATTCAGACTAGTACTTATGGAGGCCCAGCTCCAGCGCACCGCCGCCCTGCCCGTCCAGCGGCGCCTCGGCGTCGACGTCTACGGCTGGACCGCGCGCCACATGTACGACACGCTGGTTCTCGGCGTCTCCAACAGGCTGGCCTGGGGCTGCCCCTCGAGCCGGATCCTGCGCCTGTACCGGGAGTTCGTCACGGGCAACCACCTCGAAGTGGGCGTCGGGACGGGCTATTTCCTGGATCGCGTGGATTTCCCCTCGCGCGCGCCCCGGCTGGGACTGCTGGACGCCAATGCCGGTTGCCTGGCCCATGCCGCCGCCCGCCTGGCGCGCCTTTCGCCTCGCACATACGAGGCCAACCTCCTGGCGCCCATCGAGCTGCCCGGCCGGCCCTTCGAGTCGATCGGCATCAACTACGTCCTGCACTGCTTGCCGGGACCGATGGAGCGCAAGGCCGTCGCCTTCGACCATCTGCTGCCGTTGCTGGCCCCCGGCGGGGTCATGTTCGGCGCCACGCTGCTGAGGAAGATGCCCCGGCTGGGGATCCAGACCCGAGCCTTGATGGACCTGTACAACGGCATGGGCATCTTCGGCAACAGCGAAGACAGCCTCGAGGAATTGCGGGCATCCCTGGAGTCCCGATTCGTCGAGGTGCAGGTGGAGACGAAGGGCGCCGCCGCTCTCTTCCGGGCCCGCGCTCCCTGGTAGACCGCCGTCGTATGTGACGGCGGGCCTGCAGACCGGCTCCCGGCGCACTACGATCGTTCTGATTCACAGGCCAATCGGGAGGTCGTCGCGCGTGCCGGGCAAGAACAAGAAGGCTGCGGGCCCGATTCGTTGGGTCACCCTCGGCAGTGCCCCCTACCCTCGCGCCGACGAGTGCTGTTCGGGATATCTGCTCCAGGGCGGCGGAGCCAACGTCCTGGTCGACGTCGGCGGGGGCACATTGGGCGTACTGCAGCACTACATCCGCCTGGAGGAACTGCACGCGGTCTGGATCAGTCACCTCCACGCCGATCACTTCGGCGACATGCCACTGCTGTACTACGCCTTCGCCTTCGCCGACACCCCGATGCGCAAGATCCCGGTGCTGGCGCCGGCCGGCTGGGCCAAGCGCGTCGAGGACTTTGTCAAGAGCGCGGTCGATCACTCCATGGCCAACTTCTTCCAGGTCGTCGAACTGAAGGACCGCGGCATCGCCGAGATCGGCGACCTTCACATCCAGGCGCGGGCCGTCCAGCACGGCGTGCCGGCCTTTGGGCTGTCCGCCCGGCTGGGCGACCGGCAACTGGCCTACACCGGCGATAGCGGCCCTTGCGACAACCTGGTGGCGCTGGCCAAGGGGGCGCGCGTGCTGGTGGCCGAGGTCGGCACGGATCTGATCGAGATCCCCTCTGTCCACCTCTCGCCCGAGGACGCAGGCATGACCGCCGCCCACGCCGGTGTGTCCCGGCTCGTTCTGACTCATCTGGCGCCGGGCCTCAGCCCGGAAGAGGCGGTGGCTCGGGCCGGGGAGACCTTCCACGGCCCCATCGAGGTGGCACACCCCGGTCACATGATCGAGGCCTGAGGGACGTCAGAGGCGCCTCCGCGGCTTCAGCGCCCGGGATTTGCGGTCGATCCGGCGCGCCCCATGGTCCGGACTCACTAGTACGTTTGATGGTTGCCGATTCTGCCCCTCGGCGTTGTACGATCCAGCATCGTCGGGCTTCATGTGCCCACGATTGGCGAACGTGCGTTCGGTAACAAGCGTTCTCCTGGCCTCCCGCCACAAGAAGGGAAGGTAGCCCCCATGGCTCCCTCGGGTGCTCGCGGAACAGCTGTTGCATCAGGCCTCGCAGTCCTGGCGATGCTGCTCGGCGGCGGAGCGCTCGGGTACTCCTATGTCCAGACGCAGAACCTCAGCGGTCCTTCCGGACCTGTGGGCATAGACGGCCCGACCGGCGAGACGGGGCCGCAGGGACCTGTGGGAGACACGGGGGCCGGAATCGAGGGGCCAAGAGGCGCCACCGGAGCGGAGGGCGCGACCGGCCCAGCCGGGGCCACCGGCCTCACCGGCCTCACCGGGCCTCGGGGTCTCCAGGGCCTCACGGGACCGGCGGGACCTGCCGGGGCTACCGGGCCTGCTGGACCCATCGGACCCGCCGGACCTGCCGGACCTCAGGGCGCGACCGGCGCGACCGGGCCTGCTGGACCCATCGGTCCTGCCGGACCTGCCGGACCTCAGGGCGCGACCGGCGCGACGGGAGCGGTCGGGCCTGCCGGGGCTACCGGACCTCAGGGGCCTGTGGGCCCAGCCGGACCTCAGGGTGACACGGGCAACGACGGCCCGGCCGGTGACACGGGCACTGTCGGCCCGGCCGGTGACACGGGCACTGTCGGTCCCCAGGGCGACACAGGTGCGACGGGAGCGGTCGGGCCTGCCGGGGCTACGGGCGCGACGGGAGCGGTCGGGCCGCAAGGTCCCGTCGGCGACACGGGCACTGTCGGTCCCCAGGGGCCGCAGGGACCAGCCGGCGATACCGGCGCGACGGGAGCTGCCGGGGCGCAAGGTCCGCAGGGCGACACGGGGAACGTGGGCCCGGCCGGCGATACCGGCGCGACGGGAGCTGCCGGGCCGCAAGGTCCGCAGGGCGACACGGGCGGAGTGGGCCCCCAGGGTCCGCAGGGCGACACGGGCGCCACGGGCGCAGCTGGTCCGCAGGGACCGATGGGTGACACGGGCGCAACGGGGCCCGCGGGCGACACGGGCGCGACGGGTGCAGCTGGTCCGCAGGGACCGATGGGCGACACGGGCGCAACGGGGCCCGCCGGCGACACGGGCGACACTGGCGCGACGGGCGCAGCCGGCCCGCAGGGCGACACGGGCACGACAGGTCCAGCCGGCGACACGGGCGCCACCGGCCCGGCCGGGGACACAGGCGCGACAGGTGCAGCTGGTCCGCAGGGACCCGTCGGCGACACGGGCGCGACCGGCCCGGCCGGGGACACAGGCGCGACAGGTGCAGCTGGTCCGCAGGGGCCGATGGGCGACACCGGCACTGTCGGACCGCAGGGACCGCAGGGAGACACGGGTGCGATCGGCGCCGTGGGTCCGCAGGGGCCGATGGGAGACACCGGCGCGACGGGACCTCAGGGCGCACAGGGTCCGCAAGGGCCGCAGGGCGACACCGGCGCCGCCGGTCCGCAGGGTCCGATCGGAGAGACAGGTGCCTTCGGTCCGCAGGGTCCGATGGGAGACACCGGCCCCCAGGGCGACACCGGCAACGTCGGGCCGCAGGGCGACACCGGCCCGACTGGTCCGCAGGGCGACACCGGCCCGACTGGTCCGCAGGGTCCGATTGGCGACACCGGCGCTACAGGCGCTCAGGGGCCGCAGGGCGACACCGGCTCTACAGGCGCTCAGGGGCCGCAGGGCGACACCGGCGCGATCGGTCCGCAGGGGCCGCAGGGCGATACGGGAGCCGTCGGTCCGCAGGGGCCGCAGGGCGACACCGGCGCCACTGGCGACACCGGGGCAACCGGGCCGCAGGGGCCGCAGGGCGACACGGGCGCCACCGGTCCGCAGGGACCGCAGGGAGACACGGGCGCCACCGGTCCTCAGGGGCCGATCGGCGACACCGGTCCGCAGGGCGACACCGGAATCGTGGGTCCGCAGGGCGATACGGGCATCCAGGGACCTCAGGGCGATACCGGCGCTACCGGGCCTCAGGGCGATACCGGCATCCAGGGCCCTCAGGGCGACACCGGCGCGATCGGACCTCAGGGTCCCCAGGGCGACACCGGGGCAACCGGACCGCAGGGTCCGCAGGGTCCACAAGGCGACACCGGCGCCACCGGCCCTCAGGGCCCTCAGGGCGACACCGGCGCCACCGGCCCTCAGGGGCCGCAGGGCGACACCGGAGCCGTCGGTCCTCAGGGGCCGCAGGGCGACACAGGGATCCAGGGCCCACAGGGTGATACGGGGCCGACCGGGCCGCAGGGCGACACGGGGATCCAGGGCCCACAGGGTGATACGGGCCCCACCGGGCCGCAGGGCGACACGGGGATCCAGGGCCCACAGGGTGATACAGGCCCTCAGGGAGAGACGGGTCCGACCGGGCCGCAGGGTCCGCAGGGCGACACCGGCGTCGTCGGGCCGCAGGGTCCGCAGGGCGACACCGGCGCCACTGGCGACACCGGTCCCCAGGGAGATACCGGCGCGACGGGCGATACGGGGCCGCAGGGGCCGCAGGGCGACACGGGCATACAGGGTCCTCAGGGTCCGCAGGGCGACACGGGCGCCACTGGCGACACGGGTCCCCAGGGCGACACCGGGCCGCAGGGCGACACCGGGCCGCAAGGCGACACCGGCGTGG
>CAZFLI010000074.1:0-9626 GCA_964519845.1 uncultured Anaerolineaceae bacterium | reverse complement strand
CCTTGTCGCGCTCCTCGTAGATAGTCTCGCGCTGCTTGTTGATGACGTCGTCGAATTCCACGACGCGCTTGCGGATGTCGAAGTTGTAGCCCTCGACGCGGGTCTGGGAGTTCTCGATGGTCTTGGAGACCATTCGCGACTCGAGAGCCATGTCCTCGTCGAGACCCAGGCGCTCCAGCAGATGGGCGACTCGCTCCGAGGCGAAGCGCTTCATCAGATCGTCTTCGAGCGACAGGTAGAAGCGCGAGGAGCCCGGATCGCCCTGGCGCCCGGCACGGCCGCGGAGCTGGTTGTCGATGCGGCGCGAGTCGTGGCGCTCGGTGCCGATGATGTGCAGGCCGCCGACCCCGACCACGCGCTCGTGGTCCTCGTCGCAGATTGCCCGGGCCTCGCGCAAGGCGGTCTCGTAGGTTTCCTTGTCCACCTCGGCCGGGTTGAGACCGCGCCGGTGGAGCATCTCAGAGGCCAGGCCGGCCGGATCGCCGCCGAGCTTGATGTCGGTGCCGCGACCGGCCATGTTCGTGGCAATCGTGACCGCCCCGGACCGGCCCGCCTGAGCGACGATCGGCGCCTCCTTCTCGTGGAACTTGGCGTTGAGGACCTCGTGCTTGACGCCTCGGCGCTTGAGCATCTCGGCCAGGTGCTCGGACTTCTCGACGGAGACCGTGCCGACCAGGACCGGGCGTCCGATGTCGTGCATGTCGACGATCTCGTCGATCACGGCCAGGAACTTGCCCTTCTCGTTGCGGAAGACCAGGTCCGGCTCGTCGTCGCGGATCATCGGCCTGTGGGTGGGAATGGCCACCACTTCGAGTTTGTAGATCTTGTGGAACTCCTCGCCCTCGGTCATGGCCGTGCCGGTCATGCCGGCCAGCTTCGTGTAGAGGCGGAAGTAGTTCTGGAAGGTGATCGTTGCCAGGGTCACGCTCTCGCGCTGGACGTGCAGGCCTTCCTTGGCTTCGATTGCCTGGTGGAGGCCCTCGCTCCAGCGCCGGCCGGGCATCTGGCGGCCGGTGAACTCGTCGACGATGACGATTTCGCCTTCCTTGACGATGTAGTCGCGATCGCGCTTGAAGAGAGCGTGAGCCTTGAGGGCCGATTCGAAGTAGCGGGCCAGGATGGGATCGTCGTAGAGGTTCACGACTCCGAGGAGTCGTTCCATCTTGCTGATCCCTTCTTCGGTGGGCGAGACCGCCTTCTCCTTGAGGTCGACGAAGTAGTCGCCACCCTCTTCGGCGCCTTCCGGTCGGGCGCTCAGACGAGGCACCAGGTGGGCGAACTGGAAGTACTTGTCGGCCGACTCCTCGGCCTGGCCGCTGATGATGAGCGGGGTGCGGGCCTCGTCGATGAGGATGTTGTCCACTTCGTCGACGATGGCAAAGTAGCGCTCCCGTTGGACCCGCTGATCCAGCTCGTTGACCATGTTGTCGCGCAGGTAGTCGAAGCCGAACTCGTTGTTGGTGCCGTAGGTGATGTCGGCCTGGTAGGCCTCACGGCGGCTGCAGGGCCGGAGGTTGATCAGGCGTTCGTCGGTGGTGGGGTAGCCCGGCTCGAAGATGTAGGCTTCGCCCTGGCCGCCGCTGGTGCGGGCCCCCACGATGATGCCGACCGAAAGGCCCAGCGCGTGGAAGATGGGGCCCATCCACTGGGCATCGCGGCGGGCCAGGTAGTCGTTGACGGTGACGACGTGTACGCCGCGTCCGGTCAAGCCGTTGAGGGCGGCCGCCAGGGGTGCGACGAGGGTCTTGCCTTCGCCGGTGCGCATCTCGGCGATGCGGCCCTGGTGCAAGACGATGCCGCCGACCAGCTGGACGTCGAAGTGGCGCATTCCCAGGCTGCGACGCATGGCTTCGCGGGTAGCGGCGAAGACCTCCGGCAGGGCCGCGTCCATGGCCTCCTGGAGGTGCCGCTGTTCGCGCTTGAGGCGCTCCGCCTTCAGCTCGCGGCGACGCTCGCGCTCGGGGTGGTGGCGCTCGTCCTCCGACGGCTCCTCAGGCTCGGCGGCCTCGTGGAGTTCCTCGCGCAGCTCCTCGGCGAAGGCGCGCAGCTCTTCGTCGGAGCGGGCCTCCATCTCCGGCTCGAGCTCGTTGGTCCGGTCGACGAGAGGCTGGATGCGGTTGAGCTCGCGGTCGTTCGAATCGACGAAGCGGCTCAGAAAGCCAAGCATTGGAACTCACGATCGCTGGTGGTCCGCCGTGCGGGCCTGGGGCCTGGGCTCCGGCCGAAAGCGCCCGGGGCTGGTCGCCAAGTATAGGTCAGCATGTCTGGAGGCTCCCTGCGCGAGGCCGGTCAGCGCCAGAAGCCGGACCCGTAGCCGACCAGGAGCACGGCCAGCGTCAGGCCGGCCAGGGCCCCCCAGAAGAGGATGGCGACCAGGGTCGGCGTGGGGTTCATCTCGGGGTTGCGGAGCGCCGCGGCCCGCCAGCGGCGCGAGCGCAGCGTCTTGCGCCAGTCACCCTTGGGACTGGGGCCCGGCCGGAGGCCGCCCTGCCCGTCCGGACGATACATCTGGAGGCTCACGATCGCGTCCCCTCGGCTGCCGGCTCCATCTCCCAGAGGAGCATCTCCTGAGTGGCCTTGACCTCGCTGGTGAAGAGCGCGCCCACGGATTGGCCGCGGTGGATGCGCACTATGGCTTCGGCGATGAGCGGGGCCAGCGAAATGACCTTGATCTTGCCGCCGCGCCTCTCCTGCGGGATCGGAATGGAGTCCGTGACGACGACTTCGAGCAGGGACGACGAGGCGATCCTCTCGGTCGCCGGGTCCGAGAGCACGGCGTGCGTGGCGCAGGCGTACTGCTCGGTCACCCCCTCGCGTTCCAGGGCGTAGACGATCTGGGTCAGCGTCCCGGCCGTGTCGATCTCGTCGTCGACGATGATGGCCCGCTTGCCGCGTACGTCGCCGATGACGTTCAGCACCTCGGCCCGGTCGTCATTGCCGGTGCGGCGCTTCTCGACGATGGCCAGAGGGGCGTCCAGGAGCTCGGCGAAGGTTCGGGCACGTTTGGCAAAGCCCAGGTCGGTGACGACGACGGCGTTCTCGATCTCCTTCTGGCGAAAGTGGCTCGACAGCAGGTGGACGGCCGTCAGCTCGTCGACGGGGATGTTGAAGAAGCCCTGGATCTGGCCCTGGTGCAGGTCGACCGTGAGCATCCGGTTGGCGCCGGCCACGGTGATCATGTCGGCGATCAGGCGGGCCGTGATCGGCACGCGGGGCTGGTCCTTCTTGTCGGAGCGGCCGTAGGCGTAATAGGGCACGACGGCGGTGATCCGCCCGGCGCTGGCCCGCTTGAAGGCGTCGATCATGATCAGCAGCTCCATGATCGACTTGTTGACGGGCCTCGACGTGGGCTGAATCAGGAAGACGTCCTTCTCGCGGGCGTTGTCGACGATGCGGACGAAGATGTTCTCGTTGGCGAACTGGAAGACCTCGGCGCGCCCCAGGTCCTTGCTGAGGTAGCGGCAGATGTGGCGGGCGAGCTCCGGGTTGGCATTGCCTGAGTAGACGTCGAAGTGATCGTCCCCCATGACCGCCTGGAGGTTGGTGCTGCCGCTCAACTCTTCCCTCCGGGAGTGGTTGCGGGTGGTGTGCCTTCCGGAGGTCCATTCTCCGCCATGCCGTCGCGTTGCGCCAGACTGGATCGGAAGGCGGAGATGCCGACCACCTTGTCGGCCTCGTTGAGGCGCATCACGATCACGCCGCGGGCGGTGGCGGAGTAGCGGTTGATGCTGTTGGTCTCGGTCCGGACGACCTGGCCCTGGGCGCTGATGAGGATCAACTCCTCGTCCTGCTCGGTGACCTGCTGCACGGCGGCCACTTCACCGGTCTTGCGGCCCTCCAGCGAGATCAGCCGCACGCCCTGGCTGCCGCGATGCATCGCCCGGAACTCCGTCAGGGCGACCCGCTTGCCGTAGCCGGTCTCGGTCAGGACGAGGAGATCCGAGTTGGGCTGGACGACGCTCATGCCCACGACATGATCGGTGGAGCTGGCGCGGCGGATGCCGATCACGCCGGCTGCCGGCCGGCCCATCGGCCGGACCTCGTCTTCTGGGAAGCGGGCGATCTTGCCCTGGGCGGTGGCGACGATGATGTCGTCCTTGCCGGTGGCCACGTCCACCCAGGCCAGCTCGTCGTCGTCGGCGATGGTGATGGCAATGATGCCGCTGCTGCGGACCTTTTCGAACTGCTCGAGCGGCGTCTTCTTCACCACTCCGTTGCGCGTGGCCATGACCAGGAACTTGCCGGCCTCGAACTCGGACAGGGTGATGGTCGCCATGGGCACCTCGCCCGGCTCCACCTGAACGCCAGGCAGGTTGATGATGGCCATGCCCTTGGCCTGGCGGCTGGCGTCGGGGACGGTGTGGACCTTGGCCGAGAAGACCCGGCCGCGGTTGGTGAAGAAGAGCGCCCAGTCGTGGGTGTTGGCGACCAGCAGGTGCTCGACCGCGTCCTCCTCTCGGGTGACGTGGCCGATGATGCCCTTGCCGCCCCGGCCCTGGCGACGGTAGGTGGCCACCGGCTGGCGCTTGATATAGCCGCGGCGGCTGATGGTGATGGCTACGTCCTCGTCCGCGATCAAGTCCTCGTCCGTCATCTCGCGGCTGGAGTCGTCGGCGATCCGAGTTCGCCGGACGCCGGCGTACTTCTGAGAGAGAACACTCAGTTCGTCGCGGATGACGGCCAGGATGCGGCTGGGGTTGGCCAGGATGTCCTCCAGCTCGGCGATGAGCTTGATGACCTCCAGGTACTCGTCCTCGATCTTCTTGCGCTCGAGAGCGGCCAGCCGGGCCAGGCGCATGTCCAGGATCGCCTGGGCCTGGATCTCGGTCAGCTCGAAGCGCGTCATGAGGTTGGTCCGAGCCGTCTCGACGTCGGCCGACTCGCGGATCGTCCTGATGACCGCGTCCAGGTGATCGAGGGCGATCTTGAGGCCTTCCAGGATGTGGGCCCGGGCGCGAGCCTTCTGCAGGTCGAATTCGGTGCGGCGACGGATGATCTCGCGCCGGTAGTCGATGTAGTGCTGGAGGACGGCCTTAAGGGGCAGGGTCTGGGGCTGGCCGTCGACCAGGGCCAGCATGTTCATGTTGAACGCGACCTGCATCGCGGTGTGCTTGAAAAGGTTGTTCAGCACACGGTGAGGGTCCGCGTCGCGCTTGATCTCGATGTAGATGCGCATGCCGTCGCGGTCCGACTCGTCGCGCAGGTCGGCGATGCCCTCGATCTTCTTCGCTCCGACGAGGTCGGCCATCTTCTCCAGCAAGGCCGCCTTGTTCACCATGTACGGGAGTTCGGTGACGATGATCGACATTCGGCCGTTGCGGGTTTCTTCGAAGGCGACCTGGGCCCGGACGACCACCCGGCCGCGCCCGTGGGCATACATCTCGCGGATCGCATCGACCGTCTCGTTCTCGCCGCTGATCGAGTTGCGGCGCGTCTCGAAGCGGAAGATCGTCCCCCCTGTCGGGAAGTCCGGTCCGCGAACGTAGCGGCACAGATCATCGGAGGTGAGCTCGGGGTCGTCGATCAGGGCGCGGGCGGCGTCGCAGACTTCGCCCAGGTGGTGGGGCGGGATGTTGGTGGCCATGCCGACGGCGATCCCCGAGGACCCGTTGACCAGCAGGTTGGGGAGCTTGGCCGGCAGGACGGTCGGCTGCTTCTGGGTGCCGTCGTAGTTGTCCTCGTAGTCGACGGTGTCCTTGTCGATGTCGGCCAGCAGTTCGGCGGCGATGCCCGCCAGGCGGGCTTCCGTGTAGCGCATGGCCGCGGCGCTGTCGCCGTCGATCGAGCCGAAGTTGCCCTGGCCGTCGACGAGCGGGTAGCGCATCGAGAAGTCCTGGGCCAGGCGGACGAGGGCGTCGTAGAGAGCCATGTCGCCGTGCGGGTGGTACTTGCCCATCACCTCGCCGACGATGGCGGCGCACTTGCGATAGGCCGAACTGGACGAGAGGCCCATCTCGCCCATGGTGTAGAGGATGCGGCGATGGACCGGCTTGAGGCCGTCGCGCACGTCCGGCAGGGCCCGCGCCACGATCACGCTCATGGCGTAGTCGAGGTAGCTCGTCCGCATCTCGTCTTCGATGCGAACGGTTCTCACTCGGCCCAGGTCGTCGGTCACGGGGTAGTACTCCTGAAAGCTGTGGTGGCGGGTTGGCTGGCGAGGGCGCGCGAGGTGGCAGGGGCTCCCGGCCGGCGGCGGATGCCGTCGAGCCCACGGCGCAGGCGAGCGGCGGCGTCGGCCGGCAGCTTGGGCAGCGTGTCGCGGATGACCCAGGCCCGGTATCCGTCGTCGCCGGCGCGCGCGGCCGCCGTCTGGGCCTCAAGGAAACGCGTGACGGCGGGCTCGTCCACGAGCAGGAGAGAGCGCAGGGCCCAGGAGAGGGCCTTCTGGACGTCCGGCTCCGCGTCGCCGATCAGCCGGTCGATGAGTGCCAGGGCCTGCCGGGCCACGGCGGGTTCGCGCGCCCCCAGGCCCCGGGGCCCGAAGGGCATGGTGGCGAGAGTGGAGCCCACGAGACGCCGCTCCCAGCGCGAGGACGAGCCGGCCAGCCGGTCCAGCTCGGCCCAGCGGGCAGGCTCGCGAAGGATCCCCTCAGCCCAGGGATGGGCGAGCGTGTCCACGGTGATCCACTCGTCCGCCCCTGCCGCCACCCGGCGGAGGAGGAGCCAGACACGATCCGGCTCGGCCGGGAGCAGGCGGGTCAGCATCCAGATGCCGAGCCAGCGCATCTCGCGCTGATCCTCGTGGAACAACCGCGCGGCGCAGTCCAGCAGCTGCTCCGGTGAGGCCTGCTTCGTGCCCCGCTTGAAGGCCCGGTAGACGGCCTCCATCAGCGGCTGACGCACCCCGGCCACCGGCCCCAGGCCGGGCGTGACGGAGCGGACCCCGGAGGCATAGACGGGATCGGCGAGCGAAGCGAACCCGGCCCGCACCGCGGCGGCGAAGGCGTCCGCGTCGCCGACCAGCGCCGGCAGGCTCTCGCCGAGGGCGCGCGCGGCATCGAGATGCTCGGCCACGAACTTGGTGGAGGCGGCCGTGATCGGGGAGGTGGAGACGGGGCTCATGAGCCGGTCCCCGCGGCGGCCCCCGGCAGGTAGCCGTAGCGCTCCTTGAGCTCCCGCTTGCGGTCTTCTGAAGCGGCCACGTATGTGGCTTCGGCCGTGGCCAGCTCCTCTCCCGTGACCATGTCGACGATCCGGCCGGCCGTGGTCTGGATGCGGCGCCTGGATTCGGCGATCCAGCCCTCGGCGCGGATCGGACGGCCCACCGGAACCGGCCTGCGGAACTGCACGTTCAGGCGCGCCGTCACGCCCCAGCTATCCTGGGCAATCAACGACCAACCCATGATCTCGTCCAGAATGGTGCAAACGATGCCCCCGTGGATGACACCCTCCCAGCCCTCGTAGCGGTCGGGCAGCGTCAGCTCGGTCCAGCAGCGGCCGGGCGCAAAGGTCAGCCGAAGATGCAGGCCGGCATCGTTCAGTTCGCCGCAGGCGAAGCAGTTGTGGGGCCGGATCCGGAAGTCCTCGAAGCGCAGGATTGCGCCGGTGGTGACGCCGGGGGACGCGGCCGGGCGCTCAGACATCGAGGTTCTGGACCTTGCGCGCCTCGGACTTGATGAAGTCCTTGCGCGGCTCGACGCGTTCGCCCATCAGCATGGTGAAGATCGCGTCCGCCTCGGCCGCGTCCTCGATCTCGGCCCGCAGGAGGGTGCGGGACTCGGGGTTCATCGTCGTCTCCCAGAGCTGGTCGGCGTTCATCTCGCCGAGGCCCTTGAAGCGCTGGACCGAGAGGTTCTTGACCGCCAGCTTGTTGACGATGGCGTCGCGCTCGGCCTCGCTGCCGGCGTAGTGAGTCTGCTTGCCGGTGCTTACCCGGAAGAGCGGTGGCTGGGCGATGAACAGGTAGCCGTTCTCGATGACCTGCGGCATGTGCCGGTAGAAGAAGGTCAGCAACAATGTCCGGATGTGGGCCCCGTCCACGTCGGCGTCGGTCATGATGATGATGCGGTGGTAGCGAAGCTTGGACAGGTCCAGTGAGTCGCCGATCCCGGCGCCGAGGGCGATGACCAGCGGTCGGATGTTCTCGCTCGAGACGATCTTGTCCAGGCGGGCCTTCTCGACGTTGAGTAGCTTGCCGCGCAGCGGCAGGATGGCCTGGAAGCGCCGGTCGCGCCCCTGCTTCGCCGAGCCGCCGGCCGAGTCGCCCTCCACCAGGTAGAGCTCGCTCCGGGCCGGGTCGCGCTCCTGGCAGTCGGCCAGTTTGCCCGGAAGCGACATGCCCTCGAGGGCGCCCTTGCGGATGACCAGATCGCGGGCCTTGCGCGCCGCCTCGCGGGCACGGGCTGCGGTCAGGGACTTCTCGACTATTCGCCTGCCGTCGCCCGGGTTCTCGTCGAGGTACTGGCCGATCCCCTCGGCCACGGCCGTCTCGACCTGGCCCTTGACCTCCGGGTTGCCGAGCTTGGCCTTCGTCTGGCCCTCGAACTGGGGCTCAACGAGCTTGACGCTTATCACGGCAGTCAGGCCTTCGCGGACGTCGTCGCCCGAGAGGTTGGCATCGGCGTCCTTGAGGATGCCGGCCCGTCGGGCGTAGTCGTTGAGGCTGCGAGTCAGGGCCGCCCGGAAGCCGGTCATGTGGCTGCCGCCGTCGACCGTGTTGATGTTGTTGGCGAAGCTGAAGACGTTCTCCGCGTAGGTGTCGTTGTACTGAAGGGCGACCTCGATGGAAGTCGAACCGTCGCGGCGTTCCACGTACATGGGCCGGGAGTGGAGGGCTTCCTTGTTCTTGTTGAGGTGCCGAACGAAGGAGACAAGGCCGCCCTCGAAATAGAACGAGCGTTCTCTCTCGCTTCTCTCGTCCACCAGGCGGATCCACAGGCCCTTGTTGAGGTAGGCCGACTCGCGGAGGCGCTGGGCGATGGCGTCGAACGAGAACTCGATCGTCTCGAAGACGTCCGCGTCCGGCATGAAAGCGGTCGTGGTCCCCTTGCGGCCGGCCTGCTGGGCGATCTTGCGGACCGGCGTCGTGGGCACGCCGCGGGCGTACTCCTGGACCCAGATGTGCCCGTCGCGAGCGGATTCGACGCGCATCCACTCAGACAGGGCGTTGACGACGCTGACGCCCACGCCGTGCAAGCCGCCCGACACCTTGTAGCCGCTGCCGCCGAACTTGCCGCCGGCGTGGAGCTTGGTGTGGACGACCTCGAGCGCATCAGGCCCGGAGGAGTGGCGGCCCACGGGCACACCGCGGCCGTCGTCGGTGACGCGCACCGAGCCATCCTTCTGGACCCGCACCTCCACGTTCGTGGCGTGGCCGGCCATGGCCTCGTCGATCGAATTGTCGACGACCTCCCATACGAGATGGTGGAGGCCGCGGGCGTCGGTCGAGCCGATGTACATGCCCGGCCGCCGGCGAACCGGATCTAGGCCCTCGAGAACCTGGATGCTGTCGGCGTTGTAGTCGCTGCCGGCGGCCTTGCGGGTCCGGCGAGCAGGGGCGGGCGACGCTGCTGCAGCCTGGGCGTCGGCCGGCCGCTGCGGGAGTTCCTCGGTCAAGCGCTTCCTCCGGTCAGACGGTCGAAGAGCCGCGAGAACTCCTCGTCGCTGTAGTACTCGATGACGATGCG
>CAZFLI010000073.1:0-9643 GCA_964519845.1 uncultured Anaerolineaceae bacterium | reverse complement strand
GATCGCCGGCTACGAAGCCGGCCTGGCAAGCGCCCGAGCAGCATTCGGCCGCTAAGACAGCCTCGCACGCCGGACATCGCAACCGGCGAACCTGGGCCGGTCCAATGCGCATGGCAACACTCGGCGACGGGCCGGGCTCATCTCCACTAGAGTGGGTGCCGTTGAGACAGGCGGAGGTCTACAGACGATGCGCATGACAGATCTGAAGGCCGGTTGGGCCATCGTCGGGAATGACGGGCACCCCCTCGGCTCGGTGCAGGCGGTGGGCCAGAACTACGTCCTCGCGTCGCGGGGCATCATGGCCGCCCCCCTCTATGTTCCCGCGTCGGCGATCGCCAATGTCGAGCGCGGCGTCGTGTACCTCAACCTCGCCAAGCGCGACGCGGAACAGATGGGCTGGGAGGAGCCGCCGCGGATGTCGGACGCGCCCGACGACGCGGAGAACGAGGACCAGCTGCACAGGCACGTCTGACGGATCCGCAACCCCCTTGAGAACCTTCGCGCCCTCGACCACATTCGCCTGGTGATCCACGGCGGGACGGTCATCCGTGACGAGCTTTCCGGCGCGGCACCGACGCTCATCCGCCAGATCGTGGCGCGCCCCTAGCGAGCCGGGTGCGCAGGAACGACAACAGGTACTGATGCCGATAGACACGTGGCGGTGCGGCGGCACACCATGGATCTCGACGGCCCGCCGACAGCGGCGAGCCGACACAGATCGCGCCCGAACGAGGACGGGCGGAGCGTGCGCCGGGCCACCGATGAATCCCGGCCACCCGGAACCCGCGATCGGCCCGGCGCTTCTCCGTTCTCCGGCTGGGCCGGGCTACGGCCGGCACGCGGCCGTTGGAGAAAGGCGGGATATCCATGGCTGAGACAGCCGATCGGAGAACGTATCTCCTCCTCCTGGCGGACGCCACGGCGTCCGGGCGCCGTCAGGCCTACGAGCTGCTGCGCCGGCTGAGCCTCACAGTGCCCATCCAGCACGGCGAGACGGCCGTGGAGATCGTCGCTACAGCCGACGAGGCGGAGGCCGCAACCGCGTCCGGGCTGTTTAGCGCATGCCTGAAGGCACCGATGAAGAAGGAGCACCTCGAGCGACTCAGCCCGAGCCAGGCGGACGTCGTCGCAACCTGGAACGAACGCATGTCGGAGTCGGGGCGGAAGGTTTCCAGGAGCACGATCCACGTCGGGATGTCCTGGAACGATACCCGGATGCAGGCGCCCGGACCGTACACGGCCATCGATCCCGCCGCCTTCGCGGAAGTGCTCGGCCGCTATGGCCTGGCGCCCACCGCCGCGGCGAAGAGGCTGAAGCCGCTGGAAGGCGCGGCCGTCGGCAGGTTCGAGAGGAAGCTGGAGTCGAAGCTCGGGGACGCCAGACTGGCGCGGCACCTGGCAAGGCTCTCGCTGCATCTCCCGCCCGCCTACCGCCAGGTCATGGAGCAGCTGCCGCCAGAAGCGATCCAGGAGTTGAGCAGGCTTGCCACTTCGGGTGGCCAGGAGGGCCGGTAGATGGACTGGCGGATGACGGGTCAGATCTCTGTCGGCGTCGTATTCGCCGAGTCGTCGCGGGCCGGCGGCCCGACCTTCTCCAGCAGCGAGCGGTACAAGATCAAGCAGGAGGTGATCGACGGCCTGAGCTGGCTGGCGGCGCACCACCCCGCCGGGAACCTCTCCTGGATCCTCGATTACCAGTACGTGCGGATCGACGTCGCCGACCCGGCCACGACGAGCGATGAACTCTACTGGCTGAACCCGGCGACGGCCGGCATCAGCTACCGAGGCGCGACCTATCCGGGATCGTACGCCGGCCGGCAGCAGTACACGGCCGACATGCACGCGGCCAACGGCACCGTGCATGAGATGTTGATCTGGATCACACCCTATCAGTGTCATTGGTTCGCCTTCGCCTCGGGCTGGCAGGTCATCGCCTCCAGGCAGGGCGATTGGGGCGGCTGGGGTCGCAACGACATCGACCAGATCGTGATCCACGAGACATCCCACGTCTTCGGCGCTGCCGACGAGTACACGGGCTCCGGGACGCCCTGCACCGGCTGTGAGGGCGAATTCGGAGTCGACAACATCCCCAACGGCAACTGCGGCCTCTGCGCCCGGCCGCAGCAGGATTGCGTGATGGACAAGCATTGCCACCGCATGTGCAACTACACGAAAGGCCAGATCGGCTGGGCGGACGACCTCTTCGTCGAGCTGACGACCGCCAACGTGATGTGGGCCGGCACCGACGACCACGTCGAGCTGGACATCGGGACGCGGGTCTTCACCCTCGACACGCCGCATCACAACGATCGCGAACGCAACAACCGGGAGGGCTACGCCCTGTGGACCGGCGGCGTGCCGGACGACCAGATGCTCAGGGTGCTGATCCGCAAGTCGCACGACACCGTTGCCGGGGGCTGGAAGATGAGGCGCGTGCGGGTCTGGCACAAGGGGGTCTTGTACTGCGACCAGACGCCCAACGTCTGGCTCGAGGACGACCACCGGATCTGGACCGGCTGCGTGAGCTCGACACACGAGGTGCCCATCAGCACGCTGGTCGTGAGGGTGACCACGGCGGATCAGCTATGGGCGGGCACCGACGACGACGTCACCCTGAAGCTGGCCGGTCGAAGCTGGGACCTGGACAACAAATGGCACGACGATTTCGAGCGCGACCACACGGACACGTTCCAGCTGGACCCCGGTGTCGGCCTGTTCCGATCTGACATCTATACGGTGACCATCCAGAAGTCGCGCGACGGCATCGCCGGTGGATGGAAGCTCGGCGGGCTCAAGATCCTTGCCGACGGCTACGTCCTGTACGACAACCCCTCCATCAACACCTGGCTGGAAGACGACAGCCGCATCTGGACCGCGCCGATCTAGGCTCGCCCGCTGCTCCGGGGAGGTGGCCCGCCCGGATGGACTATCCGGCGATGTCGAAGCCGACTGCGGGCGCTTTCCGGCCGGTGGCAGCGAGGCGGCGGTTCCAACCCTTGAGTTCCGCCTTCGGCACCTGGAACACGACATGGAACGGCACGCTGCCGTGCCCCCAGGGTTGGCCCATGTCGGTCGGCACCGCCCACGCCTCGCCAGCCGATTCCGCGAGCCGCAAGAACGTAGGCAAGGAATCGAACTCGTCATCTCGGAAGAGCATGTTGCCGTCGGTGACGATCAGGACGTGGGCAGGCCCGGGGAGCCACGACAGATCGTTCAGGCATTCGTCCAGCGCCGGCCAGTTCTCGCCGAAATAGGCCGGCAGCTGCAGGGCCGCGCCCACTTCACTGAAGAACCCGTCCAGGGTAGTCATCTTCGAGCCTCGGAGGACCCGGGCCGGCGAGCCTCCCCGCTGAAGGCTCCAGGCCAGCTCGTACGCATCCTCGGCCGAGCCCGAGTACGTCAGCGCCCAGGGCTTCTCGGCCAGTAGCAGGCGGTCGATTCGTGAGCCGGCCATCGTGCCTCCTACCGAATCCGCACGAACGAGTCGTAGTGGTCGTTCGTGTACCAGGCGGATCCGTCGCTGCCGGTGACGAGCCGCTCCGTCCCCCGGTTCGCGCCAGTGTAGGGGTTCACGTCCCACTCCCGGTAGGTGACGGGCTTGCCTCCGGCGTCCGTTCGAGGGAGCACCTGACCGCCGCCGCGGCCATCGTTCATGAACTGCGCACCGCCCCGATAGCCGGCCGGCGCCTCGCCCGTGCGATCGATCACCTCCAGCACGGCCAGGACCTTCTGCTCGGCTCCACCGAGTTCGAGGCTCGCGGACGGTGTGGCGCTCGGCGGCGTGGCGCTCGGCACTGCGATGGGCGCCGGAGCACAGGCGCCCGCGATGAGGGCGATCGCGACACACGCGAACACCGCCGCCCCGAGCCTTCGGGAGGCGATCCCGGCTCTCTGTCTGGTCAAGCGCAACACCGTCAAATCCTATCGGCTCCCGTCCGCGGCCGGGCGAAGGCGGCCGATAGTTGGAGCATCTGCGTACCATGGGGAACGACCGAATCGGTCGCCTGTGGAATCGGAGGTCACCAACATGTCGTCAGTGGGACGGGTCACCGAGATCAGCAGCCGCTCGGACAAGAGCTTTGAGGACGCGATCCGAGTGGGGATTGAGCGGGCGAACAAGACCCTTCGCCAGGTCAAGGGCGCCTGGATCAAGGAACAGCACGTCGAAGTCCAGAACGGCCGCGTCGTGGGCTATCAGGTGAACATGCTCGTGACGTTCATCCTCGACGACTAGGCGACGCGGACTCTGCCTCCCGCACGGGAGGACAGCGAAGCCGCAGTCCGAACAACGCCTGAACAACAAGGCACAGGGCGCTCGAATCGTCCGCTCAGCCGGCCGATGACGCCTTCAGCCGCCCCCTGAAGTAGGCGGCCAGGAGCACGCCGTTGGCGATCAGCGCGATCCAGCAGGCCGACAGAATGACGATCTCGTAGCGGTCCTTTCGGTCAAGCCCGAACGCGACCCAATAGGCGGCCAGGCCGACGACAGCGACCCCGAAGGCGGCCCTGAAGACCCATCGGACTCCAGCGGCGAGCCGACCACCGGTGTTGAACGCAGACGCGACCAGCACGAACGAAAGTGTCATCGCCAGATATCCGAACTCCTCGAGCGCGATGAAGAGGCCGTGCGGGTTGTACTGAACGAGGAGCGGCAGGCCGTCTGTCTCGTTGGCCTGCAGGCTCGCGGGGACGACGGAGAACTGGACGTAGTAGTCGATCGCCAGAACCGTGGCCGAGACCAGGGCGAGGCATACGGCAGCAAGGCTGAGGATCTTCCGATCATCCGGCACCGCGTAGTGGATCGACAGCATCAGAGCGAGGTAGCCAAGGATGAATAGGATCGCCGGCGGCTGCCAGAGGAAGTCCTGCGGCCATTGTCCGGCCGTGCCCATGTAGGGATATGGGACGCAGTTGGAGGGGCAGTTGGCCCCCGCAACCGGCACGGCCGTGATCGCCAGGCCAAACGTCACCACCCCGGCCAGTGCCGTGAAGAGCGCCGCATACAGGCCGAACTTGTTCGCCGTCGACGTGTCCTGCATTTCGATCCTCTGGTGAAGACGGGGCCCGATGGAGCGGCCATCGTATCGGTCGGCCACTCCCCGGTAATCCGTCGTCAGCCGGATTCGGGCTCAGCCTCGCGGAGGATCGGAGTGCGGGTGTCCGCCGGCGATTGGCTACCAGATTGGCCGTCAGCGGCGCTGGTCGTCGGCAGTCGCGAATGCTGAAATGGGCACTCCGCGCAGTCGACCGTACTTGTAGTCCGCCCTGTACTCAAACCAGGCGATCCAGCCATTCCTGGCTGACAAGGCCGCGCCGGTACCCCGCGTTTCGATCTGGAGCGGTGCCGACCAGCCGATTTGCCAGACCGTCAGCACATCAGTACCCAAGGTACGCTCGCTGCCCTCCACCTCCCACCAGACCACCGTGCCGGAGTCGCAGGCCACCGCGTCGACCCCAGGTATCCCTGTCTGCGGCGAGGGGACCGGACTGAGCGGCGTGCTCTCCTCGAACGGGGCTCGCGCCATGTGCGCTCTCTGAGAGACAGGGTATCCAGTGCTCTCCTGACTGGCTATCGGGTCGGCGATCCACGCTGCGAGGTCGGAGCAGCCGGCCACGTCGTAGACGTCGACCCCGATCCGCGTGGTGCCGCCGCCGGGGGTCCAGCGGTACAACCGCATCTTGCCGATCGTGTCGGCGGCCGGGTAGGGTGTACCAGCCGTGAAGATGACCCCGCCCTCGACAAGGGCGACGTCGAAGGGGGTGCCGCTGACCGGGATCGTGTGCTGGACCTGGCCTGCTTCATCCCACAGCTCGATCTGCCACTTGTCGTGGGGAATCCCCTCCACCGCGGCGAGGGTGTGGCCGTCCCAACGGATGATCTCGGGGTACTTCTTGCCGCCCAGGGCGGGCATCCGGCCTGCCGCGACGATCGTCACCGCGTGCGTCGAGACCTCCATCCGCCTGACCGTCCAGTCCGTGACGGGCGTCTGGACGTTTGGCCCCTGGTGAACGTACTCGATCCAGAAGAGCTGCCCCGCGGCCAGTTGCGGCCACCAGATGTCGACCTTGTGCTCGGGTTTCTCGGCCGCGACGTATGCGACCTCGATCGACCCGTCGCGCAGGTCGCCCAGCCAGAGGCTCGTTTCGTGCTCGGGATCTCGAGCGTTGTACGCGACGAGCGATCCGTCGTTGGTCAGATGCAGCGGTTTGGGCTCGCCCCAGGGGCCAACGTCCTGGCAGGCGTCGGCTCCCGTCGGAATAGCTACAGTCCCGAAAGCGTACGCGACCGTGCGTCCCGGGCCAACCCGATCGGGCTGGCAGGACGACGCCCGGAATGAATCGGTGGGAACACCCAAGGAGGGCGAGGGCTGGCTCGGAGGCGAGGCCGCGACCGAGGTAGATCCGCCGTCACTTCCGGAAGGAGTCGCCGATCCACACGCCGCGATCAGAAGGGCGATGGCGAGGGGGGCGATCCTCGCCATCGCATGCTGCTTCATCACCACCATACGGGGTTCGCGATGATGTCGTCCATGGCCGTGAAGTAGTGGTCGGCGTACATGTTCCAGTCACAGGCCCAGTCGGGTCCTGGGAAGGAACCAAGGTTGCAGCGACCGCTTGCGTTCGTGTACGTGAATGGGTCGTAGCTCCGGACCACCCCGTCTGAGTCCCTGTACCCAACCGCCAGTGTCGCGTGCTCCGGATGGACGCCATTCCTGGCGGCCTGGTACCACGGGTAGCCTGTGCCCCTCGGCGTCGACAGATCCACCCTTACATAGGTCGGCTCATGCGACATTGCCACATCGAACCTGATGTAGGCCATGAAGTAGTCAAAGTTGGCCGGGTCGCCGGCAGCGTAGTACCAGTCGACGTTGTGCTTGCTGAACTGGCGGTTTATCCACACCATGGCTTTCGCGTCGCTGGCGCCCGAATTGACGGCTCCGCCGACCCAGAGGGGCGGGTTCCAGGTGCCATCCGGATCGTAGTAGCCGAAGTAGAGCTTGTCCTGAGCCCCTTTGATAGATCCGGTTCCGAGCGTCTTGTACCACCACGGCTCCAGGTCGAAGTAGGCAATTGACTGCACGACGGCGACCAGGCAGTAGTAGCTGGTCTTCTGATGGAATCCCGGATACCAGGGCAGGTACGCCGCCGTTGGGACGCCGGTTCCGCTCTTCGGGAGCACGACATCCATTAGGCGGGCGGATGCGCCTTGCTTGGCCCGCGGCGTCGGGCGAGCCCCCGTCGTGACGAAGGCCTTGAATTGGCTGTTCTTCTCCTTCAGGTACGCGGGCGGCACGCTGGAGTTGTCCGCCCCGGTCGTGCCGGCCGCGATCCCGGTCCCAAACGTCGACGCACCGGCCTTCGGATCCACCGCGAGCGCCGACATGGGCAAGAGAGTCGCGAGCACAAAAGCCGCGACCAGCGAACGCAGTACTCGTCCGGCACGGAAGTCGCCGCGCCGAAGCAGATTGGAACTCCCCCAGTGAAGCATCGTTTCGGTCCCCCTCCGGCGCCGGGCCCTCCTGGTCCGGCGCCCACTGTCCGTAGTCTACCGTCTGGATCCCCGTGCGACCCTTCTCGCGCGGGTCACCGGACCGTACCAAGCACCGCTTGTCTGAGGCTTGTCTGAGGCTTGTCTGAGGCTTGTCTGAGGCTTGTCTGCGGCTTATCTGCCGTCTATCTGCGGCCTCTCCACGGAACGGGAGCCGGGGTCAGGCCGGCGGCGTCCCCGTCGTCACGACTCCGGGCCGTTCAGGAGATCCGCCACCGTGGCCCGGTACTTCTCGAACGCGCGCCGCCCGACCTCGGTCAGTCCATACGTCGTCCGTGGGCGCTTGTTGACGAATTCCTTCCTGACCTCGACGTACCCGGCTTCCTCGAGCTTCGCCATGTGGGACGACAGGTTCCCCGCACTGAACCCGGTCCGCGCCGAGACGTTGACGAAGTCAGCCTCCTCCACCACGTAGAGGGTCGACATCAACCGCAGCCGCGCGGGCTCATGGATCACCCGGTCGAGGTCAGGCATCTGACGCCTGGCGCGGGTTGGAACGCAGGAATCGCGCGAAGAGCCAGGCGCCGCCGAGCAGTAGGGCGAGGCCCGTGACGACGAGCGGCCAGCCAGGCTCGAGTGCGTACGCGACCGTCACGCCTGCGGCAACGACGAGGATTAGGAGGTATGGCCAGACACGGAAGAGGCCCGTCGTCACCGCAACTGCGACCGCCGGGACGGCGACCAGGACCGCAGGCAAGCCGGGCGCGAAGGCGCGAACCTCGGGAAGGACTCCTCCGTCTGCGATGGCGAAGCTCACCAAGGCTGCGGCAACGCCGAACACCAGCGTGCCGGCAAACAGGAAGCGCGCCATCTGTCGCCGCTCCCAGCTACGGCGCGGCGCCGTCCACCGAACGTACCCGACGCGCGGCTCGAGGATCCGCTGGCGCACCGGGAAGAGCGCGACCGCGATCAGCGGCGGCCCGGCGACCGCAAGCGGAACCAGCGCATCGAGCAGGAACCAGGTCGCCCCGATCCAAAGAAGGCCGAGGCCCACAAACACGTCCACCAGACCATCCGAGAACGACTCCCGGTAGGCAGTGGCCTCCAACTGCTTGGCGTCGACACCTCTCACGGCTCACCCTCCAGAGTACTTGGCACTGCAAAGTACTCTGCTCCACGAATAGTGTCAACTCGTATGCGGTGGGCAGAGCGCCGCGTCAACCGACTTGCCATCTGCGTGGCGGGCTACCGCGAGGCGGTCAACCAGATGGTGAGTGGGGCAGCGACGCGAAGGGAAGTGTTGTACGTTCGTATCGAGATGAGCGCTGGAACCATCACCCTTGGAGGCGTGCTTCGCGTCGGGCGGCTGGGCTTCGGCTCGATGAGAATCACCGGGCCCGGCGTTTGGGGTCCCCCACCGGATCGTGCCCAAGCGGTGCGTGTCCTGCGCCGAGCCGTCGAGCTCGGCATCGGCTTCATCGACACGGCCGACTCGTATGGGCCCGAGGTGAGCGAGCTTCTGATCGCCGAGGCGCTCCACCCCTATCCCGAGGGACTCGTTGTGGCCACCAAGGGTGGCTACGTCCACACCGGTCCGAACGACTGGATTCCAGATGGCCGGCCCGAGCACCTCCGCCGGGCGATCGAAGGGTCGCTGAGGCGTCTTCGGCTCGACAGCATCGATCTCTACCAGCTGCATGCGATCGATCCGAAGGTGCCGTTGGAGGATTCGCTGGGGGCGCTCGCCGATGCGCAGCGAGAAGGCAAGGTCCGCCTTGTCGGGGTCTCCAACTTCTCCCTCGAGGAGCTGGAACGGGCGCGAAAGGCGGTCGACGTCGCCTCGGTCCAGAATCGCTACGGCCGCGCCGACCGCCGCTCCGAGGATGTGCTCCAGGCTTGCGAGAAGAGCGGCATTGCCTTCATCCCTTGGTCGCCCCTCTACGCCAGCGCGGATGGCGTGCCGGTCTCGCCGGTCGACGACCTCGTCTGGTTGCTGCGCCATTCGCCGGCGATGCTGCCGATCCCTGGGACGTCGTCCGTCGCCCACCTCGAAGAGAACATGACCGCCGCCGAACTCGCCTAGGCCGGGACCGGCGCACCCGGAGGGGTTCGGGCGCGAGGGCAACAGCGAGTTGCCGGAGCCGGCGGCCGCTA
>CAZFLI010000072.1:0-9659 GCA_964519845.1 uncultured Anaerolineaceae bacterium | reverse complement strand
TCGGCGAAGGCTCGTAGTCTGGCGGGGTCGCGGGGCTCGTTGTCCGTTACCTCGTCGACCATGACGATCTCGATCGGCCGGCCGCCGCTCATCTCCTCCAGACGTGCCCGCAGCGCGGCGTACTCCTCAGGCTCGATCGGCGTGCCCTCGCCCCCGTCCGGGTCCATCTTGAGCGGGAAGCAGCCGTCGAAGCGAGCCGCCCGGCGCAGAGGACCTTCGCGGTCCCAGATCACGGCCACCCAGATCGGGATGCGTGGCTGCTGGACCGAGGCCGGCAGGAAGCGGGTCCGCTCCACCTTGTAGTGGCGCCCTTCGAACTCGAATGGCTCGCCGGTCCACAGCCCGGTCAGGATCGCCAGGCCCTCGTCCAGCTTCTGGGCCCGGACCTTGATGTCGGTGTCTTCGCCGAAGGCGCCGAACTCGGTGGCGGCCGGGACGCCCAGGCCCACGCCGAGGACGAGGCGCCCGTTCGAGAGCCGATCCAGGGTGGCCGTCTGACGGGCCAGGACCCAGGGCCGGCGGCGCGGCACGGGAGTGACGAGGGTGCCGATCAGCATCCGGTCGGTCTCCTGCGCGACCGCCGCCAGCAGGACCCACGGATCGGCCAGCGGGACTTCCATCTCGCCGAACGGGTTGATGTGATCCCAGACGAAGAAGCCTTCCCAGCCGGCAGCCTCGGCGTCGCGGGCCAGCGCGACCACCGTCGCGGGGTCGGCGAACTCGGCGAAATTCGGCATGTTCAGTCCGAAGCGCATGACGGTCTCCCGGTGTTGGGTGCGGCGACGCGCTTCCCGGTGGCGCCGGCGCAGGGTCATCTTGGCATGGTCGGCAAGCAGCGGGGCGGCCGGCGCCGCGGTGGGCCCCGAACCCGGGCCGGGCCGTCTCATGCGCTTGGCCTAGACCAGATGACCCGTCCGGCCTAAGGGTGCGCCTCGTGGCGGGTGCCCGTGGCTGTGCGCTGGTCGTCGCACTCGGCGATCGCCACAGTTAGCGACATGAACGAGCGTGGGCTAGCGACTCGGAACCTTAGGCGGCGGCTGATCTACCTCCTGGTGTCAACCACCCTTTCATTGTGGCTGGCGGCGGCCTTCGCCACCGCAACGCTGGCGTCCAGCGGGCAGCCGTTCCAGACGCAGCCGCACGGCCTGGCGGTGACCGCCGGCCCGACCGCCTCGCTTTCCGGCTGGATGCCTGGAGACACGGGCGTCGTCCAGACCATCGATCTGCTGGCCACCGGATCCATGCACTACCAGATGAAGATCACTTGCTCGGGCTCGCAGGAGCTGGCCCAGGTTGTCGTCGTCACCGTTGCCGATCAGAGCGGGCTGGTCCTCTACCAGGGCCCCCTGGCCGGCGTCACGGTCGGCGGGTCGAGCGGCCCGTCCGAGCAGGACCCGGCTCTGGCCGACGGCGAGGCGGCCGAAATCACGATCACCGCGACGCTCCCTCTGGACGCCACTGATGAGCTGGCCGGCGCCGGGCTGCAGTTCACGACCGTCGTCTCGTCCTACGAGGATGTGGACTAGGCGAGACCGGCGAAGGGCTGAGGGTCGATCCTCCCGCTAGGAGCCGCGCCTTTGCATCCGCCCCGGTGCCGTACGGCCGCGGCTGGACTCGATCAGTTCGGCGTCCACGAGCCAGGTTCCGGCCGGACCCTCGCCCACCTGGCGGCCGGATGGCCGCGTCTTCCTGGGCCGTATCCAGCCATCGCGAATGGCGTGCAGGATCAAGTCGGTCCGGCTCGAGACGCCGGCTCGGTCGAACAGGGCGCGAACGTGGCTTTCCACGGTCCGTGGCCGGATGCCGAGATCGGAGGCCACCTCGGCCGTGGACTGCCCGTCTGCCAGGCGTTCCAGCACGGCCAGCTCGCGGGCGGTGGGGATGCCCTCCGGTGAGCGCACGGCGCGCAGCGTGGCCGGCGAGAAGGTGGTTACGCCGTCGGCCGCCGCGATGATGGCCCGCTCCAGCTCCTCGGGCTCCGCCATCTTCAGCACGAACGCGGCCGCCCCGCCCTCGAACGCGGCGCGGTGGTAGACCGGGTGGTCGTAGGACGTGAACATCACGAACCGGGGGCGCTCTCTCTCGGAGTATCTCTTGAGGAGAGTGAAGCCCGATTCGTTGGCGAGCTGGATGTCGCAGACCACCACGTCCACCGGCTGTGAGTCCAGCAGTTCGATGGCCCCGGCGACGTCCAGCGCGACACCGACCACCGTCAGCCGGCGGTTGGACGCCAGCAAAGCGGCGACCGCCTGGGCCACCATGGCATGGTCGTCGACGATCGCGACCCTGATCGCCGGAACGAGCTCACTCGAGGCGAGCGGCGGCAGGTTCTGGGCCGTACCCAGGGCGCCGGTTTCCACGTCTCGCGGCCGCGCCAGGAAGTACCCTTGCCCGTACCCCACGCCCAGATCCAGCAGGGTCGTGAACTCGGCCGCAGTCTCGATTCCTTCGGCGATCACGGCAATCCCCATGGGCCCCGCGAACCCTATCAACGCCGCCGCAACCGACCGCTGTGACTGACTGGCATCCACCCCCCTCGTGAGACTCATGTCGAGCTTGATGATGTCCGGCTCCAGGTGTATGAGCTGGCTCAGGCTGGCCGCCCCGGTCCCGGCGTCGTCGACCGCCAGCCGGACCCCCCGGCCTCGCAGGTCGGCCAGTCCGGCTCCTAACGCGTCGTAGTCGTCGACGGCGGCGCGAGCGGAGATCTCCAGGACGAACCTCTCGGCAGCGAAGCCACCCAGGATGGCGGCCAGCTCGGCCGATATCGCGGTGGCAGGCGAGACGTTGAGCGCCAGGTAGGCGGGCTCGGGGATCTCAGGCAGGCGAGACAGGTGCGCTTCGACCGCCGCCAGTTCGAGGCGGAGCTGCATGGCACCGGCCCCGGTGACCGAGAACCAGTCCGCCGGCTCCCGCCAGGGCAGCTGGTCGAGCCGAGCCAGGCCTTCGAAGCCGACTATCCGCCCCGTCGCCAGTTCGAAGACCGGCTGCAGCAGAGGCCTGATCGAGCCGGGCTCGAGAGCGGCCTCTATCTCCGCCGGCCCCGGCCGTGGTCCTTGCCCGCTTGCCTTGGGGCGCCTGCCTGACGGCTCGGGCTTGTTGTCGGGAGTGCGAGGTCGTGGCATGGTCGCCTCACTCGGCTCGCCGGCGCCCGGCCGACAACAGGGGGACCCAGGCCACCACCGTCGTTCCCCGGCCGGGCGCACTCTCGATGCGGCACCAGCCGCCGGCGATGCTCGCCCTCTCCTTCATCAGCGTCAGGCCCAGATGTCCCGGCTCCTCCACGGCCTCCGCGTCGAAGCCCCGGCCGTCGTCCCGCACCGTCAGCAGGATCCCCTTGTCCCGGGCGCTGAGCGTGACTGCAAGAGCGGAGGCGGCGGCGTGCTTGCGGGCATTCGTCAACGCCTCCTGGGCGATCCGGAGGAGGACCGATTCGGATTCGGCCGGGGCCCTGTCGGTTGTCTCGACCGCCACCGTCACCGGCGGCCCGCCGGAGTCCCGAAGGCCGGCGATGTAGTCGTCGAGTGCGGCCGGGAGCCCGGCCTCACCGATCGCCGGAGTACGCAGATCGAGCAGCAGAGTCCGCATCTGGCCGAGCATGCCTGCGACGGTGGCCTCCAGCTGGGCGAGCTCCGCGCCGATGTCCGGCCCGGGGGCCTTCGCGGCCAGCAGGCTCAGACGGATCCGCAGAGCCACGAGCGACTGAACGGTTCCATCGTGGATCTCGGCGGCGATGCGGCGGCGCTCTTCCTCCTGGGCGGTAACGATGCGCAGAGCAAGCTCGTGTCGCTCCCGTGACACCCGGCGCAGCCGGTCCAGGCTCTCTCGTAGCTCGCGCGTTCCCTCCGAGACCAGCTGCTCGAGGTGCTGCTCGCGGCCCAGGCAATCCGCCTCCAGGAAGCGTCGGGCAAGCAGGCTGTGGGCCCGAAGCAGCAGCTGGCGCTCCTCGAAGGGGCTGGGGAGGCAATCCATCGTCCCATCGGCCAGCGCCGTCTCACACACGCCGTCTCCCTCGGCGCAACCCAGGCACAGGATTGGAGGCTGCGGCCTGTCGCCTTCTTGCCCTTCGAGCCAGCCGAGCACGTCGAAGCGGGTCCCGGCCTCGACGTCCGGGTCCAGCACGACAAGGTCCGGCGGCTGGGCTTCGCACGCGGCTGTGAACTGGGGAGCGTCGGCCGCCACCACGACGGAGCGATACCCTCCTCCCACGAGCGCGCGCCGCAGCGCGTCCGCTACGGCCGAGTCGCCTGCCAGGACGAGGATACGGGCTTGGGCGAATCGCTCCTGAGACAAGCCACCCCGATGATTTCCACATCTAACCGGCAGCTGCCGCCGCTCCCGAGAGAGGAACGCAGCCTGGCCGTCGTCCCGGTGAGGCGACGCGGATCGAGTCTAGCACGGCGGTTTGGGACGTCGATCCAGGTCCCTCATCGACGGGGCGCAGGCAGGCGCCACGCAATCGGCTTATGCCGGGACCTACCATAGTCCTTACGACACTTCACCTATCGTCAGGTTGTGGCACCACCCCTTCACGCAGTCTGATAGGCGTACGAGGGTGGGCGCTCGGGCTGGCGGTCAACAAGCCAGAACCCCGTCCCACCAAGTTAGGCCGTTCGGGCAACCGCGCGACCCAATTGGAAGGAATGGTTCTGCAATGGAGCAACCGACGACTACCAGCCAGCGCAGGCGCAGCAGGCGAGGTCTCCTTGCCCTGCTTCTGGCCGCGAGCACCGTCGCCAGCCTCTCGGGAGGCATCCTCTCTATGGCGCTGTTCACCGACTCCGAGGGAGTCGGGAGCAACGTCTTCCAGGCCGGCACGATCGACATCTCGGTTGCACCGGGTAGCGCGATCCTCACGGCCACGGCACTCATGCCGGGCGATACCGTCAACGGCTCGGCCGTCGTGACGAATGCCGGTACGGCGCAGCTGCGCTACGCCATCACCGGTATCTCGACCGACGTGGATGGGCTGCATCTCAACACCGTCCTTGCTCTGACGATCAAGGATGAGGGCACGAGCTGCGCCGCATTCGACGGAACCACGCTGTTCAGCGGCTACGTCCCCACGGCTGGTGGCAACCTCGTCGGCGATCCGGCGGCGGGCAACCAGGCCGGCGACCGAACTCTGAACAACGGCGTTGGTGAGACGCTCTGCTTCAGCGCCAACCTCCCGATCGGGACGGGCAACGCGTTCCAGGGCTCTGCCACAACGATGACCTTCACCTTCGCGGCGGAACAGACCGCCAACAACCCGTAGGTCTAGAAGGCCGTACGAATGCCGGTCATGGCCCCCGCAAGTGGGCCGTGACCGGCCCTTCGTCTGACGGCGGGGGCGTGGATTGATGAAGAAGCTCCTGCGGAGCGTTCGCCTCGTGCTCGATGGGGCACTCTTGCTCCTCGTGCTGGTTGTCGCCGTCCTGTCTCTGGCCGCCGCCCTCGGACCTGCCGCAGGCCATCAGCCGATCGTCATCAGGGGCAGTTCGATGGCCCCGACGATCCCCATCGGGTCGCTCATCGGAGTGTCTGAGGTCCAACCGTCGGACCTGGCCGTGGGCGACGTGGTCACCTACAAGACAGCCAACGGAGCGCTGATCACCCACCGCATCACCAGGCTCATCCCGAGCGCCGGGGGATTGTGGCTCGAGCTCAAGGGCGACGCCAACCCCGCGGTGGACCCGGCCCTGGTGGCGGCCACATCGGTGGTCGGTCGAGTTGAGTTCTCCGCCCCGTTCATCGGATACTTGCTCTACATGCTGACTTCCCCGACCGGGCTGGCCTCGATTGTGAGTTTGGCTTTGACCCTGCTCTTGCTCATCTGGCTGCTGGAGGACCTCGAGAGCGATTGGGGCCCGTCGCGCGGCGCCAGGCCGGACTTCGGGCGGGAGCTGGTCGGATGAACCGCCTGCACCGCCCTCGACGCCCGCTCCTGATGGCCGCCCTGGCCCTGGCCTGCTCGGTGGTATCTCTCGTTGGCGCCGCGTCGACCATGGCGGTGTTCACCGATACGGCCAGCGACGGCGGCAACGCTATCGTGGCCGGGTACTGGGCCGACTACTACCTGCACAACAACCCGACCCCGCCGACGGGCAACACGACCGCCCAGGCCGACCTGACCGCCACCTCGACCGCGCCGACGCAGGCGACCCTCTACAACTACGACACCAACTGCACCTTCAGAGCCGGCCGCCGGGTGCGGCGCCAGAACCCGCCGAGCCCGGGCCTCACGACGGCCTGTCGATACGTGAACTGGCGGCTACCGGTCCAGGCGACGGCGCTCGCGCTGGCGGCAGGCTCCACGCTCAGGGTCGACATCTGGTCGGCGACCGACACGAACCGGGCCAATCGCACAGGCTCGCTGATCGCCTATCTGCGCGACTACGACCCCGGCACCGGGACGTACACCGAAATCGCAAACGCCACGTACACGGCCAGCTACCCTGTCCAACGGAACTTCTACAACACGCCCTTCGACGTGACCATCTCGAGCGCGCACACGATCGCGGCCGGCCACCAGCTGGAGCTCAAGATCGAGACTCCGCAGGCCACCTCCAGGGCCAACATGATGGTCGCCTACGACACGACCTCCTACCCTTCGTTCCTGAGCCTGCCCTAGCCGCCGTGAGCGCTTCCCTGGGCCGCCAGGCCGAATCGATTCGCCGAGCGGCCGCCGACCTGGCAAAGGGGATGTCCGCCGGGGCGCGCGATTCGGCGACCGCGGCCCAGGAGCGAGCCATCCTGCGCATGATCGGGGTGGACGGGCTGGATCGAGCCGGCCGGCCGCTCGCCGCCGCGACCGTCGAGCGCTTCTGCGGCTCCGACTCGGGCCGGCTGGCCGATGGCGTGCTCCTGCCGCTGGCTCTCGCTTCCACCCGCCACGCCCTGGAGCCGCGCGAGCTGGCCCTCGAGGTCGCCGCCGGCGCCATCGATCTCGTGGCCGAGGCAGAGACCGCGGACCCGGCTGCCCGAGCGGCGGCGCGGTCGCATGCGGAGGCGCTGCTCGGCGCGGCCCTGGCCCGTTTCGACGCCGGCCGCACCGCGGCCAGGGTGCAACGCGAGGTGCTGGGCTCCCCCCACGAGCCGTGGCTGGGGCTGCGCCTCGAGGCGCCCGACGCGCGGGGAGCGATTCAGGAGGTACGCCGTCTGGTGGCCCGCGGCGTGGACGTGGTGCAGGTTACTGTGCCGGCCAGCTGGGAGTACGCGGAGGCCCAGCGGGCAGTGGTGTCCGGGTCGGAAGCCGAGTCGGCGGCTGCGGCGGAAGGCTCGCGATCCAGGGTGGGCCGGGCCGTGCGCGCGGGGCGCCTGCTGCGCGGGCACCTTCCGCCGGTGCCGCTGCCTCGGTCCGATCGCGACTCGATGCCGGCGGGGAGCCAGCGAGGCCTGGCCGAACTGCGGCGGGCGGCCGATCAGGCCGCGGCCGAGCGGGGCTGCTACGCCAGCCTGATGACGGTGGCCTCGGCCTTCGCGGCCCCGGAGCAGGCGGTCGTCGCCGCCTTCGAGCGCATCGACTTCGTCGAGTCCGACCCGATCCGCGAGATCGTGGAGGACAACGTCGACCCGGCCCGTGCCCTGGCCGATCACGCCTTCGCCCACCGCCTCCAGGCTCGAGCCGGCTGCGGCGTGGTGATGGGCGCCGGGCCGCTGAGCCTGGGTGCGGAGCTGGTCAGCGGAGTGCCTTCCGATCCGGCGACGCGGGCCGGATGGGCGCTGGCCCTCCAGGCGCTGGGTGTCGAGCTGGCCCTGGCCTGCGGCCTGCCGCCCGATCGACTGTTGCTGGGCGCGGTGCCGGACTGGGTGGGCGGAGGTGCCGGGCCGGCCTCGTATCTCGTCGAGGCCTGGCTGCGACACATCACCTTCGCCGCTCACCGATTGGTGGTTGAGATGCCCCCAGCCGATGCGTCAGCGGGACGGACACACGCCGGCTGGACGGCGCCGCTGGTCGCGGCCCTGGCCGGGGCGCCGGCCGCGCTGGTGATCGTGGAGCCGGGGACCCGGGCCGCCGAATCAGGCGCCGCCGATCTCGCCGCCGCCGCGTCGGCGGCGGCAGACTTGCGGGCGGCCTTCGGGAACGGCGATCTGCACGGCGACGCGCAGACGATGGCCGCGCGGACTCTGCGGGCCGCCGGAGAGGCGCTGCGGCGTCTGTCCGGCGAAGGTTGGGCAAGTGTGCTTGGTCCCGCGAGCGCGGAGATCGCCGGCGCTCGCTTCGGTCATTCGGCGGTCGTGGCTCGCTCCGACAAGGCAATCTCGGAGGGGCGGCTCCTGGAGGGCCTGCTCTAGCGCCCTTCGGTCAGGGCCGGATGCTAGGATGGCCGCCGGTTCGGAGCACGCGCGGAGGATCCCAGGCTGAGCATCTCGAGCGAACGCATGGTCGTGCTCGGCCGTCTGCGAGTGCCCGCGATCACGGCGATCGGCCTCGCTGCGCTGGCGGCCTCCTGGCTCGGCATCGTCTACTTCGCCGAACCCTGGGCCGCGTCTCTTGCCCCCTCGGGTATGGACGCCCGCTGCTACTGGGTGCCCAGCCTCTCGGACCCCTACGCCTACTCGATCTGGACCGAGCAGATCGCCTATCCGTATTCGCCGGCCTTCCTGCAGCTGCTCCAGCCGATCCGCCTGCTGCCCTGGCAGGCCTTCATGGCTGTCTGGGCGGCGATTTTGATGGCTGCCATGGTCTACCTCACCGGCTCGAGGCTGATCCTCCTGGGCCTGGCGTTCTTCGGCCTGATGGAGATCTGGGGCGGGAACATCGAACTGCTGATCGCCGTAGCGGTTGTGCTCGGCTTCCGCTGGCCGGCTGCCTGGTCGTTCGTCCTGTTGACCAAGATCACGCCGGGGATCGGTCTGCTGTGGTTCGCCCTGCGGCGGGAGTGGCGCTCGCTGGCCGTTGCCCTGGCGGCCACCGCGGCGATCGCCGCGGTCTCGGCCGTGATGATGCCGGACGCATGGCGCCGCTGGGCAGACGTGCTGACGGCCAACGCCGGCAAGGGCGGGACCTGGGCCGCGGTCCCCATTCCGTTCGTGGTGCGTTTCCCGGCGGCCCTGCTGCTGGTCGTTTGGGGCGCCCGGACCAACCACCGTTGGACCGTCCCGGTGGCGGCGATGCTGGCCTTGCCGGCGCTCTGGTACGGCGGCCTGTCGATCATGCTGGCCACCCTGCCGCTCATCGGTGCCCGCAACTGGACCCAGCTGCGGGCCGGCCTGAGCAGCGGCCGGGCCGAACTCGGCGCATCGCTGGCGCGCGCCCGAGCAGCCTCGTAGGATTGGCCCAACAGTCACCCGAGTCCCCCACAAGAGGAGCGTCAGGTGCCCGATCCATCCCCGCTGCCGGTCCGCGACGCGGCCTGGCCCACTCTCCACGTCTCGCGACACCCGGCGATCCTCCACAAGCTTGCCATCCTGCGCGACGAGCGCACGGAGCCCAAGAAGTTCCGGGAAGTCGTGCGCGAGCTGTCCTGGCTGCTGGGCTACGAGGCCCTGGCCGACGTTCCCGTCAGGCCGATCCAGGTGGCCACGCCCCTCGAGACCACCGATGCCCACGAGCTGGCCGTGCGCATCGGCCTGGTGCCGATCCTGCGCGCCGGGCTGGGCATGGTCGACGCCATGCTCGAGCTGATGCCGACGGCCGAGGTCTGGCACCTGGGCCTCTTCCGCGACGAGAAGAC
>CAZFLI010000071.1:2056-9725 GCA_964519845.1 uncultured Anaerolineaceae bacterium | reverse complement strand
GCGGATGGATCGGGCGGCCTACCAGGCGCGGTCTCGCCAGAACCCGGGGATCCTGGATCGCAAAGGGGGAGGGGATGGGCTCGCTTCGGGCTTGATCAACGCCTTGATCGGCGGAAGGAAGCCTGCCGAGGCGGTGGAGTGGGGCGCGGCCCACGGAGCGATGGCCTGACGACGCCCGGGGAGGCAAGCATGGCGACGCTCGCCGAGGTGGAGAAGCTGGCGCAGGGGGGTTCGGCGAGGATCCGGCGCTGAAGGCGACGGGTCGCCCCGGCGTCCGACCGCTCTGCCGTCGGGTGGTAGGATCGGCGCCAGCCCCGCGACCCGACTCGCTCTCAAGCACCATCCGCCACTACTGAGACGAGTGCATGACCTCTGAACGTCGCATTGCGCAAGCCGAGAAGCTCAGGCTCCTGCTGGACGGTGTCCGGCTCGGAGAGATGGGGATCGAGGCGGCCCTCGAGGAGCTCCGCGGCCTTCCATACGAGAACCTCGCCCACTTCGCGACCCTGGATCATCATCGGGCTCTCCGCAGCGGCATCCCGGAGGTCGTTCTGGGTCAGGGCAAGCAGGCCGAGCAGGTGATCGCGATCGCCCGCCGCCTGGCCGCGAGCGGAAGCATGGTCCTGGTGACGAGGGTCGAGCCGGCCATGGCCGAGGCCGTTCGCGCCGAGATGCCCGAGCTGGCCTACCACGCCCTGCCGCGCCTGCTCGTGCTCGATCACGCGCCGACGGCGGACAAGAGGCCCGGCATCCTTGTCGTGACCGCCGGGACCGCGGATCTGCCGGTGGCCGAGGAGGCGGCCGTGACCGCCGACCTGCTTGGAAACGCGGTCGAGCGCATGTATGACGTCGGGGTGGCCGGCATCCACCGGTTGCTGGACCAGGTCGAACGGCTGTGGCAGGCGCGGGTCATCGTCGTGGTCGCCGGCATGGACGGCGTGCTGCCCAGCGTCGTCGGCGGGCTGGTGTCGGTCCCGGTCGTCGCCGTGCCGACCAGCGTGGGCTACGGAGCCAGCTTCGACGGCCTGGCTGCCCTGCTCACTATGCTCAACTCCTGTGCCCCCGGAGTCGGCGTCGTCAACATCGACAACGGCTTCGGCGCCGGATGCCTGGCCAGCAGCATCAACCGGATGGGCGGCTAGATGGACCTGTCGGCTCGCGAGCGAGCCCTCTCGCCCGAGCAGCGGCCCCGTTGGGAGGCCCTGCTGGATCGCTTCCGGGAGCTGGGCTCGGCGGCGGTCGCCTTCTCCGGCGGGGTCGACAGCGGCCTGCTGTCAACCGCCGCCTGGCGCGCCCTGGGCGATCGAATGCTGGCCGTGACCGTTCGCTCGCCGGTCGAGTCGATGGGCGACGTTGCCTCGGCCGAGGCCCTGTCCGAGCAGGTCGGTTTCCCTCTCCGGGTGGTCGACCACGACGACCTGGCCAACCCGGATTTCGCCGCCAATCCGCCCGATCGCTGCTACGTCTGCAAGCTGGCGCGCTTCCGCCTGCTGCGCGGCCTGGCCGACGCGGAGGGCCTCTCCGCCCTGGTCGAGGGCTCGAACGCCGACGACCTGGACGACTACCGGCCCGGCCGCCGAGCCGTGTCGGAGACCGGGGCGGTCAGCCCGCTCCAGGAACTGGGCCTGGGCAAGGCCGAGATCCGCGCTCTATCCCGGGAGTTGGAGCTGTCGGTCTGGGATCGTCCCAGCGCGCCCTGTCTGGCGACCCGTTTCCCGTACGGCTCAGCGATCACCCCGGAGGGCCTGCGGCAGGTTGCCGAGGGTGAACGCTACTTGCACGAGCTCGGCTTCGGGAACATCCGGGTGCGCCATCACGGTCAGGTCGCCCGGATCGAAGTCGCTCCGGACGAGATCGAACGCCTGGTATCGCTGCGCGGGGCGGTCTCGGCCCACTTCCAATCGCTCGGTCTGCCCTACGTGGCCGTGGATCTGGTCGGCTATCGCACCGGTAGCCTCAACGAGGTGCTCGAATGAAGGTCGCCTTCGCCGACTGCTTCTCCGGCATCAGCGGCGACATGTTCCTGGCTGCGCTGCTCGACGCCGGCCTCCCGCTGGAGACCCTTCGAGAGGGCATCGCTGCCCTCTCTCTGGCCGAGCCGGTCGAGCTGCGGCTGACCGAGACGCACAGGGCCGGTCTTCGGGCCGCCGGCCTGGAGGTCGTCGTCCGGCGTAGCCGCCGGCAGCGCAGTCTCTCGGACATCCTCGCCATCGTGTCCGGCAGCCGGCTGTCGGAGCACGTCAAGACGACGGCGGGCCTGGTCTTCACCCGGCTGGCCGAGGCCGAGGCCCGCGTTCACGGCGAGCCGGTGGAGCGGGTCCACTTCCACGAGGTAGGCGCCCTCGATTCGATCGTCGACGTGGTGGGGGCGGCGATCGGGCTGGACGCCCTCGGGATCGAGCGCCTCTACGCCTCGCCGCTGCCCTACGGCTCAGGGATGGTGGCGAGTGAGCACGGCTCGCTGCCGCTGCCGGCGCCGGCGACCCTCGAGCTGTTGCGGCAGGCCCACGCTCCTCTCACACCCTCCCCCGCGAACGACGAGCTGGTTACGCCGACCGGGGCCGCCATCCTGGCCGCGCTGGCGGTCTTCGAGCGGCCGGCCCTGACGATCGCGAATATCGGGGTCGGGGCGGGCAAGCGCGACCCCGCCTGGCCCAACCTGATGCGTCTGATCGTCGGCGAGACAGCGGCGGACCAGACCGCAGAGATGGTCCAGCTCGAAACCAATATCGACGACATGAACCCCCAGTTCTACGGGCACGTGATGGAGAAGCTGTTCGCGGCCGGGGCACGCGACGTCTTCCTGACGCCCATTCAGATGAAGAAGAACCGCCCCGGCACGCTGCTCGGCGTCATCGCGCTGCGGCGGGACGAGGTGGCCCTCGCCGAGTTGATCCTCCGCGAAACCACCACACTCGGGCTTCGCATCCAGCCCATCCGGCGCCTCGAGGCTGCCAGAGAGGTCAGGCAGGTAGAGACGTCGTATGGGACTTTGAGCGTGAAGCTCAAGGCCCTTGGGGGGAAGGTGGTCCAGTCGGTTCCGGAATACGATGACTGCGTTCGCCTGGCGAACGACAACGGCGTCAGCCTGGCCGAGGTCTACGACGCTGTTCACAAGGCGCTCGAGCCGTGAGGCCGCAGCGTGCAACCTCCGCCTCCGAAGACAAGGAGGGCGCCGTGCCTGAGATATCGCGCCGCGACATGCTCAAGATCGCTGCCCTCGGGCTGGGCGCGGTGGTGGTGAACGGCGTTCTCGCGGCCTGCGGCATGCGCTCCAGCTCAACGGCTGGGACTACCGACAGTCCGAGCCCCACGGCTGAGCCCACGACTGAGCCCACGCCGGCTCCGGCCACACCGCCGCCGTCGATCGCGCCGGCTCCATCCGCCCCCGTCCCCGACCTGGTGGTGGTGCGGAACGGCGAGCCCGAGGCGCTGGTGCGGCGGGCGGTCGCGTCTCTGGGCGGCATGGAGCGCTTCGTGCCGAAGGGCGCGAGCGTCATCGTCAAGCCGAACATCTGCGTTGCCTATCGAACCTATGAGTACGCGGCCACGACCAACCCCTGGGTCGTGGGGACGCTGGTCAAGATGGCGCTGGAGGCCGGGGCGGGCAGCGTCAAGGTTCTGGACTACCCCTACGGTGGCGCCGGGGCGGACGCGTACGTGAAGAGCGGCATCAAGGAGCAGGTCGAGGCGGCCGGAGGTCAGATGGTGGTGATGACCAGCCGCAGGTTCGTCAGCACCTCGATACCCGGCGGAAAGTGGCTCAAGCGGACGGACGTCTACGACGAGATTCTGAAGACCGACGTGCTGATCAGCGCGCCGATCGCCAAGGTGCACGGGTCGGCCAGGATGACGGCGGCCATGAAGAACATGATGGGAGTCGTTCGCGACCGGCCGGCCATGCACGGCAAGTTGGGACAGGCGATCGCCGATCTGAACACGCTGATCAAGCCGGACCTCGTCGTCCTCGACGCCGTACGCATCCTCACCTCGCACGGCCCTTCGGGCGGCAAGCTGAGCTATGTCAAGAAGCTCGATACGGTCGTCGCCGGGACCGACGTGGTGGCCGCCGACGTGATCGCGGCGGGACTCCTGGGCCTAAAGCCGGAGGACCTCGACTACGTCAAGATCGGCGCAGCCATGGGCCTGGGCCAGAAGGACCTATCGAAGTTGAAGATCGAGGAGCTGTCGGCCTGACAGGATGAAGATGCCGCGCGGGCCCGGCTGGGTTCGGAGCCGACGGGCCGTCCAGTACCTCGCCCTGGTCGCTTTCGTCGGCCTGTTCGTCCTTGCGGGCAACCGTGGCTTGCCGGGCGATCTTGCCAACGTCCCGATGCGCCTCGACCCGCTGCTGGCGCTGGCCGGCTCCCTGGCAGGGCGGGCCGTCGTAGCCGGCGCGGCGCTGGCTCTCGCCACGGTGCTTCTGACCCTCGTGTTCGGCCGGGCCTGGTGCGGCTGGCTCTGCCCGCTTGGGACGGTGCTCGGTCTCTTCTCCCCGAAGCCCGGCCGCGGCCGCCCCACAGCCGTGCCCGAGGGCTGGCGCAAGGCCAAGTACGTGCTGCTCATCGTCATCCTGTTCGGGGCGCTGCTGGCGAACCAGACGCTGCTCTTCCTCGACCCGCTGGCGATCTTCTTCCGAACGCTCTCCACCGCGGTCTGGCCCGTGCTGAACCAGCTCGTGACGGCTCTGGAGGACCTCCTGTATCAGCTCCCGGGGCTGGAAGGTCCAGTGTCATCGCTCGATGCGGCCATCCGCCCGTTCCTCCTGCCGGTCGAGCCGGTCTCGTACCAGGACGCCTTCCTGTTCGCCGCGCTGTTTGTCGGGCTGGTTGCCCTGAACGCTCTTGCTCCGCTCTTCTGGTGCCGTTACCTCTGCCCCCTGGGCGGACTCCTCGGCCTGATCAGCCGCGTGGCCGTCTTCCGCCGGGTTACGACCGACTCGTGCAACAGCTGCGGGCTGTGCGCCGGGGACTGCCCGACCGGAACCATCGACCCGGCCAAGAACGGGGCCAGCGACCCGGCGGAGTGCACCGTGTGCATGGAATGCCTGGGGGCCTGCGCCCGCGGCGCAGCCGCGTTCAAGCCCACCTTCTCCCTGGCCGAAGGTCAACCCTACGACCCCGGGCGACGCCAGGTGCTTCTGGGACTCGGTGCCGCCGCCGTGGGAATCGCCCTGTTCCGCACGGACCTTCTGGCCAAGCGGGAGAGCCCCTTCCTGCTGCGGCCGCCCGGGGCGCGAGAGAACAACGCGGATGTCGTCGCCATGACCCGCTGCACGCGCTGCAGCGAGTGTGTCCGCGTCTGCCCCACGGGGGCCATCCAGCCGGCCGTGTTCCAGGCCGGGCTGCAGGGTCTCGGCACGCCGGTGGTGGTTCCGCGCCTGGGCTACTGCGACTACGCCTGCAACGCCTGCGGCCAGATCTGCCCCACGCAGGCCATTCCGCCACTCGCCCTGGAGGAGAAGCAGCAACAGGTCATCGGCAAGGCCTACATCGACGAGAACCGCTGTCTGGCCTGGTCGGACCACCAGCTGTGCGTCGTCTGCGAAGAGATGTGCCCGCTGCCGGACAAGGCGATTCGACTGGAAGAGCGGCAAGTCGCGGGTCCAGACGGAGACACGGATGTGCTGCTGCCGTTCGTCCTGAGGGACCTGTGCATCGGCTGCGGGATCTGCGAGTACAGGTGCCCGGTAAGCGGCGACTCGGCGATCCGCGTGTACGTGCCGCCTCTGGCGGTGCCGTTCTAGCTGGACGCCCGGGGGCCGCGCGGCGCGGCCAGCCGAGCGCTCGCTCTAGCCCTTGGGGCAGGATCCGTAGAGGACGTTGACCGTCCGCGTGATCTCGTTGTCGCCTTCGTTCGTTTCCGCGACCCACAAGCTCGAGTCGATGAACATCGTCAGCGTGTGGGGGCCCGCGCCGGTGATCCTGACCGTCTTCGTCAGGTGGACGGAAGCCCCGGCCGCCAGGACCGGCACCTTGGGCATGGGGGTCTTGAGGTCGATCCGGCTGTCCGAGTTGCGCGTGGCGCCGGCTACGACCATCGCCTCGCCCAGGGTGGGGCCGGCGCCGGTGTTGGTGACGACGAAGTCGAGCACGAAATCCACATTGCAGGTGGGTGGGTCGGGATCGAGAGTCGGCGCCGCGCCGGTCAGGTTGGGTAGGGGCCGGGGTGTCGGCACCGGGGTGGGGGTCGGCTCGATCGTCGGTCCTTCGGTCGGCACGAACTTGGTGCGCGTCGGTTCTGCCGACATGATCGAGGCGCTGATCTCGAGCGAAGCCGTCGCCTCAGCCGGGGTCGAAGGAGTCGCCGCGGTGGAACTGCACGCCCCGGCCAGCCCGGCTGCGACCGACCCCGCGACCAGCAGAGCCGCCAGACCACGCGCCGTTCGGCGCGCCGGTCGATGCTCCCACCTGGATCCTGTCGACATCTCCGCTCTCCATTCGGACGAGGCAGCCCCTCGGCTATTAGACCAGCCGGCCTGACGGAGGTCAACGGAGCGTCGGGTCCTGCTATCTTGCAGCCATGGACCGCTTCACCGACCAGCTTGCCCACCGGCCGGCTGCGGACCTCACTGCCTGGTGGCTCGGTCGAATGCCCTATCGGGAGGCCTGGGACCTCCAGCACCGCCTGGTGGCGGCTCGCGTCGCCGGCGCGATCGGCGACCAGTTACTGCTGCTCGAGCACGAGCCGGTTCTCACGCTGGGCCGGCATGCCGACCCCGGTCACGTCCGGACTACTCCGGCGGAACTCGCCGATCGCGGGGTCGAGTTGATCCAGACCGAGCGTGGCGGCGAGGTGACCTACCACGGCCCCGGCCAGCTCACCGCCTACCCGATCGTGGGCCTGGCCGATCGAGGGCTGCACGTCCGGCCCTTCGTCACCGCCCTCGAGACCGCGCTGGCCGCGACATGCAGGGCCCTGGGCGTTGAAGCCGGCCCGAGCGAAGGCCATCCGGGTTGCTGGTGCGGAGACGGCAGTCGCAAGATCGGCGCCGTCGGCATCAGGGTGGAGAAGGGCGTGGCCTACCATGGGGTCGCCCTGAATGTGTCGGTCCGGCTGTCCGACTTCGACTTGATCGACGCCTGCGGCATGTCGTGCCTGGAGTCGACCTCGATCGATCGTGAGCTGGGTCGTACCGCCGAGCCTTCGACCGAATCGGTTGCCGGCGCTGCCGCGGAGTTCGCCCCGGCCATGGCCCGAGCCCTCGAAGCCCCACTGGCCGGCATGATGCCCCCGGCCGCGGATCCCGTAGCGGCCAGGAGAGACCTCGAGGCCATCGCCGCCATTCCGTCCGAGCCGCCGGTCGCGGCTGGAGTCCGCTGATGGGAGCCGGCCTGTTCGAGCTTCGTCGAGACGCCGTAACCGGCTGGTGGGTCGCCACGGTGGTGGATCGCCAGTTCCAGCGCGGCCGCTTCTCTCTGCGGGCCGAGCAGATCGACGACGGCGGCCAGTGCCACAACTGCGTCCAACCGCCGGGCGAGGGTGTCCGCGTTCGCACCCTGAAGGACTACGCGTTCAATGCCGTCGGCACCGTCGACGAAGCGCGCGCGCTGGAGCGCAGCCTTGCTCAAGTAGCCATGGCCCAGGCCCGGGCGAGCGGCAGCTGGAGGACGATCGTCGCCCCGCCGGGGGAGCACCGGCCGCTGCAGTTGGTCGGCATCGAGGTCCT
>CAZFLI010000071.1:0-1956 GCA_964519845.1 uncultured Anaerolineaceae bacterium | reverse complement strand
GAGGCACGGACCGGGACGCGGATGATCTGGCAAGACGAGGCCAGCGTGGCCTTCGCCCCGTACGCTTCCCGTTCACCGTTCGAGGTCTGGATAGTCCCCCGGCGCCACGTCGCCGACTTCAGCCTGGCGAGCGATGCCGACCTGGCCTCCACTGTTGAGGCGCTGCGCCAGGTGCTGTCCCGGCTGGCCGGTCTGGACGGACCGCCCCACAACCTCGTTCTTCACACGGCGCCCCTCCGCGAGAACGTCGAAGCGACTTACCATTGGCACTGGGAGGTGCACCCGCGCCTGCGCGAGATTGCTGGTCTCGAACTGGGCACGGGCTTGCCGGTCAATCCGGTCTCCCCGGAGGAGGCGGTGGAGGAGTTGCAGAAGCACCGGCCATCGGCCGCCACGACGGAGAGCTCGTGATCCCAGCCGAGCGGCACCGTCACAGCGCGGCCCTCGTTGCCGTCCCTATGGCCAGGCGCGCCTCAGCGCGCCTGTGTCTGCTGGAAGGCGAACGAAAGGCGGCGCCGGATTGGCTCTCGAACTCGCGGGCTGGCGAGCGGAGGTCGGAGTGACCGTCGCCGCCGTGTCAACGGCAGACCGGGCCTTCGTCGAGGAGCTATTCGCTCGGCACCACGGCGAGATCTACGCCTATCTGCTGCGCATGGTTCGGGATGGCGACATGGCCGCTGACCTTGCCCAGGACACGTTCATCAAGGCCTACAAGGCGATCGACACGCTGGAGGATCGAGCCAAGGCCCGAGCCTGGCTCTACCAGATCGCCCACCGCGTGGCCCTGGACGACATCCGCCACCGCCGCATCGTGCGCTTCCTGCCGATCACGACTGAGTCTCACGGCGCCGCCCCATCGGCCGAGCACCTGGCCATGGAGATGCGCCTCTCCGGCCCGCTGGCCCGCGCCCTGGCCCGCATCCCCGAACGGCAGCGGGCTGCCCTGCTCCTGGCCGAGGTCGGCGACCTGACCGGCCTGGAACTGGCCGCCACCCTTGGCGTCAGCCACGTTGCCGCGCGGGCGCTGCTGACGCGCGCTCGTGAGAGCCTGCGCCAGGCCCTGGCCGACGAGAAGCGCCAGGAGAAGGAGCGAGAGACGGCCATCGATGCCGCCTTTGCCGAGAAGACGCGCGAGTCGGACCCGCGCCGCCGCGCCGGCGGCAGCAGAGGAGCGGACCGATGACCACCGCCGATCGTTCGTCCATGAAGACGCACGCGAAGGCCCGCGCTCTGGCCGCCGAGGCCATGGATGGGGTCCTGGCCCCGGAAGATGCCGCCTGGCTGGGCGCGCATCTGGAGCACTGCGCCGACTGCAAGGCCATTGCCGACGAGTACCGCTCCATCCACGAGGAGCTGCGCGGCCTTCCCCTGCCCGAGCCCCCGCGAGACCTGTGGGCCCGCACCTCGGCAGGCCTGGACGCCGTGGACGCCGCGCGCTCCCGGTCCGGGCTGGCCGGAGTCCTGAGCCGCATCAGGCTCCCGGCCGGCAACCGCCTGGCTCTAGCGAGGGCAGGCGCGGTCGGCCTCACGGCCGCGGTGGCCAGCCTGGCGCTGCTTTCCGGCGGATTCCCCGGAGGCGCCGTGGTCCACGACGGGCCGACCGGCAGCCCGGCCTCGGGCGCTTCGGGCGGCGATCGAGCCCCAGTCGCGGTCGTCGGCGGCAACGGCATCTGGGTCGCCCCCTCCGGCGGCGTCTACCAGATAACCAGCGGTTCGGCCTCCTGCGCGGACACCGCCGAACCCTGCGCGGTCACCAACAGTGGCGGCACAGTGGTTGCATCCGTGGTCAGCACGTCGACCCTCTCTGTCTCGGTCGCGCCGGATGCCGGTCAGGCGGCGGTCTGGACGGACGACAAGATAGTCATCGTGCCGTTGGCCCGCGACGCCGGGACGGTTTCGATAGACCTGCTCACACAGCGGCCCAACGCGACCCCCAACGCGACCCCCAACGCGACC
>CAZFLI010000070.1:0-9748 GCA_964519845.1 uncultured Anaerolineaceae bacterium | reverse complement strand
GGATTCCTCCGCGTAGATGCAAGAGCCCGACTTGTCCCCGATGCAGGCCGCGCTGTTCCGCCAGTCCATATCGATGGCCGCGATGCTGCCGTGGACGATGAGCGTGGCTCCCACCAGGGTCATCACGGCCGCCACGCTCATCCACTTCTTGGGAAAGAGGGTCCGCAGCTTTCGCCGGCGGGCGGTGGCGTAGGCGTCACCGATGGCCCACAGGTGATAGGCCATGGCGGCGAGGTCGACCAGCAGCAGGCTGAACAGCCACTGGTCGTTGAAGACGTTGTCGAATACCGACCTGCGGGCGAACAAGATCACGATCAGCAGGGCGCCGATGACGGCCAGCGCCGGAATGGCCACGATCGCGCCACGGCTGGGCCTGCCGGCGGCCGCCTGGCCCAGACCGGGGAACAGGAACGATAGTACGGCCGCTCCATCTGGCGTCGTCACGAAGCGCCGGAGTCGCTGGAGCAGTTTGTACATGGCGTTGCTTCTCCCTGGATCCGGGGGCCGCACGGCCGTTCTGCGGGCCGGGCACCGCCTACTATGCCTGATCGCCCGACTTCGAGGCTTCGGGGCCCACGCCCCGCGGCCGGAATGATAGGCCGGAAGGGGCTATTCGCGCCCGGGCGACAGGCTCAGCCTGACCAGGTCGTCGCCGAGGCGGCGTCGGATCTCTGCCACGAGCTCGGCGTCGTAGGCCACTCCGCGCCGAATCTCCATCGGCGACGAGGCGCCACCGGGCCCCGGCAGCACGACGATGACGCGCGTCTCGCCGGGCCGCTCTCGGAAGACGCCGCTGAGATCCTCCATTGCCCGGACGATCCGATCAGGGTCGGCCGAGCCGGCGAAGCTGACCTGCAGGACTCCGTTCTCGGGGGCCTCAAGCGGCGTCGTTGGGGCAGCTGTGGCCCTCGCCACCGCTGCCTGGGCCTCCTCCGGCAAGGCGGGCTCGTCCTCATCCCAGGACAGCCCGGCCAGATCATCCGGCCCGGGCTCGCCGGTGAGCGGCCCGGGCGGCATCAGGCTCGCCGGTGGGGCGACCCTGCGAGCCGCGGCCGGGGCCGCGGCCGGTGCCGCCTGCGGGGCCGCGGCCGGTGCCGCCTGCGGCGACACCTCGGGCACAGCCGCGGCCACCAACTCCGGTCCCCCGCCGCGCAGCGGGGAGACGCGCATCCGGGGCCCGGGCGGTTCCGAAGCCGCGCCCGCGGCTGTGGCGGCGCCGTCGGCGGCCGCGGCTGCCCCGCCCCTGCCGTTGCTGCGACCCCAGCGGCCCCTGCCCCGGGCGGCCGCAGCCAGTTCCTCGGCAATGGCGCCCGAACCCCTGGCCACGGCTTCGTCCAGGCTCCAGACCGTGTCGGCCGCCAGCGAGACCTCCTCGCCTCGGTGGTTGATTCGACCCGCCACCACCAGGGTCGCCCCTTCCACGAACCGCCCGCCGAGCGCTTGGTGCAGCTTGGGGAAGACGACCACTTCGAAGGCCCCCTGAAGGTCCTCCATCCTGGCAATGGCCATCGTGTCCTTGTTGCGCGTCACCACCGTCCGAGACCCGGTCACGATGCCGGCCATGACCACGTTCTGGCCCTCGAGGGATTCGTCGCGCAGGTCGTTCGAGCGGGCCGTGGCGAACATGGCCAGCTGGTCGGCGACGGCATCGAGGGGGTGCTCGGACAGATACAGGCCCAGGAGCGTCTTCTCCCAGCCCAGCCGCTCAGCCGGCAGGGCCTCGGGCACGTCGGGCAGCGGCCGCTCCAGCTGCTCCGGCGAGCCGCCCAGATCGAACAGCGCGCCCTGCCCGCTGAGTCGCTCTCGTTGCTCCGACTGGGCCACGGCCAGCACATCGTCCAGGGCGGCCAGCAGCTGCGCGGGGTGGCCGAAGCAGCCCAAGACCCCGACCTTGATCAGCGACTCCAGGACCCGCTTGTTGGCCAGCCGCAGATCGATGCGCGAGCAGAAGTCGGTGAGCGAGCGAAACTCGCCGTCCGCTCGGGCGGCGATGATCGATTCGATCGCCCCCTGGCCGACGTTCTTGACCGCCAGCAGGCCGAAGCGGATGGCGGCGTCCTCGACGGTGAACTCGACCTGAGAGCAATGGACGTCCGGCGGCCGGACCTCGATTCCCAGGCGCCGGCATTCGGCCACCGCCGCGGCGACCTTCTCCTCGTTGTCCCGGAAGGCTGTCAGCACGCTCGTCATGTATTCGACCGTGTAGTTCGCCTTCAGGTACGCGGTCTGATAGGCGATCAGCCCGTAGCAGGTTGCGTGGGCCTTGTTGAAGCCGTAGCGCTCGAACGGCTGGAAGGCGGCGAAGACGGCATCGATGACGTGCGATTGGACGCCCCGCTCGGCCGCCTGGGCCACGAACTTCTCGCGCATCTCGCGCATCAGGGTGGCCTTCTTCTTGCGGATGGCGTAGCCGAGCATGTCGGCCTCGGGTCCGGTGAAGCCGGCCAGGGCGACGGACGCCGACATGATGTCTTCCTGGTACACGAAGACGCCGTAGGTCCGGTTCAGGTAGGGCTCCAGGAGCGGGTGCAGGTAGGAGACCTGCTCGCGGCCGTGCTTGCGGGCGATGTAGTGAGGGATGTTGTCCATCGGCCCCGGGCGGTAGAGGGCCACCATGGCGGCCAGGTCGAAGACGGTTGAGGGCTGCAGGTCGCGGATGTAGCGCCTCATGCCGGCCGACTCGAGCTGGAAGACGCCGGTCGTCTCGCCGGAGGCCAGCAGCTCGAACGTCTTGCGGTCGTCCAGCGGGATCCTCTCCAGATCGATTTCGAGGCCGCGGTTGGCGCGGATCAGGTCGACCGCCTGGCGCAGGATGGTCAGGTTCGACAGCCCCAGGAAGTCGAACTTGAGCAGCCCCAGCGCCTCCACGCCGTGCATCTCGTACTGGGTCATCACCGCGTCGGAGTTGGTCGCCTTCTGCAGAGGCATGAGCTCCGTCAGCGGCTCCCGGCTGATGACGACCCCGGCGGCGTGCGTCGAGGCGTTGCGGGCCACCCCTTCCAGGTGCTTCGCGAAGTCGATCACCCGGGCCACCGCCGGCTCGGTGTCGTACATCGTCCGGAGCGGCGGGCTCAGGACCAGGGCCTCGTCGAGCTTGATGCCCAGTTGGTTCGGCACAGCCTTGGCGATGCGGTCGCCGTCGCCGTAGCTCATGTTCAGAACGCGCGCCACGTCGCGGATGGCGGCCCGGGCCAGCATCGTGCCGAAGGTGATGATCTGGGCCACGTGGTCGGCGCCGTACTTGCGGCTGACGTAGTTGATGACCTCTTCCCGGCGTCCGTCCTCGAAGTCCACATCGATGTCCGGCATCGTCACCCGGTCCGGGTTGAGGAACCGCTCGAACGGCAGCTGGTAGTGGATCGGGTCGACCGGGGTGATGCCCAGGGTGTAGGTCACGATGCTGCCCGGAGCGGAGCCGCGGACGGTTATGGCAATGCGCTGATCGCGGGCGAAGCGAGTGAAATCGGCCACGATCAGGAAGTAGCCCGCGTAGCCCATGCTGCAGATGACCTGCAGCTCGTAGTCCAGGCGGGCTTGCAGCTCCGGCGTGACCCTTCCGTAGCGGCGCTCGAGGCCGGCCTGGCACTCCTTGCGCAGCCAGCTCTCGATCGTCTCACCCTCTGGCACCGGGAAGCTGGGGATCCTCATCTGGCCGAACGGCAGCTTCATCTCAACCGTCTCGGCGATGGCCCGGGTGCGGCGGATGGCATCCAGGTTGTCCGGGAAGAGCGCCGCCATCTCGGCCGCGGACTTGAGGTAGAACTCGCTCGTCTCGAAGCGCAGGCGGTTCGCCTCCGTCACCTTGGCGCCGGTGCCGACGCACAACAGGACGTCGTGCGCCTCGTGCTGCTCGCGGCGGATGTAGTGGAGATCGTTCGTCACGATGAGATCCAGCCCGACCTCGCGCCCGAGCTGGACGAGCTTGGGATTGAGGGCCCGCTGCTCGGGCAGGCCGTGGTCCATCAGCTCCAGGAAGAAGCGCTCGCGCCCGAAGATCTCCTTGTAGAGGCCGGCCGTCTGGCGGGCCAGGTCCCAGTCGTCCACCTCCAGGGCCTTGGGGATCTCGCCGCCCAGGCAGGCGGAGCCTGCTACCAGACCCTTCGAGTAGCGGGCCAGGTGCTCGTGGTCGATGCGCGGCTTGTAGTAGTAGCCCTCGAGGTGGGCGTCGGTGACCAGCCGGCAGAGGTTCTGGTAGCCCTCCCAGGTCTGGGCCAGCAGCAACAGGTGGAACGGCTGGGCGTCGAGCTTGCCCTCCTTGTCCCGCATGCCGCGCCGGGCGACGTACGTCTCAACACCGACGATCGGCTTGATCTCGCGGGCGGCGCAGGCCTGAACGAAAGCAACCGCACCGTACAGCGCCCCATGGTCCGTGACCGCCATGGCGTCGAAGCCGAGCTGCGAGCCTCTCTCGGCCAGCTCGTCGATCCGACCCAGCCCGTCGAGCAGGCTGAACTCGGAGTGGAGGTGCAGGTGGACGAAGTCGTTCGGGGCAACGGTCACGGGAGCTAATGGTAGCCGCCGGCGCCGCCTGACGGCGGCTAGCCTGCCCCCTTCGCATGGCGTAGCTCCCAGGTGGTTCCGGCGGGGGCATCATGGAGTTCGATCCCGGCCTCGAGAAGGCGATCGCGGATGGCATCGGCGCCGGCCCAGTCGCGGCCCTCTCGGGCGCGGACGCGGTCCGCCAGCAACGCGTCCACGAAGGGGGCGATCAACTCGCGCGGGTCTCGCTTGTCCTGCCCCGCCATCTCGCCCAGGCAGACGATCGCGCCGCGCAGCGCCGAGCGGGCCTGGGCCAGGGCATCCGACTGCTCCGTGTCGCCGGCCCAGGCCTGGATCGTCTCCTCGAGAGTCAGGATTGCCCGCACCGCGGCCTGGGCATCGCACTCATCCAGCGAGGCGTTGAAGACCCGCTCGAGTTCGGCGACCTCATCGCGCAGCGGCCGCGGGCCGGACTCGGCGGCGGCCTCCTGCGGTACCGGCGGCGGCGCAGATCCGGCCGCCTCTGCGGGCGCCGGCGCCGGCGCCGAGCCGGTGGCCGCGGCTACCAACTCATCGATCGCCAGCGTGGTCCCGGCCGGGAAGGTCTCGCTCCGCCCGTCCTTGCGAACCGTCACCTCGCCCAGCCCTTCGACCGAGGCCGTCCGCGCGTCGAGATCCAGGACCAGTGCGGTGTGGCCGTCGACGCCCAGGACGAAGACCTCGGGCGGCAACTCGGCTTCCAGCGCCTGCAGCCGGCGCTCGCCGAGATAGCAGAAGCGTGTGTCGTGGTTGCCGCCCTCGGCGTTGTCGTAGTGCGGGACAACGGCGACCGGCAGTCCCAGCGGGCCCAGCAGGTCCAGGCCGTCGAGCCAGTGTGGCCGCTCCCCGACCTTGTAGATCTCGTAGACGGGGATCGTGAAGCGGCCCAGGGTCAGGGCGGCGGCGCTGGCCATCGTGACGGCGCCGCCTTCGGCCAGCTTGGCGGCGAGCAGGCGTGGGATCTCCGTGGCGGCCCACTGGCGCAGCGCATAGGAGGGGCTGCCGGGGCCGGTGAAGACCAGGCTCGCGTCGCGAACGCGGACGACGGCCGTCTCGCGAGCCAGCGGATCGCCGTCGGCGGAACGGAACGAAGCCACTCCCATCTCGTGCCCGACGGTGTCGCGGAAGTAGGCCACCGCGCGGGCCGAGATGTCGTCGGCGTTCTCCTGGAAGCCGTAGGGGGTGTCGAGCAGCACCGCGCCAGCGTCTCGACCGCCAAGCCGCTCGAAGATGGCGCGGTGAACCCTGGCCATGGTGGGCGTCGTCTCGCCCGAGCCCATGATGGTCACCATCCGCGGCAGGCGGCCATCGGCGCTCATCCGAAGAACCCTTCTCGGACGGCCTGGAGCAGTACCTCCGCCAGCTCGGCCGGGCGCTGGGCGTGGATGTCGTGGTCGCCTTCGAACCACCGGACGCGGACCGGAGTGCCCGCCCGGCCCAGGGCCGCCACCGCGGCCTCCGCGCCGGCGCGCTTGGCCTCCGTCCTGTTCTGGTCGTGACCGTCGACGGGCACGATGAGCACCGGCAGGCTCACCCGGGTCCAGGATTCGCCGACCCGCTGCTCCCACATCGACCGGACGATCTCGCGGTGGTGATCCAGGCTCAGCCAGGGCGCAACGGTCCCGTCCGGCCGGACCTCGAAGTTGCCCAGCGAGTCTTCGATCGCCTCGGCCGACCAGTCGGGATGCTCGACCGCGAACCAGCGCTGGATCTTCTCGCGCGGCAGGCCGATCGAGGGTGGCGGCGTCAGGCGGGCCCAGCAGTCGTCCCAGCCGGCAAACGCAGCCTGGAGATCGGTGAGATGACCGTCGACCAGGACCAGGCCCCGAGCCGCCGCTGGGTACCGCACGCCGGTCTCGAGCACGACGCTCGCACCCCAAGATTGGCCGACGAGGATCGGCCGGTCAAACGCCAGAGCGGAGGTCAGCTCGCCCAGATCGGAGGCGACGGTGGCGAAGTCGTAGCCGGCATCGGGCTTGTCGGAGCGGCCGTGGCCGCGCAGATCGACCGCCGCCACGGAATGACCCGCCGCGGCCAGCCGATCGGCCACTCCCTGCCAGACGAGGGCATTCGAGGCCAGGCCGTGCACAAGCAGGAACGGCGCCGCGGTAGCCGCTTCGGCCTCCCAGCGCAGGACTCGCAGGCTCACGCCTGCGGCGACGGGGATCCTCTGCTCGATCACAGTGCAATCGTAGTCGAGGCCGGCACCGGCGCGCTCCCCCCGCGGCCGAAGAGCCGCACCACGGACCGTTGCAGCTACGCGGCCGGAGACAGGGCCGCTCCGGCGTACGCGACCGGGACGCCGATGGCCGGGCCGAAGAAGGCTGCCAGGCGAGCCTCGTAGTCGGTTGGATGATCGATGACGGCGCTGACGTGCTCCCCATCGGCGACGATCCAGACGTACGGCTGCCAGCCCCGCGCTGCCATCGCGTCGCGGAGCGCATAGGCATGCTTCACCGGCATTCGCGCGTCGCCGGCGCAGTGGATGATCGCCACCGGCCGGCCGTCCAGCTTCGGCACGGCTTCGAGCGGCCCTAGGGCGGTGATATCGACGCCCTGAAGCCGGCCGACCAGGATCCCGGCCGGCGCCAGGAACGTGGGGTAGCCGTTGCGGGCAAGTTCATCCGAGATGGCCACGCCGATGTCGCTGTAGCCGCTGTCCTCCCAGACCGCGGCGACCTGGGGCTCCTGGCCCATGGCGATGATCGCCGTCGAGGCACCCAGCGACATTCCGGCCAGGCCGATGCGGTCCGCCGCGAGGCCCTTGGCGGTGCGCAGCCAATCCCAGGCCCCCAGCACGTCCTTGTACTCGACGGTGCCGCCGGCGTAGCGGCCCGTATTCACGGTGGACTCGCCCTCATTGCGGAGGTCGATGAGCAGCACCCCGTAACCCAGCCGGTGGAGCATCCCCGCCGGGAGCAGCACCGTCGGCGAACGCTTGCAGCGGCCCAGGCCGTGGACCATGATCACGGCCGGGGCATCGGGCGAGATGCCGGCCACCCACCAGGCGCTGATGATGATGGCAGGGTCGCCGCGGCTGGCGAAGCTCGCCCGCTCGTAGTCCGGCATGAGGTACGGCGCGCTGTCCACTCCCTCGGTCGTAAACGCCGCCGGCGTGTTCGTCGGGTAGTCCCCTCCGCACTGCGTCTCGACGCGGGTCAGCTTGTCGTAGACCACGTAGCCGCCCACCATATAGGCCGACCCGGCCAGGAGGACGGCAACGCCCAGGATGCCGGCTAACAGGGCCAGCCGGCGGTGACTCCTCGCGATCCCCATGGCCGCGCAGTATCGGGCACCGCGCGCCACGGCGCAACGCGGCTTCGTACAATCGGCCGGACGACCAGCTGGAGCCCACGCTTGACACGCCTCTCCCGACCAAGACTCGGCGCATTGCTCACGCTTGCCGCGGCGGTCTGCCTGGCCGGGGCCTGCGGTTCGCCGGCGCCGACCCGCGTCCCGACTCCGCCGCCCACCCCCACTCCGCTGGCCACGCCGACGCCGCTGCCGAATCCGGTCGCGACGATCGTGGTGGTCGGGGCGGTCGGCGAGGGCGAGGCCGGCAGCCGCAGCGCGCTCGCCTGGCAGGGAGCCCAGGAGGCAGCCGGACTCCTCGGCGGCACGGTCGGCCACGTCTTTCCCATTACCGCCGCGGAACTGTACGCCGCTGTTCCGGCGGCAGCCACGTCCGACTTCCCGACCGGGGCGACGGTCGTGGTGGCCATCGGACCGGCCGGTGCCGAGGCAGCTCTGGCCGCAGCTCCGGAGCATCCCTCCGTGCTGTTCCTGGTCCTGGACGAGACGATCACCGACGGGGCCCCGACCAACGTCCACGGCCTGGTGTTCGACGACGCCGAGGCCGGTTACCTGGCGGGCGTCGTGGCGGCCGGGGTGAGTTCGACGGCCGGCGTCGGGTTCGTCGCCGGCCCGAAGAACGACCCGTCGGCGGCCGGCTACCTGACGGGGCTGGAGAACGGGGTTCGCCAGGGCCCGCCGGAGGCGGCCCTCGATGTCGTCTACGCCGGCGCGTCCCAGGATCCCCAGAAGGGCCGGGCCGCGGTGGAGGGGCTGGCCGCATCGGGAGCTGGAGCCATCGTCGCCATGCCGACCCTGACCGGCTACGGGGCCATGCGCCAGGCCTGCGCTCGCGGCCTACCGGTGGTCGCCCTGGCGACCGAAGCTGCCCTGTTGCTGCCGGACGTTCGACCCTGCCTGGTGGTCAGCATCCTGCGCCGCTACGACGTCGCCGTCCGAGACGCGATCGTCGGTTATGCCGAGGGAAAGCCACTGCCCGGCGTGACGGTCGGGACCGTGGCCAACGACGGCATCGCGCCGGGCCCGTTCAGCAACCCAGTGGCGCCGGCGCTGGCGGCCGCCCTGGATGACGTCCTGGCGGCCATGCGGGCCGGACCGCCGCGGCCCACACCCACGCCGGCCGAGGGCTCGGCCCCACCCATCTCCTCGAGTTCGAACTGAGACGGAGGCACCCGATGCCGGACGAACCCGTGCGCCTGCTCGACGATGCCGAAGTCCTCGAATTGCTCCGAACCAGCCACCGCATTGCGGTCGTCGGGGCCTCGTCCAATCCGGCGCGGCCATCCTGTGGGGTCTTTGCCACGCTCGTCGCCCGGGGCTACGACTGCGTGCCGGTTAACCCGAACGAGCGGGCGGTGCACGGCGTACCGGCCGTAGCCACCCTCGCCGAAGCCGCGGCCGGTGGCGCAATCGACATCGTCGACGTCTTCCGCCGCGCCGAGGCCACCGAGGAGATCGCCCGCGAGGCGGTCGCGGTGGGCGCCCGCGCTCTATGGCTTCAGCTCGGCATCGTCAACTGGGAGAGCGCCCGCATCGCCGCCGAGGGAGGCCTGGCCGTGGTCATGGACCGCTGCACGGCCATCGAGATCCGTCGCCTGGCACGCTAGCGGCGCCCGGCGCCCTGAACACCGGCCCGCCGCCGTCTCCCGCCCGCGAACCGTGCAACGCCGCCCGAAAGGACGGCGCTGCACGAGCTGCCTGGAGACCTGCTGCTTCGCACGTTCACCCGGCTGGCGGCGCCGCCGCCCCGGGCGAACGGCACCAGTCTGGACCAACCGCTCCTGTCTGGACCTGACTCCACAGGACCAGTCCGGATAGGCTCCTTTGGGCCAGGCCCGAAAGGTGCGTCTGCCGTAGTTGCCGCGCCGGGCTCAGAAGGTGACGTCGTTCACGAAGTAGCCGCTGACGTCGAAGACGG
>CAZFLI010000069.1:2629-9766 GCA_964519845.1 uncultured Anaerolineaceae bacterium | reverse complement strand
CCGGACCTCGCCCAGCTCGCGGCGCAGCTGCTCGCGCAGGAAGCGCAGCTCGTTGTGAGCAGACTGGGCGTCCTTGTCCAGCACCCGCTCGATGTACTCGACCTGGAAGATGGCGTTGGAGAGCGCCTGGGCCGGCCCGTCGTGGACCTCCTGGGCCAGGCGGGACCGCTCGCCCTCCTGGGCCTGGACGATGCGCATCTGCAGATCAGTCGGCAACCCGACGCCGGTCGCCTCGGCCACCAGGCTGGCGTCGCCGCGCTCCAGGAAGAGCCAGGCGTTCTCCATGCTGCGCACCGACAGCTCGAGCTTGGACAGCTCCTGCTGGTGCCTGCCGAGGTCGCCCATCAGCCGCTCGATCTCGGAGCGCAGGGCCTTCTGCTTGGCATCCTCGGCGCCGGCCTCGGCGGCCGCGGCGGCGGCCTGGCGGCGGCCCTTGGAGGGGGTGGGGCGAGGCGCCTTCTCGGCCTCGTCGAGGAGATCGCGCAGCCGGTGCCAGCGGGCCAGGGTCTCGCGGTACGCCTCTCGGTAGCGCTCGGTCACCGAGCGCAGGCTGTTGGCCCCATAGCCAAGAGTCGACTTCGCTTCGGCATAGAGTCCGTCGAAGCGCGAGTCGCGCGATTCCGAGGCGCCGCGTGCAGCGTCCATACGCTTCTGAGTATACGGGGCGGCCTTCATCGGCAGCCGATCCTGAACGCACGAATTTCGGCCAGCGCCGCCGCCTGGGCCGGAGAATCGGCCGGCCCGGCCATAAGCTCTAGCTCCTGGAAGCAGGTCGCCGCGGGTCCTCCCTCCTCGAGCACGGCCGGCCAGATGCGATTGCCGTCGTCTTCGACGATGAGCAGAGTCGCGCCGAAGCGGTCCGCCAGGGCCAATACGGACTCAGGCGACTCCTCGGGCAGGGCGATGGCCGTGACGCGCGCCGTCTCGGCCAGCCAGATCGGGTTGTCGGTGATGACCGGGGCGTTGTCCGGCAGCGGCGCGCCGGCCCGTTCCAGCGCCGCCGGGAGGGCCTCGTAGCGGTCGCGGACCTCGGCGGCGTCGGCGGTCAGGGTGCTGACGGCGACGAGCAGCAGCGGGTAGGCGACGGCTGTGGCCAGTACGGGGCCGAGCCAGGCGACCGGGCGCCACCAGTGACGGACGCGGTGGACCCAGGCGATGAAGGCGTCCAGGGCCACCAGACAGCTGACGGCCAGCAGGACGTAGACGGCGCCGGCCGCGTGGAGGAAGGTGCCCCAGGTGGTGCTGACCGGGAAGACCAGGCTGGTGACGAGGAAGGTCAGGCCGGCCACCAGTAGCAACGGCCGAAGCGAGGCCAGGCGCCAGCACTTCGGCAGGGCCAACAGGCCGATGAGGCCGATCGGGAAGCCGGGCAGGACCAGAACCGCGAACACGTTGTGCAGGGTGCCCGAGACACGCATGCCCAACAGGGTCGCCGGTCCCTCGGCCAGGTAGCGGGCCAGGGTCGGCCGGTCCTGGTAGGCGAAGATGTCGGTGGGCTCGATCGAAAGCGCGTTGGCGAGGGTCTGGCCGGGCAGCGGCGTGCCGAAGGCCAGCCAGTCCCGGACGGCCCACGGGGCGAAGATGAGGGCGGCCACGGCGGCCGGGACGGCGATCAGGACGAGGCGCCGTCGGCGCCCGAGGCGGGCCGGCGTTCGAAGCCACAGCCAGGCCATCAGCGCCCAGGCCAGCCCGAGCCAGACGGCCTCGCTTCGAGCGAGAGCGGCCAGGCCGATCAGCAGGCCCAGGCCGAGCAGCCGCCGGTCGGCGGGACCCTCCGGCGGCCGGGCCGCCAACCGCGTCATCAGCAGGCAGGCGCCCAGCGCCAGGGCGGCGAAGAGGGCCGTGGAGTCGGGGAGCATGCCGTAGACCACGAGCGGGCCGAGGAAGCTGCACACCAGCCCCGTGCCCACCGCCAGGGTCCGTGCCCGCCCCACCGGCAGACGCAGTTCCGCGGCTACGTCCGCGCCCAGGCGCCAGGCCAGGGCCACCGCCGCGGCCGAGGCCACGACCGACACAACCTGCGCGGCGCGGAACCAGTTCGCGCCGCCCGCCAGAGAGACCGGGATCGCCGCCAGCAGGCTGGGCAGCGGCAGCCACACTTCGAAGGCCGCCCGCGGCACCTCCAGCGGCGGCGTCTGGTAGCTCCACAGGGCATCCGTGACGAGACCTCGGCCCTCGGCCAGGTTGCGGGCAACGCCGGCGTAGTAGGCCGTGTCCTCCGGGACGGGGAAGACGAGGCCGGCCGCGGCCACGATCCGGACCACCAGCGCCAGGCCGAATACGGCGGCCACGCTCAACCATGCCTCGCGGCGACCGGGGACATGGGCGTCAACAGGGATTCGCACGGCGGTGCAGCGTAGCACCGGTGGGTCATATCTCCACTAGGTACGAAGGACCTATCGGGCCGGCGCCGCGAGGGGGACTGCGGAGTCATGCCGCGGTGCGAGGCGCCGGGCACGCCGATAAACTCCGCACCACATGGCCATCAGTCTCGGCATCATCCTGCCCGCGTTCAACGAGGAGGCCCGATTGGGCCCCGCGCTTGACGAGTTGTTCGCCTACCTGTGCAGCGCTCCGGCCGTGGCCGCGCTGCCCGGGCAGGTCGATGTCCTGGTCGTGGACGACGGCAGCGGCGACGGCACGGCCGCCCTGGTGAGGGCCCGGGGCGAGTACGTCGAGGCGGCCGGCAAGCCGAAGGCGGGCTGCCCCGCCCTGCGCCTGCTGAGCATCGCCCACGGGGGCAAGGGCTCGGCGGTGCGGGCCGGAATGCTGGCTGCGGAAGCCGAGCTGCTCGTCTTCGCCGACGCCGACATGGCCACCCCACCCGACCAGCTGCCGCTGCTGGTGAAGGCGCTCGAAACGGCGGACGTCGCCCTGGGCAGCCGAATCCAGCCCGACGGTTCGGACATGCGCGCCTCCCAGCCCAGGATTCGGCGCCTGATCGGCAGGCTCTTCCGGTTCGCCGCCCAGGTCTGGGTCACCGGGCCGGTCAGCGACACCCAGTGCGGCTTCAAAGGATTCCGGCGCGAGGTGGCCCGCGATCTCTTCAGCCGGCTGCGTGTGATCAGCATCGTCTTCGACGTGGATCTGATCTTCCTGGCCCGCAAGCGCGGCTACCGTCTGGCCGTGGTCCCGGTTGCCTGGGCGGATCGGCGGGGCTCGCGCATGCATCCGCGCCCGCGCCTGGCCCTGCGAGTCGCCTGGGACCTGTTCCGCATCCGCTTCCTGCACCGGGGCGTGAAGCGCGCGGATGCCGGGGCGGGGGCCGCGACGGGGGCCGAGGCGGCGAAGTGACCAGGCGCGTCCGGCCGGATCCGCGCGATCTGTTCGTGCCGGTCGGCTCGGTGGCGCTGCTGCTGGCCATGCTGGCCCTGGTCCTGGGCACGGCCGGCTCCACTCTGGGCTACGACTACCGCTGCTACGAGGGCGCGGCCCAGGCCTTCCGCGACGGCCTGCCGATGTACGACGTGCAGTACTCGGTGGACGTGGGCAAATGCCCGGGCACCTACACCTACCCGCCGGCCTTCGCCCTGGCCCTGGTCCCGTGGCTCTCCCTTGGGGGAGCGGCCGCCGGGCTGTGGTGCCTGGCCATGGCCGCCTGCTTCCTGGCCGGAGTGGCCCTGCTGCCGGTCCGCAGCGACGTCCGCTGGCTGATCCTGATCGTGGCCGCGGTGGATTGGCCGGTGCTGTACGCGGTCAAGCTCGGCCAGGTCGAGCCGATTCTGTTCCTGCTGTTCGCGGCCACCTGGCGCTGGCTGGACCGACCCTGGGCGGTGGGGTTGGCCACCGCGATCGGCGCACTGGCCAAGGTTCAGCCGGCCGCAGTTGGCCTCTGGGCCGCCGCCACGGGCCGCTGGCGGGCGGTGGGGATCGCCGCCACGGCAACCACGGCAGGCGCCGCACTCTCCGTACTGATCGCCGGGACCGGGCCGTGGGCCTCGTACGTGGAGCTGCTCCGCTCGCTGGGCGGCAAGCTGACCACTCCCCACAACTTCGCCCCGGGCGCGGTGGCTTACCAGGCCGGCCTGCCGCTGGACGCGGCCACGGCCATCCAGCTGGCATCGGCGGCCCTGGCTGCGGCGGTGCTGCTGGCGGCCCTGCGCTACGCTCCCCGCGATCTGAGCCTGCAGATCACCATCGTTGCGAGCCAGCTGCTCTCCTCGCCGCTGCGCGACCACTACGCGGTGCTGCTGCTCCTGCCCACCGCCTGGCTCGTCCAGCGGGGCAGGACCTGGGCCGTGGCGTTCCCTCTGGCCGGCTGGCTGTCGCTGTTCGCCTTCAGGGCCGATGAGCTGAACTCCTGGCCGGCCGCCGCTTCGGTGCCGCTGGCCTTCTTCGGCGTTCTGGCGGTCCTGGGCTGGGAGGTCGTCCGGACACGTCGATCGGCCGGGCTCGCCGAAGGACCCGCGCAGAGCGCCGCGCCGGCATGATGACCGGCCCGGCCGCCGCTCGCGCCCGGCTGGTAGCCGCCCGTGCCCGCCTGGCCGACTTGTCCGGCCCCGCGGCTGCCGCCCGCGCCCGCCTGGCCGCTCTGCCCGACCGCCTGACGGACGCCTTCGTGGCCCGCGTCCCGATGCGCCTGCGCCGGCCGTTCGGACGCCGGCCCGACTGGCGGGTCCCGATCGGCCTGGTGGTGGCCGCCGTCATCGGCCTGATCCTGTACTCGACGACCGGTTTCGACGCCGGCCGCCCCGACGTCTTCTGGCTATCGGAGGCCTTCCTGAAGGGCACGGCGATGCTGCCGCAGCAGATGGGCCGATGGGACGTGATCCCCTGGCAGGGCGGCTACTACCTGCCCTTCCCGCCCTTCCCCTCGATCCTGTTCATGCCGCTCATGGTCTTCATCTCCCCGGAGCAGGCGACCGACTGGGAGCCGGTCATCAACTGCGGGTTGGCGGCGCTGGGCGCGGCCCTGCTGTGGTGGCTGGCCGCGCGCGTGGGAGTGGAGCGCATCCGCGACCGCGTCTGGCTGGTCGTGTTGCTGGCCCTGGGCACGAACATGTGGTGGGTCGTCGTCCGCGGCGGCGTCTGGCACACCGGCCACCTGGTGGCCACGATGCTGACCCTGATGGCGCTGATCGAGTGCTTCGGCCGGCGGCGCCCGCTGCTGGTCGGCCTGCTGGCCGGGGCGGCCTTCCTGACCCGGCCGCCGGTCGTCTTCGGCCTCCTCTTCTACGCCTGGCTGCTGACCCGCGATCGAAGCCTCAAGACCGGGGCCGGCCGGCGGACGATCGCCCGCGACTGGTTCGTCCTGGGATTGGGGGTCGCGCCTTCGATCGCCTTCTTCTTCGCCTATAACCAGGCCCGATTCGGATCGCCCCTGGAGTCCGGCTACGAACTGGCCCTGCTGCCGGCCTGGCTGGCGAGCCTGCGCGACCAGGGCCTCTTCTCGCTCTCCCACCTGGGCCGCAACTGGGACTACTTCATGCTCCGGCTGCCCCAGCGCATGGACGCCTTTCCGTTCTTCAAGCCCGACCCGCAGGGCAACTCGATCCTCTTCACCAGCCCCGCCCTGCTCCTGGCCCTGCGGGCCAACTGGCGAACCGCGACCACCTGGGCCCTGGCCCTGACCTTCGCCGCCGTGATGTTGCCCAACCTGCTCTACTACGGCGGCGGCTGGCTCCAGTTCGGCTACCGCTACGCCCTGGACGCCGTGCCCTTCGCCCTGGTGCTGTGCGCCCTGGCCCTGCGACGCCGCGGCGCCACGCTCTTCTGGTGGGGCGTCCTGGCGTTCTGCGTGTTCGTCAACGCCGCCGGCGTCTGGTGGGCCTACCAGGGGTTCTAGCCTGAGCTGCGCCGCGGGCGAGGTTGGGCGTTCAGGCGTTCTAGTAGACTCGCCATGTGGCTACGGACAGAATCAGGCAGGTCGCGGATCCTGCTCCTCCGACCATGGCGGACGTCGCGCGCCGGGCGGGCGTCTCCGTGCCCACCGTCTCCAAGGTCTTCAACGGCCGGTTGGACGTCTCGGCTCACACCCGCCGGCGCGTGGAGGAGGTCGCCCGCGAGCAGGGCTACCTCCGTTCGCCGCGCGCCTCCAGGGCCGCCCCCCTGCTGGAGCTCGCCTTTCACCAGTTCGAGAGCGAGTGGGCCGGCGAGATCATCAAGGGCGCCCAGCGGGTGGCGGCCGAGAACAGGCTCGGCCTGGTCGTGTCGGAGATCAAGGCCCCGGCCAGGGGCCCCGGGTGGATCGACACCGTCTTGGGCCGACGCCCCAGGGGACTGATCGTCGTCCTGTCGGAAGTCAATGAAGAGGTCCACGCCCAGTTGCGCACTCGCGGCATTCCACTCGTCGTGGTCGACCCGACCGGAGAGCCGCTGCACGATACGCCGTCGGTCGGCGCCGGCAACTGGGGCGGAGGGCTGGCGGCGACCCGCCATCTGCTGGACCTGGGCCACCGGCGGATCGGAGTCATCGCCGGTCCCGAGGGAATGCTCTGCAGCCGGGCCCGGCTGGACGGGTACCGCGCCGCGATGGACATGGCCGGCATGCAGCTCGACCCCGGACTCATCCGCTACGGCAACTTCTACGTCGACGCGGGGATCCGGGAGGCGCGGGCGCTGCTCGGTGTGGATCCCGCCTCACGGCCGACGGCCATCTTCGCCCTCAACGACATGCAGGCCCTGGGCGTGTACCAGGCGGCGCGGGACCTTGGGCTGCACATCCCCGACGATCTGAGTGTCGTCGGCTTCGACGACCTTCCGATGGCGAAGTGGGTGACCCCGCCCCTGACCACGGTTCGTCAGCCGCTCGTGCGGATGGGCGTCACGGCGGCCCGGCTGCTGCTCCGGCTCGCCTCCGGCGAGCAGCCGAGCGAGAGGCGGATCGAGCTCGCGACCGAACTCATCGCACGCGCCAGCACGGCGCCGCCCCGGCCCTGACATAGATCGGCGGCGGTGTGTCGCCGCCGCCGATCCGTCCTGATGCTCCGTGGCGGGCGCTATCGCCCCCGCGGTCAGGCCTGTGACTTTCGCCGCCGAAGGAACACAAACGCGATCGCGCATCCGAGGATGCCGAGCAGCACCACGATTCCGGCCGCGATCAACAGGACCGGCGGGCCGCCGGTTTGGCCCGAACTGCCGGTCGAGAACAGCAGGCCGACACCCCAGTGCGAGGTGTTCATGTAGCCGGCGTTGGTG
>CAZFLI010000069.1:0-2529 GCA_964519845.1 uncultured Anaerolineaceae bacterium | reverse complement strand
CGAGAACAGCAGGCCGACACCCCAGTGCGAGGTGTTCATGTAGCCGGCGTTGGTGGGATCCGCCCAATTGCGGATGCCCACGCGCGCGCCGCCCGAACCGTCGTTGACCTGGAAGTCGACGCCGACGTACGAGTTGGGGCCGCCTCCTCCAAGCAGGTCGATGGCCGCCTCGACGACGTAGCCGTCCTCGACCACCGCCGTGGCGCTTTGCAGGCGAGCCTGCTGAGCGGCCTCGTCGCCGGTGCCGAACGAGAGAACGTTCTTGAAGCTGATGCGTATCTGAGTGTCGTCGGCGCGGTAGGCGCCGTTCTTGGCGTTGACGTTGTCGACGTAGATCTCGATCGAGTCCTGCTGCCAGGGATCGGATGCGGTGTCGTCGAGATCCGGGTCCGTGACGTGCATGAAGACGTAGAGAGTGGAGCCCTTCCACAGCGTCTTCACCGTGGCGGTCGCGGTGTCGGTGCCTGAGACCTGCTTGTCGGTCTTGACCTCCCCGGCCTGCGCCCAGGCGGCGTCCTCGGTGCCGTCGATCGTGGGGGCCGTATCGGCCTGCTGGATCTCGATGAAGGAGAGGGCCTCGACGAGGGTGAGCGTGCCGATGGCGCCGGGATCGTTCCAGCCGGTCGTGGCGCTGCCGTCCGTCGCGGTGATGTCGAACTGGAGCGAGTCGTTCTTCTTGGCGTCGCTGAGCGGGATGTGGACCACCGCCTCCCAGCCGCCGGAGACCTCACTCACGACCCCGGTGACATCGCCGGTCCCGTTGCGGTTGAACGAGTAGGTCTTGTCGCCGACCTTGAAGCCGAGGGCGTCCGTGGCGTCGGCCGTGGTGTCGCTGACCTTGGCGTAGACGCTCAGGTGGTCGCTCTCCCAGCGCAGCTGGAAGGAGCCCCTGGTCGCGTCGGCGAACGAGTGCAGCGGCAGCTTCTTCCACTCGGGCGACGACGTTGCGGAGTCGTCCAGGGCCACGTCGGCCTGGAAGACGTTGGCCGTTCGGATGCGCGGATCGAGCTTGCCGTCGACGGCGCCGTAGAAGGCCGGTTTGGCTTCGAGGTCGTCGTTGAACAACAGCGGGTAGTTGTCGGAATGCCAGCTGCGGCCGTCGTACAGGCCCCAGATCGTCACCGAGAACAGCTTCTCGGCGTGGGCCCGGAAGATCCGGAAGACGTCGCGGTAGAAGTATCCCTGGTCGATGAGTTTGGCATCGTCGATCGGCGTGCCGGTCATGACGTCGAGCTCGCTGACGTCCTGCATCACCGGCAGGTCCTCGAACGCCGTCAGGGCGTCGTCGATCGCCTGGGGATCGGTCGACAGGCTGACGTGGAACTGGTGGCCAACGATGTCCACCGGCACCTTGTGGTCGAGCAAGAGGGCGACCAGATCGTGCAGGCGCTTGCCCTTGGCCGCCTGATCCGTGTTGTAGTCGTTGATCGCCAGCTTGATCGGCCGGCTGACCCCGGCCGCGGCGTAGTCGACGTTGAATGCCTGCTCCGCGTACTTGAAGGCGTCCTCGATGTACTCCTCGCCCAGGACGTTGTACCAGGCGCTGCGGCGCAGCCCGTCGGCCTCAGCCGAGCCGTCGGAAATGACCTCGTTGGCGACGTCGAAGCCGACCAGGGGGTTGGTGCCGCTGCCGAACGGCCCGTACAGATCGCTGAGGGTCTTGGCGACGCCGAAGATATGGTCGTGCAGTCGGTCGCGCAGGATCGTCTTGTCCGCGTCGCTCGCGGTGAGCGGGGTGCCGTCGTCGTGCTGGAAGAACCAGTCCGGAATCTGCTGGTGCCAGACGAGGGTGTGGCCCCAGACGCGGAGACCCTCGCTCTGGGCGTATGCCATCTGGGTCTTGGCCTCGGGGTGGATACGGAACTTCTTGTCCGTGCCGTACCACGCCTCGGGCTTCATGTGGTTCTCGAGCGTCATCTGGTTGAAGTGCTTCAAGACCAGTTCGGAGTAGGCGCCGGTCGTCTCGCGGGAGTCGATGGCCACGCCGACGGGGAAGGTGACGGTGTCCTTGAGGTTCTTCAGGTCCTTCTGAACCGCGGGACCGGCCTCGGACGTGATGACGATGTCATCCACAAGGAAGGGGGCGTTGGTGCCGTCGGGGTACGCGGTCTCGAAGTAGATGAAAGCGCTCTCGGCGTCGGCCAGCGTGTAGGAAGCCGTGACCTGTTGCCATGAGTCCCCCGGCACTTCGGTGAACTGGGCGATGGTGTCGAACGTGTCGGCGCCGTCGTTGGTGCGGCGCATCGTCAGCCAGATCGGCGCCGTGGGATTGCCGGGAGCGAACTTCACCCAGGCGGTGATGCTGTACTTGGTCCCGACCTCCATGAGCCCGGTGACGTCGTGGCCGATGCCGTCGCCCTGGCCGGTGCGGTTCGAGACGAGGGCCGCGTGGGTCGGGCTGTGGGACTCGTCGGTAGTGAGGTCGACCTTCGGGGTGCCCTGAGAGTCGCGGGCGACCCAGCCGTCCAGGCCGCTCTCGAAGTCGGTACTGATGATCGCGGTGTCCGCGCCCAATACGGCCGGCAGCGG
>CAZFLI010000068.1:0-9773 GCA_964519845.1 uncultured Anaerolineaceae bacterium | reverse complement strand
TCGGGCACCTTCTGGAGTCTGGTGATGGCGCCCTGCGCTCCGTGGCTGGCCTGGGCGTACGCTTCTGGAAGCCGCTCGGCCACCTGCTCTGCGCCGTCGCGAGTCTGGCCGGCGAGTCCCGGCAGGCGGCCGACGGCATCGGATGCGCTCGTGCGAGCGTGCGCGATCTTGGTTCGTGTGTCCATCGTGACCTCCGTCGTGGTCGGCATTTCACGAGTCGCGCCGCGCGAGTCACAGCGAGAGCCTGGAGAACGCCTGTGGGGCGATAGGCTCGCCCTGATCTCACAAGGTAGGCCCCGGTGGCCGGCCACTGCGAGGATGGAAACCCTGTCCGCGGTCCGGACAAGAGGAACCGACGGGCCGCAGGGGAACGGCCCGTCGGTGGGGGTCAGACTCACTGGCCGTGGCTGGAGACGGTCGATGGCTGGCCGAGAGACTAGTTGTGCAGGCTGCCTCGACGTCGCTCGACCGGCGTGGCCTCGGGGTCGACGTCCGGCCTATGCCGTAAGGCGGAATCTAGGCTGGGCCCGCCAGCCGCCACGAGGATGAAAACCCCTCACCCGCCGGGGTATCTCTCAGGCTCTGGGCCAACGGGGCGACGATGGCGTTGGAGAGCATCCGCAGCGTTCTGGGCGACATGCGGAAGACCGCGGAATCGACACCCGCGGCCGCCCAGACCCACGGCTGACGGCCGAGATCCTGGTCCATGAGGATGCGTACGTCGCGGCCGTGGCCGAACGGCGGGATGCCGCCGGGCGAATAGCCGGTGAGATCGCGCGCTTCGCGTTCCGTGGCGTGGCGAACGGCGACCTCGCCCGCGGCTGCGGCCACCACGGCCGGGTCGGCCTGCTGGCGTCCGGAGAGGAGGCAGAGGATTGGGGCGAGCCGGCCCAGTGGGCGCGGGGCCACGAAGACGAGCGACTTCACGATCTGGCCGAGTTCGGCGTCGACAGCCGCGGCGGTCTCCTCGGGGGTGCGCACCGAGCCGGCCAGTTGCTTGATCTCGAGCGCCACGCCTTTGCGCGAGGCGGCCTCGACGACCCGCTGGATACCTGGATGCCAGAGATCAGTCAGGGGAGGACCTCGCGGGTTCGGTAGCGGGCCATCGGCTCGTTTCGATCTCGCAAAGTAGGCGCCGGCGCCCGCTACCGCGAGGATGGAAACCCTGTCCCGCGGTCTTGGACCCCGCCCCCATAATGTGGACGTTGTGGCACGGCCGGTGGCCTCCCAGGAATCGCAGCTCGTGGTGATCGGATCATCGGCGGGCGGCATCGAGGCGCTTTCGCGCGTCGTGGCCAGCCTGCCGGCCGACTTTCCCGCGCCGATCGTGATCGCCCAGCATCTCGATCCCCGCCGCCCGAGTCACCTGCACGAGATCCTCGCCCGTCACGCCACGCTGCCCGTCCGAGTGGTCGAGGAGCGGGAGGCCCTGGAGGACGGGGTGATCTTCGTCGTCCCCTCCAACCGGCTGGTGGAGATGAGCCACGGCGACCTGCGGCTTCGCCCGGCCAGGCCCGGGTCGGTCGCGCCATCTATCGACGTGCTGCTCGAGAGCGCGGCCGGTGTCTTCGGTCCCGGGCTCATCGCGGTCATCCTCACCGGCAGCGGCTCCGACGGGTCCGCGGGGGCCTGGCACGTGAAGAGCGCCGGCGGTGCGGTCGTCATCGAGGATCCCGCCACGGCGATGTTCCCATCGATGCCCAGCTCAATTCCCCCGTCCCTGGTCGATGCGACCGGCGGTCTGGACTCGATCGGATCGATCGTCTGCGAGCTCCTGGCGGCCGGCCACCCCCCGGCGGAGGGACCCGACCACGACGAGCTCCGCGATCTCGCCCGACGCATCCACGAGCGAAGCGGCATCGACTTCGGCAGCTACAAGCCCGCCACCATCCTGCGGCGACTGCGCGGCCGGATGAGCGCCACGTCGCGTTCCACGTTCGCGGACTACGCGGCCTATCTGGAGTCCGATCCCGAGGAATACGCCCGGCTCGTCAACAGCCTCCTGATCAAGGTCACTGAGTTCTTCCGGGATCCGAAGCTCTTTGAGTATCTGCGCGTCAACGTCCTGCCGGAGCTGATCGCGGAGGCCCGGCGGGAGCAGCGGGAGCTCCGCATCTGGTCGGCCGGCTGCTCGACCGGCGAGGAGGCCTACTCCCTGGCCATCATCGTTGCCGAGGCCCTCGGAGAGAAGCGCCCGTGGCCGGAGATCCGGATCTTCGCCACCGACATCGACCGCAAGGCGATCGCCTTCGCGCGCCGCGGACTGTATCCGCCGGCCGCTTTCAAGGGACTGCCCGCGGGCGCCCGAGACCGATACTTCGAGAAGTCGGACGGCGGCTACGAGGTCGGGAAGCGCCTGCGGGCCCTCATGGTCTTCGGCGAGCACGATCTCGGCGAGCGGGCGCCCTTCCCGCGGATCGATCTCCTCCTCTGCCGGAACGTGCTGATCTACTTCTCCGCGCCGATGCAGAGGATTGCCCTCGAGACCTTTGCGTTCTCGTTGCGCCCCGGCGGCCGGCTGGCCCTGGGCGTGTCCGAGACCGTCTCGGCCTGGCCGGAGCCGTTCGAAGAGGAGCAGGCGCGCCTGCGCGTGTATCGGCGGCTGCCCGGGAGCTACGCGATCCCGCCGATGCGGCCGGCGGTGCTGCGCCCGCATCGGAACCAGGAGACACAGCTCGACCAGGCCATCCGGGGCACGCACCGCGAAGTCCGGCGCGTTTCGGAATCGTCGGTGTCGGCGGACGGCCTGCTCCTCAATCTGACCATGGGCGTTGTCGTCGTCGATCCGCGCTACTACGTCCAGCGCATCAATTCGGCGGCCCGCCAGATGCTCGGGATCCACGGCACGGCTTTCGACCAGGACTTCGTCCACCTGGCGGAGGTCCTGCCACCCGGCCCCATTCGGGCTGCGATCGACGCCGCCCTGGCCGGCAAGACGACAACGGCCGTGTTCGAGGTGGAGCTCTCCGCCGCCGCCAGCGAGTCGGCCCACTTCGTCGAGGCCACCGTCCGCCCCTATCGCGTCGACACGCAGCTCGTCGAAGGCGCCGTCATCGAGCTGACCGACGTGACCAGGCTGGAGCTGGAGCGTCACGCAAGCGTTCGGACGCGGGAACGAATCGAGAAGGCGATTGCGACGAACGGGCGCCTCCTTCGGGCGAACGAGGAGCTGACCGCTCTGGTCGCGCAGCTCCGAGCGGGCAACGAGGCGATGCTCGCGGCCAGCGAGGACGCACAGGCCAATCGCGAGGAAGTGGAAACGGTCAACGAGGAGTTCCAGGCCACCAACGAGGAGCTCGAGACTCTCAATGAGGAGCTGACCGCGAGTGTCGAGGAGCTGAGGGTCGCGAACGAGGATCTCGCCACCCGCACCGCGGAGCTCAGGGCCCAGACAGTCGCGCTCGAGCAGGAGAAGCTGAGCCTGGGCGAGGAGCACGATCGTCTGCGATCGATCCTGGCCAGCCTCGGTGATGCGATCGTCGCGGTCGACCACGAGGGCCGGACCGTGCTCACCAACGACGCCTACGACCGGCTCTTCGGCACCGGGACGGCCACCATGGAACCCGAGGATGCGGCCGGCCTTCCGATTCCGCCGGCGGACCGGCCGCAGCAACGTGCGGCCCGGGGCGAGCGGTTCCGTATGGAATTCGCCCTGGTCCGGCCCGACGGCACCCGGCGCTGGTTCGAGGCGGTAGCCGAGCCCCTCACTGCCGGCGATCGGTCGTGGGGCGGGGTGGTTGCGATCCGGGACCTGTCCGAGCGCACGATGCGCCTGAGCCTGGAGCGGTTGATGGCCGCCGCGGGTCACGAGCTCAAGACCCCGGTGGCCGCCCTGCACGGGTACCTGCAGCTCGTGGAGCGGCATCTCGGCCCGGAGAGCTCCGCGCACGCTCGCACGTACGTGTCCCGGGCGCTCGTCCAGACCCGCCGGGTTGGCGAGCTGGTCGAGCGTCTCTTCGACGTGAGCCGCATCCAGGCCGGGCGATTGGAGCTTGTCCTCGTGCCGGTGGATCTTGCGGCGATCGTGCGTGATGCGGCCGCTGTCGTCGGTGCGCTGCCGACGGCGCCGGCGGTCCGGGTCTCGGCATCTCGCAGGCCGGTTGTGGTTCAGGGGGATGTCGGTCGCCTGGAGCAGGTCTTCGTCAATCTCCTCGCCAACGCCGCGGAATACGCGGCGACGTCGCCGTCCGTCGACGTGACGATTCGTCGATCCGGCTCGGTCGCTGTGGTGGAAGTCGTCGATCACGGGCCGGGGATCGCCGACGACCTGCTGCCTCTGCTGTTCCAACCGTATACGCGGCTGGCGCAGAAGCGGTCGGCCGGGCTTGGTCTTGGGCTCTACCTGGCACGCGAGATCGTGACCGCGCATGGCGGGACGATCCAGGCCGAGTCCCGCCTCGGTGAGGGAACGACCATCATCGTTCGACTCCCGCTCGGCAAACCGAAGGCTCGGAGCGCCGGGCCGCAGGCGGAGGAAGAGCGGTGATCCGGCTGGCGATCATAGAGGACCATCCCGCCATCGCCGAAGGGCTCGCGGCGCTGCTGAGGGGAGAGCCCGACCTGACCGTCGTGGGAACGGCTCGGGATAGCGTGGCGGCCGACCGTCTCATCCAAACCCAGTCCCCCGACGTCGTCCTGTGCGACATCCGTCTGGCCGGGCCGGTGGATGGCCTGGCGGTCCTGGCGAACCATACGCCGGGTCCGGCGTTCATCATGCTGAGCGCGTACTCCTACCCGAGCTACTACGCGGCCGCGGTCGAGCATGGGGCCAGGGGCTATCTCTCGAAGATGGCGACCATCGATCAGATTGTCGCGGCGGTGCGAGCCGTCGCCGTGGGCGGCACGGCCTTCCCGGGCGACGTCCGTCGAGCCGCTCGCACGGCCCTGCGTCCGCCGACGCCGCGTGAGGCCCAGATCCTGGCGCTGGTGGCGGAGGGCCACTCCAACGCCGACATCGCAGGGCTGCTTTCGCTCAAGGTGAAGACGGTCGAAAGCCAGCTCCGGCGGATGTTCGATCGGTACGACGTGACGAGCCGGACCTCGCTGGTCAACGTCGCCCAACGGCAGGGCTGGATCGAGGGGGATCGCTAGCTTCCGCCTAGCGGCGGCCGAACCGAAGCCCGCCGAACAGGAAGAGAACGATCAGGATGATGATCAGGAGTTCCAAAGGACACCTCTTTCGCCCCTACTGTGGCCGTTTGTACTCGCCGACAAGAGGATGAAAACCCCCGGCCGCCCAGGCCGCCTGAGGGGTTCCGGTCCCTAACGACAACCACCGCGCCACCGCCGCGCCATCCAACCTCCACCCGCCCGGTACTGATCGAAGCCGACTGCGCCCATACGCTGCGCTGGACCGCACGGATATGCACCGTACGGCATTCGCGCATAGCGACAGGAGGCTCCAGTGCCAAGTGCCATCGACACGGGCGATACCGCCTGGGTGTTGACCTCGACGGCCCTCGTCATGTTGATGACGCCCGGGCTGGCTCTGTTCTACGGCGGCCTCGTCCGCCGCAAGAACGTCCTGAGCACGATCATGCACAGCATGTTCATCCTGGCCCTGGTCAGCGTGACCTGGGTCCTCTTCGGCTACACCCTCGCCTTCGGGCAGGACGTGAACGGCTGGGGGATCATCGGCGGGCTGGACTACATCGGTCTGCGCGGTGTCGGCAAGGAAGTCGGCCCGTACGCGCCCACGATCCCACACAGCGTCTTCATGGCCTTCCAGATGATGTTCGCCATCATCACTCCGGCCCTGATCACCGGCGCATTCGCCGAGCGCAAGCGTTTCAAGGCCTTCGTCCTGTTCACTTTGCTGTGGAGCCTTCTCGTCTACTCGCCGATCTGCCACTGGGTCTGGGGCGACAACGGCTGGCTGCTCAAGATGGGCGCCCTGGACTTCGCCGGCGGCACGGTCGTTCACATCAGCTCCGGCGTTGCGGCCCTGGTGGCGGCCCTCGTCCTGGGACCCCGAGTCAAGCGCGAGTCGGACCGCTTCGAGCCGCATGACGTCCGCCTGGTCGTCCTTGGCGCCGGCCTTCTGTGGTTCGGCTGGTTCGGCTTCAACGGTGGGTCGGCCCTGGCCGCCAACGGCCTGGCCGCGAACGCGTTCGTCGTCACCAACACGGCCGCCGGCATGGCTGCCCTCACCTGGGTGACCATGAGCTGGCTGCATAAGGGCACCCCGAGTGTCGTCGGTGCCGCCGCCGGCGGTGTGGCCGGTCTGGTCGCCATCACGCCCGCCGCGGGCTTCGTGGATGCCAGCGCGGCGATAATCATCGGCTTCGCCGCGGGCACGGTCTGCTACGGCGCCATCCTGCTGCGCGAGCGGCTCAAGGTCGACGATGCTCTCGACGTCTGGGCAGTCCACGGCGTCGGCGGCACGATCGGCGCCCTCCTCACGGGTGTCTTCGCCGTGGCGGCCGTCAACGGCGCCAGCGGCCTCATCGAGGGCAACGCCGGACAGGTCGGCAAGCAATTCGTGGCCGTCGCCTCGGTCTGGATCTACAGCGGCCTGGTGACCTTCATCATCCTCAAGGTGATCGACCTGACCATCGGACTTCGGGTCGGCGAGGAAGAGGAAGAAGCGGGCCTGGATGCCTCCCAGCACGGCGAGACGGCCTGGGCCTAGGGCGGCGGACTTCACGATTACCGACAAGCTCCCGAAGGAGGTCTTGGAATGTTGATCGCAGCCTTCGCCAGCTTCGCCATCCTCGTGGTGGTCTGGCTCTTCGCCCCCTCGGCCGGCGCTGCCGATTGCGAGGAAGCCCTCGACTGATCCAGCTCTGACCGAACCGAATATCCAACTCTCGAGCCGAGGCGGGCCGGGTCTCCGGTCCGCCTATCGGCACGCCTACCGAACCAGAACCGTCGCGCCACCTCAGCGCCACCCGCAGGCCACCGATCCGGAACCCAGTTCGGCCCTCTCGGTTCGTACGCTCCCCGTTGGACCGCAGCCCTCCCGCGCGCTGCGGAGAGCGAGAAGGGAGTCCCGAGCTTGAACGGTGGTGATACCGCCTGGGTGCTGACGGCCACGGCGCTGGTGATGCTGATGACGCCCGGGCTGGCTCTGTTCTACGGCGGCCTGGTTCGCCGCAAGAACGTGCTGAGCATCCTGATGCAGTGCACGTTCGTGCTGGGCCTGGTGAGCGTGGTCTGGGTGCTGGTCGGGTACACGCTGGCCTTCGGCCCCGATTTCAACGGCTGGGGGGTTGTCGGCGGCCTGGACAACGTCGGCCTGAGGGGCGTATCGGTCGAGCCCGGCCCGTATGCCTCGACGATTCCCGGGACCGCCTTCGCCTTGTTCCAGATGATGTTCGCCATCATCACGCCGGCCCTGATCATCGGCGCCTTCGCAGAGCGCAAGAAGTTCAAGGCTTTCGTCATCTTCGCTCTGCTCTGGAGCGTGGTCGTCTACTCGCCGATCTGCCACTGGGTCTGGGGCCAGGGCGGCTGGCTGGCGGGGATGGGCGTCCTGGACTACGCCGGGGGCACGGTCGTCCACATCAGTTCCGGAGTCGCCGCCCTGGTGGCGGCGCTGGTCCTCGGTCCGCGCGTCCGCCGAGAGTCCGAGCGCTTCGAGCCGCACGACGTTCGGTTGACCGTCACCGGGGCCGGCATCCTGTGGTTCGGCTGGTTCGGCTTCAACGGCGGCTCCGCCCTCGCCGCCAACGGCCTGGCCGTGAACGCCGTTCTGGTAACCAACACCGCCGCCGGCATGGGCGCCCTGACCTGGATGACCGTCAGCTGGTTGCACAAGGGATCGCCGAGCGTGGTGGGCGCAGTCTCCGGGGCGATCGCCGGCGAGGTGGCCATCACCCCCGCCTCCGGCTTCGTGGATCCCAGTTCGGCCATCATCATCGGCTTCCTGGCCGGCTCCGTGTGCTACGGCGCGATCCTGCTTCGTGAGCGGCTCAAGATCGACGATGCGCTCGATGTCTGGGCCGTCCACGGCGTCGGGGGCACCCTCGGCATCTTGCTGACGGGCGTCTTCGCGGTCGCCGCCGTCAACCTGGCCGGGCGGGGCCTGATCGACGGCAACGCCGGCCAGCTCGGCACCCAGCTGGTGGCCGTCCTGGCCGTCACCGCATACAGCGCCATCGTCACCTTCGCAATCCTCAAGATCGTCGACCTGGCCGTGGGCCTGCGCGTCGACGAAGCCGAAGAAGAGGCCGGGCTGGACGTTTCACAACACGGAGAGGCTATCGCCCAGGCATAGCGGCAGGGCCGCAATCTCGCGCATTTCCACCGGATCCGGGCGTGCCAGCCCACGCCCGGATCCCTCTATGTCCGGCCGCGGGACGCAGGTCTGCCCGCCCCTGGCGCCCTCCGTTCCCGAACCGCAACCCCGGCGCGACCGTGGCGCTACCTATAGTCCACCGCTGCGGTACTGATTCCTTGGGGCGCCGCTCGTAGACTGCTGCTCAGTGAACGGGAAACGGATCCCGAAGGTTCAGCCGAAGGAGCCACCAAATGATCGCCATCGCGTTCGCCGCCTTTGCTCTCCTGGTCGCCGCCTGGTTCGTCGCCCCCTCGCGCGTCGAGGCCGCTGAGTAGTCAGGGCGCGTACATCGCGACCCGGCAATCGTTTCGCAGCCACCCGATCCCTCCGCGGGGCCGATAGGCCCCACTCAGGCTCCCTCTCCTCCCGCAACAGCCCGCGCGCCATTCGGCAGGCAGCGCGGGCTTCGCGTATCCGGCGGTAGCGGCTTCGCGGCGGGGCGCCATCGGTCACAATGGCCCCAATGGCAGCGCGGGATGAGGGCGTCCTCGAGATCGAGCGATTGGCCGGGGAGGCAGCTGCGGATCCGGCCGTCCTGCAGGGGATCGTCAGCGCAGCCGGCCCGGAGCGGGTGGCGCAGGATGTTCGCGAAACCAGCGCCGCGGCCCTGAAACTGCTGGCGGTGCGCCGCCCCGAGATCCTGATGCCTCACTGGGACGAACTGGCCGGGCTTCTCGAGAGCGACAACGCCTACAGCCGGATGATCGCCGTGCACGTGCTGGCGCTTCTCGCCCCGGCCGACGACGCCGGTCGCCTGTCCGCCTGCCTGGACCGCCTATACGACCACCTCGGCGACATGGTCAGCGTGGCCGGGCACGTGCTTCAGGTTGCGCCGGAGATCGCGCGCGCCAGGCCGGAGCTGCGCGATCGCGTCACCGCCCGGATCCTGGGCCTCGAACGGCTGGCGCAACCCGGCCGGCTGGGCCTCCTGCGGTCCTACGCCATCGAGGCGCTCGATGCCTACCTGGAGCCGGCCGAACGCACGCCCGATGTCGTGGCCTTCGTCTCGGCCGGCCTGACCGACGACAGCCCCAAGACCCGCAAGCTGGCCACCGGCGTGCTGCGGCGCTGGGAGCTGTCGTCGCCGAGGTGATCGGGCGCCGTCAGGAGTCGGCGGCCCCCTCCAGGCGATAGCCGACGCCCCGCACAGACTCGGGGACGGGCGCGCCGCATTCCTCGAGCTTGGAGCGCAGCCGCGCCAGGTGGGGCTTCAGCCATTGCGGGTCAGGGTTGGGCTCACCCGGCCAACCGGCCCCGAGCAGGGCCGAGTGGGAGACGACATTGCCGGCAGCCGCGACCAGGGCTGCCAGGAGGCTGTATTCGGTCCGGGTCAGGACCAGCTCCGACTCGCCCACGCTGGCGGTGTGCCGGCCGCGGTCCAGGACGATGGAGCCCCAGCGCAACTCACCTATGCCGCGCGGCTCCACGTCCGTGCTACGGCGCCGCATGACGGCTCGGATGCGGGCCAGCAGCTCCTGCTTGCCGAAGGGCT
>CAZFLI010000067.1:8734-9930 GCA_964519845.1 uncultured Anaerolineaceae bacterium | reverse complement strand
ACGTCCTGGCCAAGTGCTACGGCGGCGACATCACCCGCAAGCGCAAGCTGCTGGAGAAGCAGAAGGAAGGCAAGCAGCGCATGAAGCGGGTCGGCTCCGTCGAAATCCCGCAGGAGGCCTTCCTGGCGGTTCTGAGGATGGACGAGACATGACCGGCGAGCAGCTCCGGATCATCACCGCCCTGGGCGTGCTGGCGATCCTGCTGCTGCTCCGGCTCCAGGCCGACCAGTTCGGGGCAGCCGAATACATGGAGCCATCCAATCGCCGGCGGGACCTGGGGACCAGACTGGCCTGGTACGGGCTGGCGCTGGGGTTGCTGCTGCTCGTCTACACGATCCATCCCCTGCCGCACGACATCCTGGGCCTGACGGCGGGCCAGCACTTCGACGTCTTCTTCTTCGGTGCGCTGCTGGCGGCTGCCGGGGTCGGGCAGGCCGCGGCCTATGCTCGCTTCCGCTACGGGGATCTGCGGCTGCCGCGGCCGGAGGCGTATCCGGCGGCCGCCCTGAACTCGCTGGCGACGGCGCTGATCGACGAGGCGGCCTTCCGGGGCGCCGTGCAGGGGACCTTGCTGGCCACCGGAATGCCGTGGGGCGCGGCCGTGCTGATCCAGGCCCTCTTGTACGTCCTGGTGACTCGGGCCGCGGCGCCCGGGCGCAGCCTGTACACCGCGGCGCTGGCGGCCGGCATGGGCCTGGCCTTCGGCTGGGCCGCGTACTTCACCGGCGGCATCGGGGCGGCGATCATGGGCCACGTGGCCGCGACGTTCGCCATCTTCGTGTTCACCGGCCATGCCGGCCAGGTGCCCCGCTTCGGCGACGAGCCGGAGGAAGTGGCGGAGCTGCACCGGCCGCCCGGCTGGGTCGACGCGCGGGCCGGCAAGCCGGTCGCGGGCCGGCCGGCGGCGCCCCGCGGGCGGGTCACAGGCAGGCCGGCAGCACCCGGCGACCGGGTGTCCCGCCTGGATCGGTAGGGCATGACTGCTGCCGACGCCGCCTTCCCGGCCCTGGCCCCGGTGGCGCTCTACGTCCACCTGCCGTTCTGTCTGGCTCGCTGCCCCTACTGCGATTTCACCGTCTACGCGGGGGCGATGGCCCGCGGGCCTCGCGCTATCTCGGCCGGGCTGTACGAGGCGGTCTGCCGGGAGCTGGAGCTGCGGGCCGACGCGCTTGACGGGCGGTTCGGGGGCGTGGGCT
>CAZFLI010000067.1:0-8634 GCA_964519845.1 uncultured Anaerolineaceae bacterium | reverse complement strand
CGGCCCGGCCGTCGTTGCGGACCCTGTACTTCGGCGGCGGCACCCCGTCCCTTGCCGGCGGGGAGTGGCTGGAGCGGCTGGTGGCCGTGGTCCGGCGTCGCTACGGCCTGGCGCCCGAAGCGGAGGTCACGCTGGAGGCGAACCCCGGCCCGGATGAGCGCGGCGACGCGGCCGCCTTCGCCGCCGCGGGCGTGAATCGCCTCTCGCTCGGAGCCCAGAGCATGGACGCCGGGGAACTGCGGCGCCTGGGCCGGCGCCACTCCCCGGGGGACGTGGCCGTGGCCGTGGCCGGGGCTCGGGCGGCCGGCATCGCCTCGATCAGCCTGGATCTGCTGTACGACATACCCGGCCAGACGCTCGCGAGCTGGCGGCACAGCCTGGAGGCGGCGCTGGACCTCGGCCCGGACCACCTCTCGCTGTACGCCCTGACCCTCGACGACCCCGACGCGGAGGGACTGACCGGCGAGGCGGGCGACCACCTGCCGACGACCCCCGGAGCGCGGCGCTGGCGCGAGGCTGCCCGGGCCGAGCAGGACGACGACCGCGCCGCGGAGCAGTACGTCCTGGCCGCCGAGCTGCTGGCCTCGCGGGGCTTTCGTGGCTACGAGATCTCCAACTGGGCCCGGCCCGGCCACGAGAGCCGCCACAACCTGGCCTACTGGGAGCGGCTGCCTTACGAGGCCGTCGGTCCGGGCGCCCATGCCTTCGACGGCGAGACCCGGCGCTGGAACGCCGCGGCCGCGGGGCCGTACATGGACGCCCTGCTGCGGGCGGACGAGCCCGGGCTTCCGCCGGGCGGCTCGGAGCCGATCGACTCGCGCACGGCGGGAAGGGAGGAGCTGATGCTGGCGCTCCGGCTCGATCGGGGTGTCTCCGCGGAGACCGCGAGCACGTCCTCCTCTATGGCCGAGGTCTTCGACTGGGCTCGCTCGCTCGGACTGATCGAGCCCTTCGAGTCCGACGGACGGCGCCGGCTTCGCCTCACCGCCAGAGGCCGCCTGCTCAGCAACGAGCTCTTCACGCGGCTGCCGTAGAGGCGCGGATACGCCGCGCCGCGCAGCCCACGCAACCCGGCCTCATGGGCGAGAATCACCTGGATCTGCCGTGGGAGAACCCGATGCCGCGCTCTCTTCGCACTGCCGGCGCCGGCGCGCTGCTCGTCGCCGTCGTCGTTGCGGCTTGTTCGAATGAGCTGCCGACCCCCAGCGCCACCGCCACCGCCACCGCCGACCCGACCCCGAGCGCGACGGCCCTCGTGAGCCGCGCGCCCATTCCCGATGCCGGCGCTGCGGGTATCCGTTTCATCGGCAATCGGATCGTGGATGCGAAGGGAAACCGACTCGTCCTGCGCGGGCCGGAGCTGGTTGTGGCCGGCGAAGCGCAGACGCGGGAGATCGATCAGATCGCCGCCCTGGGGGCCAATGCCCTGAGGATGCTCCTCACCCTCGACGCCGCGAACGGCATGACGCCTGAGGGCTTCGACGCGCTGCTGGCCGCGGCCGTCTCCCACCACATGCTGGTCTGGGTCTCGCTCTACACCTGGGATGACTCGCGGATGAACGTCATCGCCGATGCTCTGGGTGGCGGCTACTTCTATGGCCTGGAAGCCCCGGCCGGCACATCCTGCTCGCGGTCGACCCCCGTGCCCTGCTACCTCGCGGTCTGGACTCGGCCGTGGCTCAAGGACCTCATCAGGAAGTACCGCGACAACGTGATCGTCGATGCGATGCAGGAGTTCATCTCGCCGGGAGACCCGGGCACGGAGGAGGGTCGCGCCACGTGGGCGGAGGCCGCCAAGACCAACGTCCAGTTCTTCCGCGCCCAGGGCTACGACAACCCGTTGGAGATCATGGCCAACTTCCAGGGGCGAGATCTCTACGGCATCGTCGAATACGGCCAGGCAATCCGAGAGGCGGACACGGTCAGAATCGAGGATTACCCGCAAACCATGTTCGGCTGGCAGGCCTACTGGGGGACCGACGACGGCTTCTATCCGAGGTTCCAGGGTTCCTTGCTGCTCGGCCAGGGCGACGGGGTCGTGACTGGACCGGAGGCAATTCACGAGTTCGCGGCAACCCGCGCCTTCCCCATCCAGATCGGCATCGACAATGTCGGGGGCGACACCAACAGGGACTACAAGGCCGAGATCGACCAGGCCGCCGCCGACGGCATGAGCTGGCTGTGGTGGTCCTGGTCGGACGGCACGGTGGAGTGCCCGGTCTCCGGGAAGGTCTGCCAGGCCTACGTGACAACGTCGGAGAACGGCTTCAAGGGAGCCTCGGCCCTCGCCGACTGAGGACGTCTGCTTCCTGCCGGGCCGCCCCGCGCGGCCGACAGACCCGCCCGTTGACACTCCTGAGGGCCGACTGCTACCATCAAGCCACGCGTTAGCACTCGCATAGGTAGAGTGCTAACCACCGCCTCGGGCAGGCGACAAGCCCCGGCGGCAAGCAACTGGAGCCGGACCATGGCGCGACGCCCCCGCCGCACCAGCGACCCGCTCGACGAGCGCTCGGGCGCCATCCTGCGAGCCGTCATCGACGAATACGTAACCTCCGCCACGCCGGTCAGCTCCGGGGCGCTGGTCAGCCACTACCCACTGGGCGTGAGCAGCGCCACGGTTCGGAGCATCCTGGCGGAGCTGGAGACGTTGGGCCTGCTGTCGCATCCTCACACTTCGGCCGGGCGCGTGCCCACCGACGCCGGCTACCGCTACTACGTCCAGGTCCTGGCCGACGAATGGTCGGTGCCCCCGGTCGAGCAACGCATGATCCGCCACCAGTTCGGGCAGGTGGAGTTCGCCAGCGAGCAGTGGTTCCGTCTCGCCGCGAGCACACTGGCGGCCTCCACCGGGACCGCCGGCCTGGCCACCTCGGCCAAGCCCAAGGACGTCCGCGTCCGGCGGGTAGAACTACTGTCGGTCCAGGACCGCCTGGCCTTGCTCGTCGCCGTCTTCCGGGAGGGCACCACCAAGCAGGTGCTGTGCAACCTGCCGGAGGCCTTCGACCAGGAGACACTGAACCGCGTGGCCGGCCTGCTCAACGTTCTATCGGTCGGCCGGACCGCGGACGAGATCGAGGCCGCGCTGACCGACCTCCCCGTCGGCGAGGAGGTCGCGGATGAGGCCGAACTGCTGCTGCAGGTCGGGGAGCGCCTGGTGCGGACGATGCGCGAGTACGACGGCGATGCCATCGACAACCTCTTCAGCGACGGTCTGTTGAACGTCATGGCCGCGCCCGAATTCGACCGCAGCGAGAAGGTGCGCCAGGTCTTCGCCGCCCTCGAGAACCGCAGCTATCTCGGCTCGCTGGTGGAGGCCGTGGCCCGGGCCGGCAGCATCCAGGTCTTCATCGGCCACGAAAACCGGCCCGAGGAGATGCGCGAGGTGTCGCTGGTTCTGGCGCCGTACGGCCTGGCCGGGCAGGCGGTCGGCGTGGTCGGCGTCCTGGGGCCAACCCGGATGCCCTACTCCCAGGCGATCGCTTCGGTGGCCTTCGTCTCGGATCTGATGAACGAGCTGGTGGAGCATCTCTATGCCTGACCGACACGCACCCCGACAGCATCGCCGGGGCGCAGCCGGCGACTGGCCTGGCCGGCCGTCCGAAGGCGCCCAGCCCGCCGAAGACGCCGGGGCGGAGGTGGAGACTCTTCGGGCCGAGCTGGAGGCAGCCCAGGCCGAGGCAGCCGAGCACCTGGCCACCCTGCAGCGCACCGCGGCCGACTTCGCCAACTTCCGCCGCCGCACCGCGGAGGATCGCGAGCGCGAGTTGGGGCTGGCCGGCGAATCGTTGCTGCGCAAGCTGCTGGCCATCGCCGACGATTTCGACCGCGCTCTGGAGGCCATGCCGGAGGAGCTCAACAGCGTCAGCTGGATCGAGGGGGTCGGCCTGCTGGACCGCAAGATCCGGGCGCTGCTCGAGAGCGAGGGAGTCACGCCAATCGAGTCGATCGGCATGCCGTTCGACCCCCGCGAGCACGAGGCCGTCGTCACGATTCCGGATTCGGGCAAGCCGGACGGCGAGGTCGTGGCCGAGATGCAGCGCGGCTACCGAGTCCGAGACAGGGTCCTGCGTCCGGCCATGGTCGCCGTCGCCGGCGGGGCAGCAACCGACACGCCACGAGAAAACTAGGAGCAGACGCCACATGGGCAAGATCATCGGCATAGACCTCGGCACCACCAACTCTGTCGTGGCAGTCATGGAAGGCGGCGAGCCGACCGTCATCCCGTCCGCCGAGGGCGGCCGCACCGTCCCCTCGGTCGTTGGCTTCAGCAAGAGCGGCGACCGGCTGGTGGGCCTGCTGGCCAAGCGCCAGGCGGTCACCAACCCCGCCAACACCGTCTACTCGATCAAGCGATTCATGGGCCGCCGCTTCGACGACCCGGAGGTCGCGCGCTCCAAGGAGCTGGTCCCGTTCAAGGTCGAGAAGGATCCCAACAGCGACGGCATCCGCGTCGTGCTGGCCGACGGCAAGGGCTACACCCCGCCCGAGCTGAGCGCCATGATCCTGCAGAAGCTCAAGGCGGACGCCGAGGCCTATCTGGGCGAGAAGGTCACCGAGGCGGTCATCACCGTCCCCGCCTACTTCGACGACACCCAGCGCCAGGCCACCAAGGATGCCGGCCGCATCGCCGGCCTGGACGTCAAGCGCATCATCAACGAGCCCACCGCCTCGGCCCTGGCCTACGGCCTGGACAAGAAGCACGACGAGAAGATTGCCGTCTACGACCTGGGCGGCGGCACCTTCGACATCTCCATCCTGGAACTGGGCGAGGGCGTCTTCGAGGTCAAGGCCACCAACGGCGACACCCACCTGGGCGGCGACGACTTCGACCAGCGGGTCATCGAATGGCTGCTGACCGAGTTCAAGCGCGAGGAAGGCCTGGACGTCCGATCGGACCAGCAGGCTCTGCAGCGCCTGAAGGAAGCCGCCGAGAAGGCCAAGGTCGAGCTTTCGACGGCCACCACGACCGAGATCAACCTGCCCTACATCACCAGCTTCGAGGGGACGCCCAAGCACCTGGTCATGAACCTGACCCGGGCCAAGCTGGAGGACCTGACGGCCGATCTGGTCGATCGCACCCGCGGTCCGGTCGTGCAGGCCCTCAAGGACGCCGGCCTCAAGCCGGGCGACATCAACGAGATCGTCCTCGTCGGCGGCCAGACCCGCATGCCGGCGGTGGTCGAGGCAGTCAAGCAGATGTTCGGCGGCAAGGAGCCTCATCGCGGCGTGAACCCGGATGAGGTGGTGGCGGTGGGCGCCGCGATCCAGGCCGGGGTCCTGGCCGGCGAGGTCAAGGACGTGCTGCTCCTGGACGTCACTCCGCTGTCCCTGGGTATCGAGACGCTGGGCGGCGTGATGACCCGGCTCATCGACCGCAACACCACGATCCCCACCAGCAAGAGCCAGATCTTCTCCACGGCCTCGGAGAACCAGACCCAGGTCGAGGTCCACGTCCTCCAGGGTGAGCGCGACTTCGCCACCGACAACAAGACCCTGGGCAAGTTCCTCCTGGACGGCATTCCGCCGGCCCCCCGCGGCGTGCCCCAGATCGAAGTCACCTTCGACATCGACGCCAACGGCATCCTGGACGTCAAGGCCAAGGACCGTGCCACCGGCCGCGAGCAGCAGGTCCGCATCACCGCCAGTTCAATGCTGTCCAAGACGGACGTGGACCGGATGGTGGGCGAGGCCGCGAGCCACGCCGACGAGGACCGCAAGCGCAAGGAGGAGGTCGAGACTCGCAACCAGGCCGACGCTCTGGCCTACCAGGCGGAGCGGACGCTGCGTGACCTCGGCGAGAAGGTCCCGGCCGAGGACCGGGCCGAGTGCGAGAAGCGGATCGAGGCGGTCCGGACGGCCCTGAAGGGGGACGACATGGCCGCCCTGAAGTCGTCCGCCGACTCGCTCGTGGAGCAGCTGCAGAAGATCGGCACGGCAGCCTATCAGGCCGCCGAGCCGGCCGAGGGCGGCGAGGCGGATCAGGCCGAGGGCTCGGAGACGCCGCCGTCCGGCGACGAGGAAGTCGTCGAGGGCGAGTTCAAGGACGCTTAGGGCGGGACCCGGAGAGGCCCGGCAGGGATGGGCCTAACGGCGTGTGTCCCAGCCGCGGTCGTCGGGGTCGCCCGGCTCGCGGGTCTCGTAGCCGCTCGAGCTGCCGCCCAGCAGCTCGCTTCTGTCGTAGCCGCTCGAGCTGCCGCCCAATAGCTCGCTTCTGTCGTAGCCGCCGCCCTGAGCTTCGAGGCCCCGATCGGGCTCCAGCTCCTGGGCCCGGCCCCCGATGACGCCTGCGGCTCCGATCTGCGAACCGGGAGGCTCTACCCAGGAGCGAACCCGGCCGACGCGGGCCATCGTGCCTCGCGTCCGCTGCCGCTCGACCATGTCGATGCAGATCGGCACCAGCAGGGCCAGCGACGCGGCGGCGGTCAGCAGCAGCGGCAGCCCCACGATCACGAAGGCGAGCTGGGCCGGTGCGAAACCGGCGATGTTCAGCGATAGCAGGTCCGGGCGCCCGGCAACCGCCGCCGCCGCAATGGCCGACACGCCGACGACCGGTAGAGCGTAGGCCGCCATGGCCAGCGAGTTGGCGGCCACGAAGCAGATCTTCCAGGCTGAGCCGACCAGCGAGCCGTCCGTTCCGGGCAGGCCCATCCGGCCGTAGAGATCGGCCATATGGTCGGCCGGGTTCGTGATGAAGCCGAATGGGTCGCTCAGGCTGCGCTGGGCCCACTCCACCGCCACCAGTGCCGCGATCAGGCCGGGCAGGTGATTGCCGGGCAGCGAGTCGCCGGCCGCCAGCAGCCAGGCGGGGACGAGGAAGCCGACCGCCAGCTTGAGCTGAGCCCAGCTTGTCTTCCACCAGCTCGTCATGGCCGACCCCGGGGTCAACCTGAGGTTCGCCACTCCGATGCCTGCGGCATTGTGAGTGGACAGCCCGACGAAGACCGAGAAGAAGACAAGCGCCAGAATGCCGATGACGCCCAGGGCCGTTGCCAAGACCGTCACCACCGACTGTCGGCCCGAACCGAGCTCGGACCACGCCCCCGTCAACGAGCCCGTCTGCAGGGCAACGCTGATGGCCGAGCTGATCGTGGTCAGGATGATCGCCCCAACGACCAGCAACAGGGTCAGCAGGCCGGCCGATACATAGCCGACCAGCCAGACCGGCACCGCCTGGCGAGGGGCCAGCCAGGCCGAAACGCGGCGGCGCAGCAAGCCGACGAAGCCCCTGCGGGATCCCTGCTCCGAAACGTAGTTGGGGGAAGTGGGCGCCAGGCCCTGGATTGGGCGCGAGAGGTAGGCCGGCAGCTCGGCGTTCGGGCCGACATCCACCGGCACGCCGCCGGGCCCCACGACACCATCGCCCACGGATGGGCCGGTGAAGAAGCCGGTTGAAGGGGGAGCTGCCGGGATCGGCCGGCTGGCGGGCGCGGAGGCGGAGGGCGTGGCGGTGCGGACGACCGACGGCACGTTCGGCTCGGTGCCGTACTTGTTCTTGCACCGGTAGCACCTGCCCGTGCCGACTCGATTGAGCGACTTGCAGTGTGCGCAGATCCAGTAGTCGTTCACTCGGGCCCCTTGCTGGGTGGAAGTCGATTATGGCCGTGCTGCTATGCCGCGTCGACCCGGCCGCGGCAACCCGGCCCGATCATAGGCAGCGAGGGGGCCGACGGAACCCGCCGCAACGTCATGGCCTGCCACCACCCGTTGGGGCCATCGGCGCTACCATCCGGGCCGTGACCAGCCCCGATCGCGCTGCTCCTGACGAGCCACTGATTCACGCCCGCGGACTGACCAAGCGGTTCGGGTCGTTCACGGCTGTGGACGGGGTGGATCTGGACGTGGCGCGAGGCGAGGCATTCGGCTTCCTGGGGCCGAACGGTGCCGGCAAGACCTCCACAATGAGGATGATCGGCACCGTCTCGCCGGTCAGCGCCGGCATCCTCACCGTCTTCGGGCTCGATCCGGCTCGACAAGGGTCGGCCATTCGGGCCCGGCTGGGTGTCGTCCCGCAGGCGGACACGCTGGACGAGGAACTGAGTGTCGAGGAGAACCTGCTGATCTACGGCCGCTACTTCGGCCTGGCCTGGAAGGAGTCGCGCCGGCGGTCGGTTGAGCTGCTGGATTTCGTGCAGTTGACCGAGCGGGCGAAGGACCGCGTCGAGCCGCTCTCGGGCGGCATGAAGCGGCGCCTGGTCATCGCCCGGGCGCTGATCAACGAGCCGGACCTGCTGCTGCTGGACGAGCCGACCACCGGTCTCGACCCGCAGGCTCGCCACCTGCTGTGGGACCGGCTGTACCGCCTGAAGCGGCGCGGCGTCACGCTCTGCCTGACGACCCACTACATGGATGAGGCCGAGCAGCTGTGCGACCGGCTGGTTGTCATGGACAAGGCCAAGATCGTGGCCGAGGGCACTCCCCGTCAGTTGATCGAGCGCTATGTCACACGCGAGGTGCTGGAGCTGCGCCTGCATCACGACGACGGCCCCGAAGGCGGCTACGGTGAAGCCGTCCCGCCCGAGGCCGAATCGGGCGACGACGCCCGCCTGGAGGAGATCCTGCGAGGCCTGGCCGATCGGGTCGAGCATCTGCCCGACCGCGTCCTGGTCTACACGGCCGACGGCGACGCGACGG
>CAZFLI010000066.1:8486-10032 GCA_964519845.1 uncultured Anaerolineaceae bacterium | reverse complement strand
GGCCAGCAGGTGCTGATCGTGGACGACTTGCTGGCCACCGGCGGCACCGTCCGGGGCACGATCGAGCTGGTCGAGCGCCTGCGCGGCAAGATCGTCGGACTCGACTTCCTCGTCGAGCTGACCTTCCTGAAGGGCCGCGAGCGGCTGACCGGCTATCAAGCCACGAGCGTCATCCAGTACTGATCGGCAGGCCAGATCGAGTGTTAGCACCCCCGAGCCGCCGGAAGTCAGGCCACCGTCGGCTCGATCTCGGATGGTGACGAGCCGGGCGGTCGCCAGGCGCGGTGGCGGGCAGCCGTCCGTCGGGGAGACGTCGGATCGGGCGTTGCTGCGAGCCTTCCTCGAAACGGACCGCCTGTACGCCGCCTACGCTCTGTGCGACCTGGACGACCGTGAGTTCCCCCGCACCCGCTGGGGAGTGGCCACGGCCGGGGGGCGGCTCACCGCCGTGGTTCTGCAGTACGCCGGGTACTCGCCCCAGCCGGTCTTCGTCATGGGCGAGAACGATGGGATCGAGGCCGTCATGGCCTCGGTGATCAGGCCCCGGACCGCCTACCTGGCCGCGCGCCGCGAGAATCTGCCGGCGCTCGCTTCCCACTACCGCGTCGAGAGCGGGCCGGAGATGGTCCGCATGTGGGTGGATCGGGCGCGCTTCCGGCCCGTTTCGGGGCCGGTCCAGCGTCTGCTGCCGGTGGAGGTCGGCGACCTGAATCGCCTGTACCGGCTCGGCTTCGCCTCGTGGCTTCCGGCCAGCGCCATCGCCGACGGGCTCTACTACGGCATCCGGGTCGGCGGCAACCTCGTCTCCGCGGCGGGCACTCACGTCATCAGCCCCTCGGCTCGGCTGGCCGTCGTGGGCAACGTCATGACCCACGCCGAGCATCGCGGGCTCGGCTACGCCACCGCCGTCACGGGGGCCGTGACCGAGGAGCTGCTTCGCTTCTGCGACCAGGTCGTGCTGAACGTGCGGGCGGACAACGGCCCCGCCCTGGCGGCCTACCGGCGGCTGGGCTACGAGACGCACGTGCTCTTCGAGGAGCGGCTGATCCATCGCAACACGTCGCTGTTCGGCGAGCTGGCCGGAGCCCTGCGTCGGTTCATGGCGCGGAAGGAGAGTTGACCTCATGACCAGGCCCACCCCCGGCGGCGGGTTGCCGCCGCACGACGTGGCCGATCCGGGTCTGGCCGAGCAGGGAGACCTGCGGATCGAGTGGGCCGAGCACGAGATGCCGGTCCTGCGACTGATCCGCCGGCGCTTCGAGAGCGAGAAGCCGCTCGACGGTCTGCGGCTGGCGGCCTGCCTGCACGTCACCACCGAGACGGCGATGCTGGTGCGGACGCTCGAGGCCGGCGGGGCGAAGGTGGCCCTGTGCGCGTCGAACCCGCTCTCCACCCAGGACGACGTGGCCGCCGCCCTCGTCTCTCGTCACGGCATCTCCGTCTTCGCCCGCCACGCGGCGGATCGCGAGACGTACTACCGGCACCTCTCCGCGGCCCTGGACTCGCGCCCCCACATGACCATGGACGACGGCTGCGATCTGGTCAC
>CAZFLI010000066.1:0-8386 GCA_964519845.1 uncultured Anaerolineaceae bacterium | reverse complement strand
GCCGGGCGCCACGTCGTGGTGGCCGGCTACGGCTGGTGCGGCAAGGGGATCGCCTCTCGCTTCCGCGGCCTGGGGGCTCAGGTGGCCGTGGTCGAGGTCGACCAGGTGCGAGCCCTCGAGGCGTTGATGGACGGCAATCTGGTCATGACCATCGGCGACGCCGCTCCCTGGGGCGACATCTTCGTCACCGCCACGGGCGACATCCACGTCATCCGCGGCGAGCACTTCGAGGCCATGCGCGACGGGGCGGTCCTCTGCAACTCCGGGCACTTCGACGTCGAGATCGACCTGCCGGCTCTGGCCGAGCTGGCCGGCGGGCGGGTGCGAGCGGTGCGCGACAACGTCCAGGAGTACGACCTGGGCGGCCACCGGCTCAACGTTCTGGCGGAGGGCCGGCTGGTCAACCTCTCCGCGGCCGAAGGCCACCCGGCGGCCGTCATGGACATGAGCTTCGCCAACCAGGCCCTGTCGATAGAGTGGCTGCGCGGCCACCGGGCCGAGCTGGCCCTGGGCGTGCACGACGTCCCGGAGGCGATCGACCGCGAGGTCGCCCGGCTCAAGCTCGAGGCGATGGGCATCGTCCTGGACCCGCTCACCCCCGAGCAGGCCGAGTACATGAGCTCCTGGCGGCAGGGCACGTAGGGGGGCTCGGCGCTGGGGCGGCCTCCCGCCGTCGCATACCGGGGGTGGTACCCTTCGGCCGGGCAAGGCGGGACTTGGCGCCCGCGGCACGATCGGGGCGCAGGCGCGCCGCAGGGAGAACGATGGCCAGCTTCGGGGAAGGCGCGCACTACCTGTTCACGTCCGAGTCGGTGACCGAAGGTCACCCCGACAAGATGTGCGACCAGATCTCCGACGCCATCCTCGACGCCATCCTGGCCGACGACCCGGTCGCCCGCGTCGCCTGCGAGACCGCGACCACGACGGGCATCGTCCTGGTCCTGGGTGAGATCACAACCAGCACCTACGTTGACTTCCAGTCGGTCGTGCGCGAGACCGTCAGGGAGATCGGCTACACGAACGCCGAGTACGGTTTCGACTACCAGACCTGCGGCACCCTGGTCAGTGTCAAAGAGCAGTCGCCGGACATCGCCCGGGGCGTGGGCGGCGTCGATCATGCCGGGGAGCTGGGCGCCGGGGATCAGGGAATGATGATCGGCTACGCCTGTCGCGAGACCGCCGAGCTGATGCCGCTGCCGATCACCCTCGCTCATCGCCTGGCGCGCCGGCTGGCCGAGGTCCGCAAGACCGGCCGGCTGCCGTATCTCCGCCCGGACGGCAAGACCCAGGTCACGGTCGAGTACGAGAGCGGGCTGCCGAAGCGAGTGACGAACGTTGTCGTGGCAGCCCAGCACGACCCGGACGTGTCCACCGAGCGCCTGCGGGCCGAGATCGCCGAGGCGGTCATCATGACCTCCATCCCGGTCGAGCTGCGGCCGGTCGACCCCACTCTCCAGATCAACGCCACGGGGCGGTTCGTTGTCGGCGGTCCGATGGGTGACGCTGGGATCACCGGCCGGAAGATCATCGTCGACACGTACGGCGGCATGGCCCGTCACGGAGGCGGCGCCTTCTCCGGCAAGGACGCCACCAAGGTGGACCGCTCCGCCAGCTACGCCGCCCGCTGGGTTGCCAAGAACGTGGTGGCGGCCGGGCTGGCCGATCGCTTCGAGATCCAGCTGGCCTACACGATCGGCATCGCCCGCCCGGCGTCCGTTGCCATCGAGACCTTCGGCACCGGCAAGGTCAGCGACGATCGAATCCTGGCCGCCATCGAGAAGCACTTCGATCTGCGCCCGGCGGGGATCATCGAGGCCCTGGACCTGCGGCGCCCCATCTACCGGCCGACCGCGGCCTACGGGCACTTCGGTCGCAGCGACCCGGACTTCACCTGGGAGCGGACCGACAGGGCGGCGGCGCTGGCCGACGAGTGCGGTCTGGCGCTGCCCGGCCAGAAGGCCTCGTAGGCGTGTACGCGGTCGTTCTGGCCGGCGGCAAAGGGACTCGACTGTGGCCCCTCAGCACGGCGGACCACCCCAAGCCCTTCCTGCGGCTGCTGGGCGAGCAGACGCTCATCCAGCGCTGCGTGGCCCGGCTCTCGCCGCTGATCGAGCCGGCGGACGTGTACGTGGTGGCGGAGCGGCGCCACGAGGCGCTGGCGCGTGAGCAGCTGCCGGACCTACCTGCCGGCAACTTCGTGGGCGAGCCGGTCGGACGAAACACCGCGGCCGCGGTGGCGCTCGCGGCGGAGGCCATCGACCGCCCATCGGACGAGGTGATGGTGGTGCTGCCGGCCGACGCCCAGATCGCCGACGAAGAGGGACTGCGAGCGGCCCTGGCCGCCGCCGCGGAGGCGGCCGCCGGCGGACGCCTGGTGACGCTGGGCATCGCCCCGGACCGGCCCGAGACGGGCTACGGCTACGTGCTGGCCCGTCCACCGGCGCGAATCGTGGCCGGGCGCGAAGTCCTGAACGTGGAGCGATTCATCGAGAAGCCGGCCGCCCAATCCGCGGCCGAGCTGATCGCCACCGGGCTGGCCAGCTGGAATGCCGGCATCTTCGCCTGGACTCGTGGGGCCATCCGCAGCCGGTTGGAGCGGCACGCCCCGGCCATTGCTGAGCCGATCCGGACCGCCTGGGCCACGGCCGCGGCCGGTGACGCGACGGCCCTGGACCGAGCCTACGAGTCGCTGCCGGCCACCTCCATCGACTACGCGGTCCTCGAGCCGGCCTCGCTGGAGGACGCGGTCTCAGTCGTGCCGGTGGAGATCGGCTGGAGCGACCTGGGCAGCTGGTCCGCGCTCCGCGATGCCTGGCGCCGAGCCGCCCCCTCTGCGGTCGATGCCGCCGACGAGGCCTCGCCGGGGGCCGGTAATCGGCGCGACCTGGGATCGATCGACGGCCTGGTGATGGCCGGCGAGCGGCTGGTGGTCACCATCGGCCTTCGCGACACGATCGTCGTGGACACGCCCGAGGCCGTGCTGATCTGCTCGGCCGAGCGATCGCAGGACGTCAAGGCAATCGCCGAGGAGCTGGCCGCGCCGCCGGCGCCCCAGAAAGGCCGCTCATGAGCCCGTCCGAGCCGACCCGCATCGTCTTCGGTACCGATGGCTGGCGGGCCCGCATCGGCGACGACTACACCTTCGAGAACGTGCGCCGCTGCGCCAATGCCGTGGCCGAGTACGTGGCTTCGCGCGGGGAGCAGTCCCGGGGCATCGTCGTGGCGTGGGACCGCCGCTTCGCCAGCGAGCACTTCGCTGCCACCGCCGCCGAAGTGGTCCTGGCCCACGGCATCCCGGTCGCCATCGCCACCGGGGCCGTGCCCACCCAGATGTGCTCCTTCGAGGTCTTCCGGCGCAAGGCCGCGGCCGGCATCGTCATCACCGCCAGCCACAATCCCTGGACAGACAACGGCTTCAAGGTCAAGTCGCCCACGGGCGCCGCAGCCGGGCCGGAGATGCTGGCCGAGATCGAAGGGCTGATCGCGCGGGCCGGAAGCACGCCCACCCCCAGCCGCCCGCTCGCCGACGCTGAGACTGCCGGGATGGTCGATCGCTTCGATCCGTACGACGCCTACCTCGAGTTCATCAAGCCCAACCTGGACCTGGATCGGCTGCGCGCGGCCGGCGTTCGAATCCTCGTCGACCCGCTGTACGGCTCCGGCGCAGGCTGGCTGCCGCGCATCCTGGCCGGCGGCACGACGCAGGTGCACGAGCTGCACTCCGAGCGCAACCCCTACTTCGGCGGCGTCAACCCAGAGCCGATTCGGCCCAACGTGGACGAGGCCCTGGCCGAGCTGGCCGACGGCGGCCACGACATCGGGCTGCTGCTGGACGGCGACGCCGACCGCTCCGGGCTGGCCGACGAACGGGGCACGTTCATTACCACGCTGCAGATCTTCGGCCTGCTGACCTACTACCTGGCCGAGCATCGCGGCCTGCGGGCGCCGGTGGTCCGGACGGTCAACGAAACCTCGATGGCCGACCGGCTGGGCGAGCGCTACGGCCTGGCCGTCTTCGAGACGCCGGTGGGATTCAAGTACGTGGGTCCCAAGATGATCGAGACCGGGGCCATGATGGGCGGTGAGGAATCGGGCGGCTTCGGCTTCGGCATGCACCTTCCCGAGAGGGACGGGATCTTCACCGACTTGATGCTGCTGGACCTGTTCGTGTGCGAGCGCGAGGCCGGCCGCCGGCCGGTCAGCAAGGCCATCGCCCACTTCCACGAGATTGCCGGCCCGTCCTGCTACCGGCGGGTGGACGTCCACTTCGAGCAAGCGGCCTACCCGGCCCTCAAGACGCGCCTGCTGGCCGAGTTGCCCGATCGGGCCCCCACCGAGCTGGCCGGGCAGCCGGTCGTGACAACCCAGCCGCTATCCACCGGCGACGGCTTCAAGTTCTTCGCCCGAGATGGATCGTGGCTGCTGGTCAGGGTCAGCGGCACCGAACCGCTCGTCCGTGTCTACACGGAGGCCCTCTCGGAGCAGGCCGTGGACGCCAACCTGGTGGCGGGAGAGGCGATCGTCCGCAGCGCCTGAGCGGGACCCGAACGGCCGTTCGGGCCGGGCCGCCTTCGCCCCGGCCAGGGGTCTGCCGGCGAGACTCCGGCCGGCCCTGTGGCCGCGCTGGACGGGCCGTCTCGCTCGATGATGCTTGGACGTCACGGCAGTTCCGGATGAGCCGTCCTGGCTTGGCTCGCAGCTGTACAGTGAGGCCGAACCCAAACGCGACCCCACCCGGGGCCGGGTGAAGGCGAGAACCTCATCTGTCAGGCAGGGCGACGGAGGGCTATCGGCGATGCACAGCAGTCTCATCGGGAAGGTCGAGAAGGCAAACCGCTACGCCCGCGAGCTGGATCGAGTCTCATTCGAACAGCTCGCGGTCACGTTCAAGGGTGACAACGACACCCATACCGTCCGTCTCGACGGCGCCGCCTGGCACTGCACGTGCCACTTCTTCGAGAGCTGGGGATCATGCGTCCATGTGCTCGCCCTGCAGAAGATCCTGGGCGTCATGCTCCCCGAAGGCGCGCAGGTATCCATCTTCAGCGCCCAGCCGGCAGTCCCGGCATAGCGACGCCAGGGAGGACCTTGCGCTCCCCCGGGGCACGCGCCGCGAGGCTGCCTGAGTCCCAACCAGGAACAAGGGGAACCGTGAACGGAGGAGGTTCATCGATGACAACTCGTGCCCGGCGGCTGGCGGCCCTCGCGGCCGTGGCCGTGCTGGCGGGGGCACTCGTTGGCGCCTGCTCGAGCGCCGTGCAGCCCACGCCGATCATCATAATCGTGACCCCGACGCCCCAGCTTACCGAAGCGCCCACGCCCACCCCGGAGGCGACAGAGGCGCCGTCGGAGAGCGAGTCGGCTTCCGCATCCGCATCCGCGTCTGCCTCTGCCACACCGACGCCCACGCCCGTACCGGGCGGCGGGCTCGTCGGAGCCCAGTACTGCTCCGGCTCGCAGACCATCAAGGACTTCTATCAGAACGACATCGCGAACAACCCCAAAGTAACGTTCGCGGTCTACTGCGGACGCGTGCCCTCGGGTTGGGGGATGCTCGCAGGCGGACTGCACTATGAGACCCCCGCCGCGGGCGCCTGGTTGACGGCTCAGTACGTCAAGTCGGGCGGCCCGCAGGTCACCATCAAGGAAGGCAAGTACGGCACCGACATCTGCTCCACTTCGAGCACGGGCACTCTGGGCACGGCCAACTTCGCCTCGATGTCCGGCACGCTGCACTCGATCTCGGGCGGCTTCGCGATCTGCATCGACCCAGGGTCCAAGAGCGCCTACGAGATCAGCGGTACCGGCCTGAACCAGTCCACCTTCACGAGCATCGCCGCCAACATGGTCCTGGTCCCCAAGACCTGAGCCACTTCGCCCGACGCAATGAAGCGGCCGCCCGCAGGGGCGGCCGCTTCTCTTTGGCAATGGGCCGGGTTACTCCACCTCACCGTCCTGACCGGCTTCCGGCAGTCTCGGCACGCGGACGGCGTGGCCCTGTCGCTTCTCGACGCGCCTGGCGGCTCTGACCACCACCGGCTGAGAGTCGGGCCGGGGTTGCTCCAGGTAGTAGAAGAAGAAGGCGGCGATGACGGCCACGACCGGGATGGCGAAGATCGCGCCGGGGATGCCGGCGACCTTCGATCCGATCAGGACCGATCCCAACACGACCACCGGGTGCAGACCCACTGCCTCCGACATGAGACGCGGCTGGATGACGTTCATCACCACGAACCAGCCGGCGATCATGATGATCAGGACGGGCAGGGCGGCCTCCGGCTTGAAGAAGATCGCCACGAGAACGGGCGGGGCCCAGGAGATGAACGGCCCGAAGAACGGGATCGCCTGGAGGAACCCGGATGAGGACGCGGTGACCGGCGCGAAGGGCAGCCCCAGCGCCAGGCTGGCGGCAGCCGAGATCAGGCCGTAGATCACGCCGGTGAGGGCCTGGCCGCGCAGGAAGCCGCCGAAGGAGCGGGCCACGCTGTGCTCGAGCAGCCTGGACTCGTCGGCGTAGCGGGGCGGGACCAGCCGCAACAGGAAGCTCTCGATGCGGTCGCGATCCACGGCCATGAAGAGCGACAGGAAGAAGATGAAGAGGAGGTTGCCGAAGACGCCGACCGTGGCGAAGGCGATGTCGCCCAGGGGCTTGACCAGATCGCTGGCGCCGCTCTTGAGGTTGTCGAGGACTAGCTTGACCTGGTCGAAGAGCTGGATCTGGCCGGCGCCGATCGAGTTCAGCCACTCCTGGGTGGGTCGGAGCTTCTCACGCAGGTCGGCATCGCTGGGCCAGTGGGTGACCAGGGTGCTGATCGAGTTGTAGAGCGAAGTCGCGATCCACAGGGCCGCGACCACCAGCACCCCGATCAGCAGGGCGTAGACGATGATCACGGCGTAGGCCCGAGGCAGCCGCGGGAACAGGCGCAGCAGCCCGTTGGCCACCGGACTCAGGATGAACGCCAGCAGCCAGGCCAGGAAGAAGACCATGATCACGTCGGAGAAGAAGGCGTAGTACTTACCGACGTAGTCCACGACGACGAAGGCGAAGGTCAGAGCGGCCAAGGTCACCAGCGCCGTCAGCCAGCGCTGCAGGCGAGGAGTCAGCAGCGACGTGATCGCGGTGGCCTGCTCAGTCATCGTCCCATCGTCCTCCGGCTAGGGCTGATGGGCAGATGGTACGCCGCGCGCGATCTCGAGGAAGCTAGCGCAGGCCCATCCGTTCGCGGACTTCGGCCATCGTGGCCTCGGCGATGGGGCGGATTCGCTCGGCTCCCTTGGCCAGGGTGCGCTGCAACTCCGCCTGGTCGGCCATCAAGCGGCCGTAGGTCTCGCGGGCCGGGGCGTAGTGCTCGATGATCCGCTCGGCCAGCAGCTTCTTGGTGTCGACGCAGCCCGTCCGGGCGACTCGCTCGCCGTCCCAGATCTGCTCGAAGTCGGTGCCGAAGAAGCGGTGCATCTGGCAGACGTTGCAGGCTTCGGGGTGGCCGGGGTCGGTGCGCATGATCCGTAGCGTGTCCGTGACCATGCCCATGACCTGTTTTCGGATCAAGTCCGGCTCGGCCAGGATCTCGATCGTGTTTCCGACCGACTTGCTCATCTTCCTCGTGCCGTCGGTTCCCAGCACGACCGGGGCGTCGGTGTAGACGGCCTGCGGCTCCGGGAAGGTCTGTCCGTAGCGGGCGTTGAAGGCGCGCACGATCTCGCGGCTGAGCTCCAGATGGGCTGCCTGGTCCTTGCCGACCGGCACCAGCGAGGCCTTGTAGATGACGATGTCCGCGGCCTGCAGGACGGGGTAGGTGAGCAGGCCGTGGTTGACGTCCTCAGGCTGGTTCTGGCGCTTCTCCTTGTAGGTGGGCGTGCGCTGCAGCCAGCCGACCGGAGTGACGGTGTTGAAGAGCCAGCACAGCTCGGTCACCTCGGGCCGCTGCGACTGGATGAACAGCGTGCACTTGTCCGGGTCCAGGCCCAGGGCTATCAGCGAGGCCCCCATCTCCAGGGTGCGGAGGCGCAGCGCCTCAGGGTCGTGGCTGCTGGTCAGAGCGTGGTAGTCGACGATGCAGTAGATCGTCTCGAAGCCTTCGGCCACGCCCCGGTTCTGCAGGGCGACGTAGTTGCGGATCGCGCCCAGATCGTTGCCCAGATGGGTGACCCCGCTGGGCTGGATGCCGCTGAAGGCGCGCGGCTTGGCCGGCATGTTGGAGGTGGTCATGGCGGCGGTGGCGGAAGGGTTGATCGTCATGGCCGCGAGTGTAGCGGACGGCCTAGTAGATGGGATTGCCCACGAGGTCCGACTGCTCAACGGGCACCTCAAGCCCATACTTCTCGAGAACGGATCGGACGAGGGCAACGAACCAGGGTTCTGCTGCCGGGGAAACCCGTACGCCGG
>CAZFLI010000065.1:0-10033 GCA_964519845.1 uncultured Anaerolineaceae bacterium | reverse complement strand
GCCGAGGCTGCCGAAGCGGCCCCGGAAGAGGTTCCGGCCGAGCCCCCCGCCGAGGCTGCCGAAGCGGCCCCGGAAGAGGTTCCGGCCGAGCCCCCCGCCGAGGAGCCGCCGGCCGAGGAGCCGGCGCCCGAGGCGTAGGACCCACGACGCTACTGAAGGCCCGCCGGGCATCGCCCGGCGGGCCTTCTTCTCTCTGGCGGCCTGCCCGTCGAGCCGGCAGGCGGGTCGAGTTACAGGCCGAACGGGGCGTGCTAGCATGGCTCCAGGGCCGTTCCGGGGCACAGCCCCTCGTCGGCCCGCCAGTTCGGGACACTCGATGGATCGCTTCGACAAGTTCACGGATCGCGCTCGCAAGGTCCTGACGCTCGCTCAGGACGAAGCGCAGCGGTTCAACCACAACTACATCGGCACGGAGCACCTGCTGCTGGGCCTCGTTCGCGAGGGCGAGGGAGTGGCCGCGCGCGTGCTCGAGAACATGAACGTCGAGCTGCCCAAGGTCCGGACCGCGGTCGAATTCATAATCGGCCGAGGCGATCGGCCGGTCGTGGGCGAAGTTGGACTGACCCCGCGCGCCAAGCGGGTGATCGAGCTGGCGATAGACGAGGCTCGCCGCCTGGGCCACAACTACATCGGCACCGAGCACCTGCTGCTGGGGTTGGTCCGCGAGGGCGAGGGGATCGCCGCCGGCGTGCTCGAGAGCCTGGGCGTCAGCCTGGACAAGGTCCGTCACGAGGTCATTCGCGTCCTGTCGCAGTCGAGTTCGGCCGGCCCCATTCAGGAGACCAGGCGAGCCAGCAAGACGCCGACTGTCGACCAGCTCGGCATCAACCTGACCGAGGCCGCCAGGCTGGGCAAGCTCGATCCGGTCATCGGGCGCGAGAAGGAGATCGAGCGGGTCATCCAGATCCTGTCTCGTCGCACCAAGAACAACCCGGCCCTGATCGGCGAGCCGGGCGTCGGCAAGACGGCCATCGCCGAAGGGCTGGCCCACCGGATCGTCAACGGCGACGTGCCGGAGACGCTCCTGGGCAAGCGCGTGCTGACGCTGGACATCGGCTCGCTGGTGGCCGGCACCAAGTACCGCGGCGAGTTCGAGGAACGCCTCAAGAAGATCATCGAGGAGCTGCGCAGCACCAACGACGCCGTCCTCTTCATCGACGAGCTGCACACGCTGGTCGGCGCCGGCGCGGCCGAGGGCGCCATCGACGCGGCCAACATCCTCAAGCCGCCGCTGTCGCGCGGCGAGCTGCAGTGCATCGGCGCCACGACGCTCGACGAATACCGCAAATACATCGAGCGCGATGCGGCCCTCGAGCGCCGCTTCCAGCCGGTCATGGTGGAGGAGCCGACGCTCGAGCAGACGATCGACATCCTGATGGGTATCCGCGAGCGCTACGAGCAGCACCACAAGGTCCAGATCACCGACGCGGCCGTGCACTCCGCGGCGGATCTCTCAGTCCGCTACATCACCGATCGCCACCTGCCGGACAAGGCGATCGATCTCATCGACGAGGCGGCCAGCCGGGTTCGGCTGCGCTACGCCTCCGCGCCGCCGCCGCTGCGCGAGGCCCAGAAGGAGCTGGAGAAGATCCTGCGCGACAAGGACTCTCCGGACCACGACGCGGCGGCCCTGCGCGAGTCCGAGTCGACCGCCCGCGCGAAGGTGGACGAGCTCCGGGCCGAATGGCAGGCCTCCATCGCCGACAAGCAGCCGCAGGTGGATTCGGAGGAAATCGCCGAGGTCGTGGCGATGTGGACCGGCATCCCGGTGACGCGCATCGCGGAAGAAGAGTCGGCCCGCCTGCTGCACATGGAAGACGACCTCCACAAGCGGGTCATCGGCCAGCAGGAGGCGATCGAGATCGTCTCCAAGGCGGTCCGGCGGGCTCGAGCCGGCCTCAAGGATCCCAAGCGGCCGATTGGCTCGTTCATCTTCCTGGGGCCCACCGGGGTCGGCAAGACGGAACTGGCCAAGGCGCTGGCCGAATTCATGTTCGGCAGCGAGGACGCGCTCATAAAGATCGACATGAGCGAGTTCATGGAGCGCCACAACGTCAGCCGCCTGGTCGGCGCGCCTCCCGGCTACGTCGGTTACGACGAGGGCGGCCAGCTGACCGAAGCGGTCCGGCGGAAGAGCTATGCCGTCATCCTGCTCGACGAGATCGAGAAGGCCAATCCCGAGGTCTTCAACATCCTGCTCCAGATCCTCGAGGACGGGCATCTTTCGGACGCCAAGGGTCGCCGGGTCGACTTCCGCAACTGCATCATCGTCATGACCAGCAACCTGGGTGCGCGGCAGCTGCTCACGAACTCGACTCTCGGCTTCCGCCACACCGGCGAGACGGACGAGCAGCAGCAGGCGGCCAGCTACGAGCTGATGCGGGACAAGATCCAGACTGAACTGAAGCAGACGTTCCGGCCCGAGTTCCTGAACCGCATCGACGCCACGGTCGTCTTCCGCTCGCTGACCGTGGAGGAGATCCGCCAGATCGTGGACCTGATGCTGGCCCGCGTATACGAACAGCTGAAGGCTCAGGGGATGACGCTCGAGGTCACCCAGGAAGCCAAGGACCACATCATCAAGATCGGCTACGACGTGGCCTACGGCGCGCGGCCGCTCCGCCGCGTGATCCAGAACATGATCGAGGATGTGCTGGCGGAACAGCTTCTGCTCGGCAAGTACGAGCCCGGCATGACGGTCGTCGTGGACAAGAGCCCCGAAGCAGGGCTCGACATCCACCCGGCCGAGGAGAAGCAGCCCGTCAAGGCCGCGACCTAACCCGCAACGAGGTCGAGGGGGAATGGCCCGCCCGCAAAGCCGCTATGTCTGCCAGTCGTGCGGCGCCGTCCATCTCAAGTGGGAAGGGCAGTGCCGGACCTGCGGCGAGTGGAACACCCTCGTCGAGACGGTGGTCCGCGAGCCCGAGAAGAAGCGGGCGGGGCCCGTCGGCTCCGCGACGCGCGGAGCGAACACCACGCCCCAGACGCTGGCGGGGCTGCGCGAGTCGGAGCCCATCCGCACCCCGACCGGCATCGCCGAGATGGACCGCGTCCTGGGAGGCGGGCTGGTGCCCGGCTCGCTGGTGCTGCTGGGCGGCGAGCCGGGCATCGGCAAGTCCACCCTGCTGCTGCAGGCGGCCGCCGGTCTGGCGGCAGGCGGGGCCGCGGGCCCGGACGGCGGCCGTGACATTCTCTACGCGACCGGCGAGGAATCAGCCGGCCAGGTGCGCCTGCGGGCCGGTCGGCTGGGCCTGCTCGACGCCCCGGCCGGCGAGCGAATCCGGGTCGCGGCCGAGAACGAAGTAGGCCGCATCTGCGAGCTGGCCCGCGAGGGGCGGCCGGCGGCGCTGATCGTGGACTCCATCCAGACCGTCACGACGGACGAACTGGAGGGACCGGCCGGCTCGGTAGGCCAGGTGCGCGAGTCGGCGCTGCGCCTCATGGAGCTGGCCAAACAGGAGGGGATCGCGGTGATCGTGGTCGGTCACGTCACCAAGGACGGGACGCTGGCCGGCCCCAAGACCCTCGAGCACCTCGTCGACGCGGTGCTCAGCCTGGAGGGCGAACGGACGGCCTCGATGCGCCTGCTGCGGGCAACCAAGAATCGCTTCGGCTCAACCGAGGAAGTCGGCGTCTTCGAGATGGTCGAACGAGGGCTGGCCGAAGTCGCGGACCCGGGTCGGGCCTTCCTGGCCGCCGCGGACGAGCATGCCCCGGGCGCGGTCGTCGGCGCCACGCTGGAGGGGACGCGGCCGTTGCTGGTCGAGGTCCAGGGGCTTGTGGCGCCCGGCAGCTACGGCTCTCCCCGACGGACGGCCTCCGGCTTCGACAACAACCGCCTGGCCCTGCTGATCGCGGTCCTGGGCCGGCGGGCCGGGGTTGGTTTGGGCAGCCACGACGTCTACGCCAACCTGGCCGGCGGCCTGGATCTGGCCGACCCCGGCCTGGACCTGCCGCTGGCCCTGGCGTTGGCCTCTTCCCTCCGCGACAAGGTCGTGCCGCACGATCTGATCGCCATCGGGGAGGTGGGCTTGCTGGGAGAGCTGCGGCCGGTGCCCGGTCTGGAGCGCCGCCTGCGCGAAGCTGCGCGGCTGGGCTTTCGGTCGGCTGTCGTGCCGCGCACCCGCACCTCGCTGCCGGAGATCAAGGGGCTCCAGGTGGCTGCCGTCTCGAACCTGCGTGAAGCGATCGGCAAGGCCCTGGCGGGCCGCGGACCGGCCGACGGGAGCCCGTCGTGAGCCGCAGGGCAGGCGGCCGGGTGGCCTCTGGCGCCGCCCGGTCGGCGATGCTAGGCTGATCGGCACCGAGGCGAGGTCATCGGCTTCATCACCTTCATCCATTCATCTGGCCCCTCGGCAGCCTTTGAGGCTTGTCCTGTGATTCGCATAATCCGGTCGCTGGGCGCCGCCCTTGGCGCGCTCATCGGCGTGACAGTCGTCCTCGCCGGCGAGAATCTCTTCGCCAACACGGCTTCGCCGAGCCTCGTCATCCTGGTCTGGGTCATAGCCTGGATATCGACCGGCTTCCTGCTCCTGCCCTACCTGACCGTGGTCCCCGCCGGCCGCGTGATACGCGCCGTCCAGGCGATGTCCACCGACGAATTCGTGACCGCCATCGTCGGCCTGCTGCTGGGCCTGCTGATGGGCCTGCTGCTGGGCCTGCCGCTGGCCGTCCTGCCCGAGCCGTTCGGCCGGTACCTGCCGCTAGGCGTCTCTACCTGCTTCGGGCTGGGCATGGTTGGCCTGACCGTCGCCAAGCGCGAGGACCTTGTGGCTGCCGCCCACGCCGCCGGCCTGTTCAGGCGCTCCGAGTCCGGTGCCGCGGCGCAAGAGGGCCTGACGCAGGTGGTCGTCGATACCAGCGCCATCATCGACGGCCGCATCGCCGATATCGTCGAGTCGGGCTTCCTGTACCACCGGCTCATCATTCCCCACTTCGTCCTGGAGGAGCTGCAGCGCATCGCCGACAGCTCGGACACTCAGCGGCGCGGCCGGGGGCGGCGCGGTCTGGAGATCCTGGCCCGGCTCCAGAAGGAGGGCCCCACGCCGGTGGAGATCGTCGCGGACGATCCGCTGGAGGCGACCGACGTCGACGGCAAGCTCGTCGGCCTGGCGCGCTCGCGCGGGGCGGCCATCCTGACCAACGATTTCAACCTCAATCGGGTGGCGGACCTGCAATCGATCCGCGTCCTCAACGTCAACTCCCTGGCCAACGCCCTGAAGCCTGCCCTTCTGCCCGGCGACTCGCTGAAGATCAAGCTGATCACCGAAGGCAAGGAGCAGGGTCAGGGTGTGGGCTACCTGGACGACGGCACGATGGTCGTGGTGGAGGGCGGAGCCCGGTTCGTGGACCACGAGCTGGACGTGACCGTAACGCGCGTCCTGCAGACGGTCATGGGCCGCATGGTCTTCGCCCAGATGCACCCAGAGTGAGCGGCACGCCGGTCCACGCGGTCGTGGTCGCGGCCGGCGCCAGCCGTCGCATGGGCGGGATCGACAAGCTGGATGCGGTCCTGGGCGGGCGCTCGGTGCTCCGCCGGTCGGTGGAGGCACTGGCCAGCGGCGGGGTCGGGATGATCGTCATCGTGACGGCCGCCGAGCGCGTGGCTCGGATAGCCGCCGAGGAGTGGCTGCCCGATTCGGTCGTGGCGGTGATAGCGGGAGGCGAGCGGCGCCAGGAGTCGGTGGCTGCGGGCGTGGCCGCCCTGGCCGAACTCGCGGCCGCGCAGGAGGCCTCCGGGGCAGCCGAATCGGCCGCGCTCGACCCGGTGATCCTGGTCCACGATGCGGCCCGGCCGCTGGTCAGTTCGGCGCTGGTCCGGGCCGTCGTCGCCGCCACCGAGGCCCACGGCGCCGCCATCCCCGTGCTGCTGGTGGCGGAGACCCTCAAGCGGCTGGATGGCGAGCAGATCGGCGAGACGATCGATCGGAGCCGCATCGCCGCCGCACAGACGCCGCAGGGCGTCCGCCTCAGCCTGATCCTGAGTGCTTACGAGGATCGCCCCGCCGATGGCCCCGAAACCTGGACCGATGAGGCCGCTTTGCTGGAGGCCTGTAGAATCCCGGTTCACGCCATCCCAGGGGAGGCTACGAATCTCAAGGTGACGGTACCCGCCGATATCGAGCGCGCCGGGGCGATCCTGGCCGCCGGCACCGCCGCAGACGCCGGCGGCTCGGGCGCGCCCGTCGCAATCCGCGTCGGGCAGGGCATGGACAACCACCCCTTCGGTTCGGGCATGCCGCTGGTGCTGGGCGGTCTGCGCATCGAAGGCGCCCCGCGGTTGGCCGGGCATTCGGACGGGGACGCGGCCCTTCACGCCGTGGCCGACGCGCTGCTGGGGGCCGCCGGGCTGGGCGACCTGGGCCGGCACTTTCCCGCCGACTCGCGGACGCCCGAAGGGGTCGACTCGCGCCAACTGCTTGGAGCCGTGGCGGAGCGAGTGCGCGCGGCCGGCTGGCGACCGGTCAACGTCGACCTGACGATCGTCGCCGCCCGGCCGAAGCTTGCCCCCCTGCTGCCGGAGATGGGCCGGGTGATCGCGGAGGTCCTCTCCATGGACGCCGGGGCGGTCAACGTCAAGGCTTCAAGCGGCAACCTGAGTGGCCCCGAAGGCGAGGGCCGTGCGATCTCGGCCAGCGCCGTCGTCCTGGTCGCCGCCGGCGAGGCGGTCGGGAGAGACGCGGCCGAGGAAGGCCAGCGATGACCGTCCGCTTGTTCGACACCATGGCCGGCGAAGTCCGCGATCTGGTCCCGCTCGAGCCTGGTCATGTGCGCGTCTACACTTGCGGTCCCACCGTCTACGCGCCGGCCCACATCGGCAACTTCCGAACCTTCACCTTCAACGACCTGCTGGTCCGCTACCTGCGCTATCGCGGGTTCCGGGTGACCTGGGTCATGAACGTCACCGACATCGACGACAAGATCATCAAAGGGGCCAACAGCGAAGGCGTCTCGATCGGCGAGCTGTCGGCGCGCTACGAGAAGACGTTCCTGGACGACCTGGACAGGCTGGGCATCGCCCGCCCCGACGTGATGCCCCGCGCGACGGAGCACATCCCGCAGATGGCCGAACTGATCGGCAGGCTGCTGGATTCTGGGCACGCCTACCGGACGGACGACGGCTCGATCTTCTTCCGCATTGCCTCCTTCCCCGGCTACGGCCGGCTGGCCCGGGTCGATCTCGAAGGGATGAGGGTGGGGGAGCGGGTCGAGGCGGACCAGTACGCCAAGGACGACGTGCGCGATTTCGCCCTGTGGAAGGCGCCCAAGCCCGGCGAGCCCAGCTGGGACACGGCCGTCGGGCCGGGCCGGCCGGGCTGGCACATCGAGTGCTCGGCCATGAGCATGGCCTACCTGGGCGAGTCGTTCGACATCCACACCGGAGGCGTCGACCTCGTCTTCCCGCACCATTCGGACGAGATCGCCCAGAGCGAAGCCGCCACCGGCAAGCCCTACGTCGCCTGCTGGATCCACTCGGCCTTCCTGCAGAAGGCCGGGCAGAAGATGGCCAAGTCGACCGGCAACATCGCCACGGTCGCCGAGGTGGTGGCGGGCGGCGCGTCGCCGCGGGCGCTGCGGCTGGCCCTGCTCTCGGCCCACTACCGGATGGGGCTCGCCTTCGGCGACGACTCGCTGACCGCAGCGGGGGCGGCGATCGAACGACTGGACGCCCTACTGGCGGCGCTGGCCGCCTACCGCTCCGATGGGGCCGACGACGCCACGCTGCCGGCCCTGCTGGACGGAACTCGAACGGCCTTCGAGACGGCCATGGACGACGACCTCAACATCTCGCCGGCGCTGGCGGCGCTGTTCGAGCTGGTTCGCGAGCTGAACAGGCGCATCGACGCGCGGGCGCTGTCCAGGGCCGATGCCTCCCGGGCGACCGACTTCCTGCGGGACCTCGATCGCGTTCTGGCGATCATGCCGCCGGCTCAGGAAGAGCTGACCCCCGACCTGACAACCCTTCTGGAGCAGCGGGCCGCTGCGCGCGAGGCCGGGCAATGGGCCGAGTCCGACCGGCTGCGGGACGTCCTTGCCGGGCACGGCATCCTGGTGGAAGACACCCGCGACGGCCAGCGCTGGCGCCGCGCCAGCTGACCGCGGTTCGTATCGTCGCGCCCGGCCGGGCGCGCGGGAATTGACTGAGAGAACCTTGAGCGACCAGAGACGCAAGCCCGAAGACGACGCCGGCGACCGGAAGCCGGGCGCCAAGCGCGGCCGCCCCGGCGGCGGCAAGCCCGGCGGCAGGCCCGGGCCAAAGGGCAGCGGGTTCGGCCCAAGCAAGAACGGCCCAAACGAGAACGGCCCAAACGAGAACGGCCCCGCCGGCCCCCGCCCCGGCTGGCACGCCGGCCCCAAGCCCGGCCGCCACGGCCCCGCCGGCCCCGGCTGGCACGCCGGCCCCAAGCCCGGCCGTCACGGCCCCGGCCCCGGCCGGCACGCCGGCCCCGGCAAGCCGGCCTGGAAGAGGCCTCACCCGCGCCCCGCCGGGCCGCGCCTCGCCGGGCCGCGCCCCGGCCTCGGTTTCGGTGAGTCGCAGCCGGACGCGACCCCGCCACCGCCACCGGCCCCAAGGCCGTACCAGGCCCGCCCGCCGTACCAGGCCCGTCCACCCCACCGCGCCGCGCCCCATCAGGCGGCGCCGTTTCAGGGCCGCCCACCAACCCCGAGCCCAGCCGGGCCGTATCGTGCCCGGCCGGGGCAGCCGAGGCCTGGTCCGGTAGGTCCGCCGCCGGCCGGTCGCCCACCGTTCGGTCCGCCGCCGGCCGGTCGCCCGGCCGGTCGCCCACCGTTCGGCCCGGCGGCCCACCCACCCGCGCCTCATGCATTCGCCGCGTCGGTGCCGCCGCCCGTGGGCTTGCTCGGCGAGGACGAGGAACTCGTGGCCGGACGCCATCCCGTGGAGGAGGCCTTCGCCGCCCGGCGCACGGCCATCCGGCTACTGGTCGTTCCGCAACGCCGCCAGGCTCTGGAGAAGCTCGTCCTGCATGCCACGAACCTACGGATCCCGATCGTGGAGGTAGAAGGCGGGACGCTGACGCAACTGGCCGGTTTCGATGGCCACCAGGGGATCTCCCTCGTCACCGACCGCCGCCGCTTCGCCGGCCTGGACGATCTGATCGCTCGCGCCCTCGAGCGCCATGAGCCGGCTTTCGTCCTGGTCCTCGACTCGCTCGAAGATCCACAGAACTTCGGCTCGCTGCTGCGAACGGCCGAGGCCTCGGGTGTCCACGGAGTGGTTTACCCCACGCGCCGCCAGGCGCCCCTATCGCCGGCCGCGATCAAGGCTTCGGCGGGGGCCGTCGAGCATCTGCTGTTGGTGCCCGTTGATGATCTGGCCGAAGCCCTGACCGACCTGCACGTGAGAGGCCTGCGGATCGTGGGCACGGATGCCTCGGCCCAGCTGACGGCCCGAGAGTCGGACCTGCGGGGGCCCGTCGCCGTGGTGGTCGGCAGCGAAGGGCAGGGTCTCGGACCGGCCGTGAGGCGCCGCTGCGACGCCGTAGTCCGGATCCCGATGCGTGGCCGCGTCGAGTCGCTCAACGCCGCCGTCGCCGGCTCGATCCTTCTATATGAGGCCTCGTCCCAGCGTGGGGGCGGACAGCCGGCCGAGCCCCCGGCTGCCGAGCCGGCCCTCGTGCCGACTGCCGAGGCCGCGCCGGAACCAGCCTCCCCTCGCCGCCGCAAGAGCATCGGCAAGCCGGCTCCGGCGGCGATTGAGGAGCCGGGACCGGCCGCGGCCGCGGATGATCTCCTGCCCGGCGACACGGCTCCCGGCCGCGGGCCCGAGGCCGGCTCAATCGACTGAAGACCGAGCCGCCACTCCCTTTGCGGCCGCCACGCCGGACGCCGGAGGACGACGATCCGCTCCCCGGAGGGCACGCTTGACCGGCAAGCCAGCCAGCCCATATCATTCGCGGGCGCCCAAGGGACTTAGCGTCAGCGTGCCCTTGTGCCTGCCGACGTAGCTCAATTGGTAGAGCAGCGGTTTTGTAAACCGCCGGTTCCGGGTTCGAGTCCCAGCGTCGGCTCC